>CALBXK010000224.1 GCA_937890535.1 uncultured Spartobacteria bacterium
GTGGTAGCCGCCATCGGAGACGAACGCACCCATGCGAATCTGGAATCTCTCAACGCCCTTCCCCAGGTCGAAAGTGTGTTGCGGGTGCAAAAGCGTTTCAAGCTGACCAGCCGTGAATCCCACCCCAAAAACACTCTCATCGATGTGGCTGGAGTGGAGATTGGCGGATCCAATTTCTGCCTCATGGCCGGACCATGCTCCGTCGAAAGCGAGAAGCAATTATTCGAGACCGCCCGGGCGGTCAAAGCAGCGGGAGCGACCGTTTTACGCGGCGGGGCGTACAAGCCGCGCACGTCTCCGTATGAGTTTCAAGGCCTTGGCCGCGAAGGTCTCGCCCTTCTGGCAGGAGCCCGCGAGGAGACCGGCTTGAAGATCATCACCGAAGTCCTCAGCGAACGCGATGTCGAGCATGTTGCCGCGGTTGCGGACATCCTGCAAATTGGAGCCCGCAATTCACAGAACTACCAACTTCTTATCGAAGCCGCCAAAAGCGGGAAACCCATTCTCCTCAAACGCGGAATGAGCGAACGGATCGAAGAGTGGCTCCTGGCCGCCGAGTATATCCTGGCCCACGGCAATCCCAACGTAATGCTTTGCGAGCGGGGCATCCGCACGTTCGAGACCTATACCCGGAACACCCTCGATCTGGCAGCCGTGGCCATCGCCAAAAAAGAATCGCACCTGCCCGTCATTGTCGATCCCAGCCAGGGCTGCGGGCGAGCGGATCTGGTCACCGCCCTCTGCGCCGGTGCTATCGCCATGGGAGCAGACGGTCTCATCGTCGAAGTTCACCCCAACCCCGCCGAAGCCATGAGCGATGGCCAGCAGCAAATTGATTTTTCCTCCTTCCAGGACCTTGTTGCCGCCATCCAGCCGTTTCTCACCGCCACCAACAAATCGGTCTGATGCGGACCTGGTTCAAAAAGCATCCGCTCTTGCGGGATGTTCTCCTCTGGACGATTCCTGCCCTGCTGTTCGGGGCCGTGCTCCGGCTCATCCTGATTTACACGTCGCCCTATGCCTTTTTCGGAGCGGATTCCCGTTCGTTTATGGGATTTTCGAACGGCGTCATGACCGACTTCTATTTCAGCATCAACGAAAAACGTCGCTACCTCTATCCGCTCTTCGTTTTTCCGTTCTCCCTCCTGCCTGGCGGCACCCTCCGCTGGCTGGCTTGGGTCCAACCCCTTCTGGGTTTGGCCAGTCTTCTGCCCATCGCCTATATCATCCGCCGCTCCTTCGTGTCCTGGCGCTGGACGATCATCCCGGTGACCGCACTTCTGGCAGGCATGCCGGTTTTCATGTGGTTCGAGCACGAACTGATCGCCGACCCGATCTTTTTTCAGGCCATGAACTGGACCCTCGGCGGATGGGTTGCCTGGACCAGTCAGCGAGAGCCAGCCCGGGCTTGCCGCCTTTGGTGGTGGTTCCTAATTCCCTTCGCCATCCTCCTGCTGACGAAGCCCGCCGGCAAATTGCTCTGGCCCGGGGTCATTATCGGCCTCGCACTCATCCTCGCCTGGCGGATCCTGAAATGGCGCGAATGGACCGCCCTCGGGGCCATCTTTCTGGCCAGCCTGACTGTGGGAGACAACAACCAGAGCTCCTGGCTCCTCTACACAAGTGCCTTTCCCCTCACTCAGCTCGACACCCCGCTTCACGCCGAATACAAAGCCGAGATCCACGACTGGGTCACGGAGAAACGCTCCCGCCTTTCCACCTACAACAAAGAGGATGACGAGATCCATGATTTCCTGCGCAGCCCGGGAGACTCGCCCCAATACAAACTCTGGTCCCGCCTATCCAAAGACGAACGGGACCCGCTTTACCGCGATCTGGCCAGGGAAGGCATCCTTGCCCGCCCGGATCTTTTTGCCCGCATCGCCCTGCAGCGGCTGGCCGGTTCCTGCAACCAGAACGACTTTAAAACCTCGCGATTTCGGGCCGCCTACTATGGCGACAGCCTCCACGAACAATACTACGGTCCCCCGGAAGAAAGCATGCTGCGCATCGCCTTTGGCATCCCACGCCAGGCTCCCTATCCATCCTATGAGGAACTCCGGACCCGGGTCATGCCCCGTCCGGACGCATTTCTAACCCGCTTCTATCTCAAATACGCCGACGCCTACCAGGCTCCCGGAGATCTCATTGATCGCACCTCCGGATGGCCGGCGCCCCTGGGATGGGCGACCCTGCTTGGGATGGCGCTCTCGCTCGTTCCCCCGTTCCTCCGGACGCTGGGAATCTGGACGATCGCATTCGCTGGCTACCTCTTTGCCGTCTATCTCGTGGGAATCGAAAACCATCGCTATTTCGCGCTCGTCTGGCCCTTTGTCCTCCTCCTTCTCGCCCTCATTCCCGAAACCGCCTGGCGGGGAATCACCAGGAACGGCGATAGAAATTAAAGAATTCCGCGGCAGAAATCCAACTTCCGGCTTCCGACTTCCCGTTTCTCACTTCAATATCCCGTCGTGTTTCAAGTGATCTTCAATGCCATCAGTGCGGCGGAAATGGCCGCCCTGCCCAAGGAACTCCAGTTGGATCTCCTGACGGAGTTTCAATTCTTGCCCGAAGATCTTGAGAATCTCGACAACGCCCGCTTCGGAGAGGTCCGGCGGGACGGCCGACAATTGCTCCGCTGTCGGGCGCGGGACTATCGGCTTTATTTTGAAAGTAACCCGGACGGAATCCTCGTTCACAGGGTCCTGCACAAAAACACCATCCGGGATTTTCTTTTCCGCTCCAATCTTCCCATGGATGAAGAAGACGAGCAACTTGGCGGGGCCGGAGGGTTTTGGGAACTCATTGAAGAGGCCGAAAGAAAACCATGAGTCTATTCGCCAGCGAAGACGAACGCCTGGAGCGCTTTCCCGTCGCTAAAAAGCAGATTTTTCTTGGCCACGCCGGGGTCAATGTCCTGCCGCGCTGCGTGGCGGATGCCATGTCCGACCAGG
>CALBXK010000225.1 GCA_937890535.1 uncultured Spartobacteria bacterium
CTGGCCTGCGTGAGTCAGATCGCCGCACATCCTCTGACTACGGCTCTGGCCATCGGGCCGTACGATATGTCCGCGTCTCTCGGCTGCTGCTGGAAACCCGATGCCCCCGAGCTTCTCGCCGCGCTCGATCAAATTTTGGCCGCGGGCAAGGCCGAGGGGAAAAATACCTGGATCATCGGCGACCCCGCTTTGCTGCGCCCCCGCGGGTTCAACTTCCTCGGAATTTCCGAACCGACGATGTTGATGGAAGGCGCCCTGCGGGATTTAAGCAATCGGGTGAAACACGGCCAGGCTGCCCCTGCCGCTGGCCCGGAACTTCTGCCATGATGAAAAAAGAGAACCTCACGCAAAGGATCGAAGGATGAAAAGGTTCTCATCAAGCCGTCCTTTGCGTCCTTACACACTTTGTTCACGAAGCGTCTGGTTTCTTCTTCTGTCGGCATCAGCAAGCATTGCCTTCGCCGAAAGTGCATCTTTGCAGGAGAATTGGCCGAAGGAGGTCGTCGTGACCGTGGGCGACATCCGCACCCGCATTGACGGACCCAAGATGTGGACGCTCAGCGGGATTGATTTTCAAAACACCGTCATGGCCACGGAGGACAGTGCCTACGGCACCGTGCTGACCATTCGTGGCGTGGGGCATTTGGGCACGGCTCATTTTCTCGACGTCCCGGGCCAGCAGGGTGAAGTCGAGAAGGAGATCGTCACCAGCCTCAAACTGTTTCTTGATGAAAAGCCTGTGACGGACTTCTCGCCGGAGATGACTCTAAGCGGCACCTCGTTCCGCATGGAGAGGACGTCGAAAATCCGGGACTTGGATTTGGAATCCTCCGTTTCCATCCGCAACGGTGTGTTGATCGAGACGGCGCACATGCGTGCCACGAAGACGATTGATCTCCAGATTACCTACCCGCTGATGTATGCGTGGACGCGCGAGGCGACGCTTTATGCGTTTGGCGACGACAATGGGATTCAAAAGCGGGGCATTTTTCGCAAGGAGGGCCAATCCGACGAACCTCCGGAAAAGACCTCGCGCTGGATGGCTGTCTTCAATCCGGTCACGGGCAAAGGCAGTGTCTGTTATCTTCTCAAGCATCCGCCTGATGCGGATGGATGGCTGCAATGGACCGACTCCCCGGTTGCGTATCGCAAATTGCGGATCATGAGTTTCGTGGAAAAAGTGATGCCGGCAGGTTTCGATGGTACCTATCAAGCGGCGGTGGGGTTTTTCTCCGCCACGGAGCAAGATTGGGAGAAAGCCGCTTTGGCCAAGGTGGACGAGTTAAAAAAAGCTTCCCCGGATAGCCCGTAGTTACGACGAAGAATAGCAAACCAAGAAACAAAATCCCCATGTCTTCTAATTTCTCGATCAAGTTAATCTTCGCCAGAATGTGCCTCTTGGGTTTGGCGCTTGCTGGCCAGGCATGGAGTGCCGAGGAGGTGCTTGCCAAACCGGTTCAACGCTGGGCGGTACCCAGTTGGGGGGACGCGGTGATTTGTTATGGGCCCGGTACGGATGCGTCCATGGATTCTCCGGAGGCCTTGGAGAAGACCATCAAACGCTGGCAGGCCCGGGGGCTCAACGGAGTCACGCTTCGCTCTGATCTTGCGGATTTCGAGCCGATGATTTCGCGCAATAACAGCAAAGAGCAAAACCCGCGGCTGCAGCTGGTTCTCGATTTCATTGACCGGGTGGCGGAGAAATTCAACGTGTTGGAGACGGCGGAGAGAATTTCCGCGCCGCTTGATTTCAAAATGTGGGTTTGGCATCCGCATCTTTATAGTGACGGGGCGCCGGGCCATATCGGCACCCCTGGCTTGGGACGGATGGTTCCGTGGTCCTATTCCAGCACCTATTTTCTCGAGCATCCCGAGGGGATCACGGTGGACCGCAAGGGCAACAAGCTTTGGATGGTGCGTGAATACGCTTATCCCGAGGCGCGGGCGACCAAGATTTCTGAGTTTGTCCACATGGCGAAGACCTTGGGAGTAAAACGTTTCATTGCCTGCATGCGCAGCGAGGCCAATCAACTGGTCGATCCGCCCGAGAAAGGCGATCAATACGGTTTCAATGCGCTGGTCGCCGAGGAGATGAAGCAGAAGTACAATGTCGATATCATGACCGACCCCCGCTTTGATGCGTTCAGCCCGGATTTCAAGATTGATGATCCGATGGTGGAAAATTGGCGCAACCTGCGGGGTGAGCATATCACCCGTTTTTACCGGGAATTGCGGAAGGCACTGGACGAAGTGGATCCAAAAATTCAGATCGCCGTTACGCTGTCCGGGGAATACGCCGGCCCGATCTTGGGAAACCAGCGGCTGGACTGGCGGACTTGGGTGGATGAGGGGCTTATTGATGCCATAATCTGTCCGGTGCATTTCGAAGGCACGGTAGATCCGGATGCGGACAAAAAGGGATACCTCACTCACGTGCGGGAGGGTGTAGGAGTTATTCCCTTTCCCATCCTGAGCGAGTATATCGCGAAGAGTGCGCATCCTGAGATTAGGTTGCTCTCCAGTGGAGCCATGGCGTACTTCGACGAGCCCCCGCCGGAGGGGGCCGATGGGTGGCGGGTGGATATGTGGTATGAGCTCTATACTTCGGCGTGGTATCAGCGCTGGAGCCAGTGGCTTTCCGATATAAAGGACTTCGGTGCCATCAAGTTCATCTCACAGAGTTTTGACAGTTTTCCCACTGATGCGACGAAGCTCCCTCCCGCCGGCTCCTACGGATTGGTGGCGCACGACCCCAAGCTGCGGGCCTGTCCTGGCGGTTGGTATGCTTTTGGCGATGAAGCGAGCGGCAAACCGGTCATCCAGAATGCCGTTCGACGGGGAGAGACCGGTAACGCAGTGAGGCTGGTCAGTAATGGCGCCGACGGTCCCACCCTGACCGGTTTCCACAATTCCGACATGGATCGGAGCAATATTTCGATGTGTCTCGACACGGCGATTACGAACGGAAAATGCGACTTTTCGTTCTGGGTCTTTCGTGAGAGCGAGCAAAGTGGCGTGGTCGCATATCTGGAAAACCGCGGTGGTGAGTTGGATGTGGGAGTGAGAGTGGAACCCGTCACGGGGATGGTTTCCTACACGACCGGCCGTGGACCGGGAGGCACAGGCATATGGAACAAAACCGCCGGAGTCATCCCGGTGGGGGAATGGCGGCGTTTGCTGATATCGGTGAACTTTACCACAGAGAGCTATTCGGTTCGAGCGGGCCCTGGCGGGGAAGAGTTGCTGGCGGATCAGATTCCCTATGTCCCTCCTCCGCCTCGCACGACAGCGGCAAATGGTACTCCGCACATCAATGTGCCGGTGCCCAGCTATAAGACATTCCGGCAGGTGCTGTTTCATCCGGCCGGGCCAGCCGGCGGCAAGATTTGTCTTGACGATGTGGAGGTTTTATGGAAACCCGATCTGGTCTTCACTCCCGAAGGTTCTGAGGTTGTTTTCTCCGACGATTTCGAGAATGCCCGGCGTGGGGCGGATCTCAATGGACTCGTAGCCGCGAAGGGTGGCAATTGGGCGACAGCACCCGAGAAGGCGGGAGCCTTTCAGATCATTTCCAGCACCTCATATCGCGAGGGAAACCATTCGGCACTCACCGAGCGGCGTGGCGAACTTCGCCCCATGCTGACAAAGCCGGTGGTGCCTGGACCCCGCAGTGTCATCACCTTCGATGTCGATTTGTTCATTCGCTCAACGCTGCCCTATCCCTATATCGTTCCCGGCACGGCCACGGAAACCCGCAACCAGGTGCAACTTATGGTCGAAACCGCGGATGGAAACTCGGTCGTGTCGGCCGACGGTGCGCTTGGTTTTTTGAAACCCGGCGACAAGCTCCGCACGGCTCTTCCCTATGATTGTTGGATGCATGTGCAGTTGGCGGTGAATATGGCCACCCGCACCTGCCGGTTTACTCAGCAGCAGATTGGGCAGGTCGCGCAGGAACTCGGCACGTTTCCGCTTCCGGCGGATTTCCAACCCGGTCAGCCGCTTGCTTTCCGGATTAAGCTTGGGGCGAGCAATGACTGCGTTGTTTTTGACAACGTGAAGATAACCATCGGCAACGAACCACAAGCCATTGTGCAAAAAAAACTATGACGACCTTCCTTGCTCTCCCGCCACAATTGCGGATTGCCAGGTCAAATATGAGTTGGGAAATTGTATGACTCCATTGCCTGGTTGTCGGCGTTTGATCGTCCTGGGTCTCTCTCTTGGGCAGACTACGTCGGGCATCCTTCTTGCCGGAAATCCACCGGCCCAATCTGGGGCGCAAGCGAACTGGCCCAAGGAGATCGTTGTGACCGTGGGCGACATCCGCACCCGCATTGACGGACCCAAGATGTGGACGCTCAGCGGGATTGATTTTCAAAACACCGTCATGGCCACGGAGGACAGTGCCTACGGCACCGTGCTGACCATTCGTGGCGTGGGGCATTTGGGCACGGCTCATTTTCTCGACGTCCCGGGCCAGCAGGGTGAAGTCGAGAAGGAGATCGTCACCAGCCTCAAACTGTTTCTTGATGAAAAGCCTGTGACGGACTTCTCGCCGGAGATGACTCTAAGCGGCACCTCCTTCCGCATGGAAAGGACCTCGAAAATCCGGGGAGTGGATTTGCAATCCTCGTTCTCTATACGCGATGGCATATTGGTCGAAACCGCCCGGCTTCAGGCTGTTGAGGAGATGGATCTCCAAACAGCCTTCCCGTTGATGTATGCGTGGACGCCCGAGGCGACCGACTATTTGTTCGGGAACGATAGCGGAATTCTGAAACGCGGGAGTTTTCTCAAGGAGGGCCCTACCGCTGCCGGCTTGGTTAAAGACTCCCGCTGGGTGGCCGTTTTCAATCCAACAAGCGGCAAGGGCAGTGTGGCTTATCTGCTCAAGAGCCCGCCGGATGCGCAAAGTGCCTTCTTCCTGGTTGATGCGCCCGGATCGTACCGCAAGACCGCCCTCCATTCCTTCGGCGAAACGATCATGCCCAAAGGCTTCGACGGCACGTATCAGATGGCGGTGGGTTTTTTCTCGGCCACGGAAAAAGACTGGGAGCACCAGGCGATGAAACAGCTGGAAGAGTTGAAACGCGGAGTGGAATAATATCAGCGACAGTTCAAATGATTCGCAGCCTCGATTCATGTTGACTGCTGACATGTCACGATTTAGCCTCGCCGCAATGAAATCGAATTTTGCATGATGACTCAAAGGCAGGAAGAGCATGCCATCCCATTGTCCGGGACGGACAGAAGTCTGAAGTTTCACAACATTGTGAATCCTGATCCGCGGAAGCTGACGCCGGAGCAGATCCAGTTCTATAACAGCAAAGGTTACGTCAAACCTTTCGCGATCTACGACCAGGCCCAAGTGGCGGCCAATCGGGAGTATTTCGACTTTTTATTGGCCGGGATAAAGAAGCAGAACGACGGGCGGGATTCCTATGCGATTTGCAGCTATCATACGCAATGCCGCGGTATCTATGACATCATCACCAATCCCTTGATCCTTGATCATGTGGAAGAGCTGATTGGTCCGAATGTGGTTTGCTGGGGGACGCATTTCTTTTGCAAGATGCCCCACGATCCCAAGGCGGTCTCCTGGCATCAGGACGCTTCCTTTTGGCCGTTCGACCAATCGCGCACCGTGACCGTCTGGCTGGCGATTGACGATGCCGATATGGAGAACGCCTGCATGCACGTGATCCCCGGCACTCATACCCTGGGGCCTTTGCAATGGGAGAAACCCAAGGATCCGGGAGTGCTCGATCAGGAGATTTCCAATGTGGATCAATACGGCAAACCGGTGCCTTTTGAACTGAAGGCCGGCACCATGTCCATGCATGCCGACATGATCGTCCATGGATCGGCTCCCAACTCGTCGGACCGCCGGCGTTGCGGGCTGACGATTCGTTATATCCCGGCGGAAGTCCGATCCACGGCGGATTGGAATAAGTTTGGGGTGATCTGCCGGGGCCGCGACGCCAGCGGACATTGGGCCAATCTTCCCCGTCCGGATGGAGAGGATTTGACCCCCAAACCCTGGCAAAAGGAAATCAAAGCCGGTTAAATTTATGTTACCACTGAACTCAATTATTGAAGAACTGCGGGATTTCGACACCGCGCTGCTGGCCAATACCATCGAGTATATTGATCCGACTCCCCCTCATGAATATTACATGGCGGGAGAGATTCAATCCGTGACTCCTGGCCTAGGTCCGACGGTGGGCGTGGCGGTCACTTGCGAGATGGATTCCAGTTCGCCCGGCGGCACGGCTGACACCGACGGATTTTGGCAGCAGGTCGAGGAGATTGGCGAGATGAAGGTGCCGGTGATCTGGGTGGTTAAAGCCGTGGGTTCGCGGCCCGGCCATGAGTGCATCCTCGGCGATGGCATGGCCAAGACGCTGTTTGCCGCCGGATGTGTGGGTGCAGTCACGGATGGTGGCGTGCGGGACGCGCCCGGCATGGCCAGCGTGCCCTTCGCGGCTTATTGCCGGGGGTTGACGATTCATCACACGGCGTTGCGGGTGACGGCAATCAATCAACCAGTTCATGTCGGCGGGATTACGATTGCCCCCGGAGACTTGGTGCATGCGAATTTTGAAGGAGTGATCAAAATCCCGCAGAGTTGCCTGCCCACTCTGGCGCAGAAAGCCACCCAAATGCGCGCTTTTGAGCACGAAGCCCACTGCGTGATGCGGCGCACCGATGTGACTCCGGCGGAGAAGCGGAAGCAAGTTGGCACGCTGACCGAAAAATATGGGTTTTCCCAATGTGTCTGATGCAACCGCAGCTTATACGTGAAATAGAACAATCCGCCCGTCCACCAGGCGTTTTCTCGAATCGCTTGGTGCGGAGGTTTTTCATCATCGTTTTCTCGG
>CALBXK010000226.1 GCA_937890535.1 uncultured Spartobacteria bacterium
CACTTCAATTCGACGACCGTGGTGAGCGAAATGAAACCAGTACAACAACATCGAATTCAATGACGCCAGGAGAGTGTCCACGATCTCACGCGCATCGGCGGCGGCGTGGGAGTCCTTCTCGGGCAAGGCGCATCCCAGCGCCGAAACCCCGCTCCGCATGACATCCATGGGATGGGCTGCGGCCGGTAGGGCTTCCAGCACATTGCGCACCGCCTGAGGCAGACCGCGCATCGAACGCAACTTGGCCTTATACGTTTTCAGCTCCGCTGCGGTAGGCAAGGCCCCGTGGACCAAAAGGTGGGCCACTTCCTCAAATTCGCAGTGGGCGGCCAAATCGAGAATATCATAGCCCCGGTAATGCAAATCATTGCCGCTTCGACCGACCGAGCAGAGAGAGGTGTTGCCGGCGGGCACTCCGGAAAGTGCGACCGATTTTTTCGGTTTGAATGGGACCGGTTGGGAAGGGGTGGTGGTGCTCATGAGGGTTAGGAATCGGGTGATTCGGCTTGGGTTTTGGCAAACAAGGTATCGAGCTTGTCTTCGTAGGCGTGATAATTCAGCACCTCGTAGAGCTCAACCCGGCTTTGCATGGTTTCGGTAAGGTTCATTTGGGTTCCTTCCTTCCGGATGGTTTTATAGACGGCCTCGGCGGCCCGGTTCATGGCCCGGAAGGCACTGAGGGGATAGAGGACCAAGCGGGCTCCGGCGTCCCCAAGTTCCTCGACCGTGAAGAGCGGGGTCTTGCCGAATTCAGTGATGTTGGCCAACACTGGAACTTTCACGGTGGTGGTGAAGGCTCGATATTCATCCAGAGCGGTCAGAGCTTCGGCAAAGATCATGTCCGCTCCGGCCGCCACATAGGATTGAGATCGCTCGATGGCGGATTCCAATCCCTCATCGGCGTGTGCATCGGTGCGGGCCATGATGACAAAGTCCGGGTCGGTCCGCGCATCCACCGCCGCCTTGATGCGGTCGCTCATCTCCCCGGCCGTGACCAAGGCCTTGCCGGGACGGTGTCCGCACCGCTTGGCCTGCACCTGATCCTCCAGGTGACACCCGGCGGCACCCGAGCGGGTCAGTTCCCGAATCGTTCGGGCGATGGAAAACGCGCCGCCCCAACCCGTATCCGCATCAACCAAAAGTGGTAAAGTTGTCGCCTGACTGATTCGCCGCACATCTTCACAAACATCGTTCAAGGTGGTGAGGCCCAAATCCGGCAACCCAAACGACGCATTGGCCACGCCCGCTCCCGAAAGATAGAGGGCTCGAAATCCCGCTCGCGCGGCCAGCAGCGAGCAATAGGCGTTGACCACCCCCATGACCTGCAAAGGGCGTTCGTCCTCCACCGCCTGCCGAAAACGCTTCCCGGCTGAAGACATTGATGAATCCGTCATGGCAGGCATCTTCCGCCGATTGGCTGCGCTTGGGAAATACTTTTCTTACTCCGGAAGGGGAGGATCTACCTGACGATCCCCCTTTTGCTGGCCTCGATAAAAGCCAGCAGATCGGTCAGGCGGGGATTGAGGGGAACTTCTTCCCGGATGGTGTCACAAGCCTGCTTGACATTGAGGTTGCCGCGACAGAGGAGGCGATAGGCTTCGCGGAGGGAGCGGATTTCTTCAGGGGTGAAACCACGACGCTCAAGACCGACCTGATTGATCCCCCGGATTTCCGCGGGATTTCCGTCCGCAACCATGAAGGGCGGCACATCCTGAACGATTTTTGTGCAACCTCCCAGGATGGCATGTTGACCGATGCGACAGAATTGGTGGACACCGCTTAATCCTCCGATGACGGCATAATCCTCAACAATGACGTGTCCGGCGAGGGTCCCGTTATTGGAAAAAATGACGTGGTCGCCTACGGTGCAATCGTGGGCGACGTGGGCATAGGCGAGAAAATTATTGTGATTCCCAATGACGGTTTTGCTGTTGGGACTGGTGCCGCGATTGACGGTACAGAACTCGCGGAAGCTGTTGTGTTGGCCGATTTGAAGGTGGGTCGGTTCGCCTTCGTATTTGAGATCCTGGGAGCGCTGGCCGATGGAAGTGAACGGAAAAAAATGGTTGCTGTCGCCGATGCGGGTCGGGCCGGCCACGCTGACGTGATTGGCGAGGACGCAGTTGTCGCCGAGGGTGACATTGGCGCCAATGACGCAAAAGGCACCAATTTCTGTTCCGTTCCCGATTTCCGCCTTCGGGTCGATGACTGCGGTGGGATGGATCATCGTCTGGAAGAGAGAGCAATCGGCTCGTCGGCCGGGCTGCCTGGGTTGGCTTTAGGGACGAACATCATCGATCGATCAGCCCAAAAAGGAGTTCGCCCTCGGAGACGACTTCGTTGTTCACGATGCACTTGCAGGCGGCTTTTCCGAGGCGTTTCTTGGCGCTGAGCATATCGCAATGAATGAAAAGCGTATCGCCGGGGAAGACCGGCTTGCGGAACTTCAATTTGTCGGCGCTCATGAAATAACCAATTTTCCCGGCATTTTCTGGTTTCCTCATCATGACGATGCTGGCCACCTGGGCCATGGCTTCGATTTGGAGGACGCCGGGCATGACAGGATGGCCGGGGAAATGCCCTTGAAAATATGGCTCATTGATGGTGACGGCTTTTACGCCAATGGCCCGGACATCGACGACGAATTCTATGATGCGGTCCACCATGAGGAATGGAAAGCGATGCGGGAGAGTGCGCATGATCTCGGTGATACTGAGCACACATCCTTCTGCGGGAATGGGCGGAGGAGCCATGGCTAGAAATTCCGCCTGGCGTTTGGTGAGGACGGCGGCGAGTTCGGTGTTGGGGCCGTGACCGGGTTTGACCGCGACGATGTGTCCGCGCAGATGCCGTCCGGCCAGAGCGAGGTCGCCGATGATATCGAGGATCTTGTGGCGAACAAATTCATCAGGAAAGCGGAGCGGTTCCTTGCTCAGGACGCTATCACCCCGGGCGACAACGGCATTTTCCAGGCTCCCGCCTTTGATGAGACCCTTGTCCATGAGGGGTTTGACATCCTCATAGAAGACGAAGGTGCGGGCCGGGGCGATTTCCTTCTCGTAAAATTCCGGCGTAATTTCGGCGCTGAGGTATTGGGTAAAGCGCCCTTCCGGGCCGACTTGGGTGCAGGAAATGCGGAACTTTGGGTCGGGCAGGATGGTGAGGATCGACTCACCGGACTGGATGACGACGGGTTCGATGGGCTCAAAGAATTTTTGAGGTTCGTTTTGATCGACGATACCGGCTTGTTTGATCAGTTCGACAAAAACCTTGGCGCTGCCGTCGCTGATCGGCGGCTCCTTGGCGTTCATGGTGATGAGGGCATTGTCCACCCCCATGCCCGAGAGGGCGGAGAGGACGTGCTCGACGGTATGGATCTTGACGGATCCCTCAACCAGCGTGGTGGAACGCTCCACGGTTTTGACGTGTTCAACCTTCGCCTCCACGATCGGTTCGTCAGGCAAATCGGAGCGTTTGAACTTAAAGCCGTGGTTGGGCGGCGCCGGTTCGATGGTGAGAGAGACCTTTTCGCCCGTATGCAGGGCGGTGCCTTCCATGCTGGCTGAGGATGCGAGAGTACGTTGTTTTTCCATCGAATGGGCAAATTCGGGAACGGTTCGGCAGGGCCGATCCGTCATTCCGGGGAGCAATTAACCAGCGGGACGATTTTTTGGGAAGACATCTTTGGGCGGGGTCGGAAGCCTATCCCGGCGAGGCGACTTGTCCGTCCCGCATACGGATCTGCCGGGAGGCCAGCCTGGCGAGGGCCTCATCGTGAGTGACCAGAATCAATGTGGTGAGATTTTGAGCGGCAATGGTGAGAAGAGATTCCGCCACCTGAGAGGCGTTGGTGCTGTCGAGATTGCCAGTGGGTTCGTCGGCAAGAAGAAGCTTCGGGCGGCCGGCGAGGGCACGGGCAATGGCGACGCGTTGCATTTCGCCCCCACTGAGTTGGTGGGGGAAATGGGTGGACCGGGAGCTGAGTCCGACGAGGTCGAGGACCTCCTTCACGCGGGCCTGGGACCGCCCGGCCGGATCCCCGCGGAGAAGGAGGGGCAGTTCGACATTTTCGGCCACAGTCATGGCGGGTAGGAGATTGAAAAACTGAAAGACAATTCCCAGATCGAAACGCCGGTGGCGGGTGAGGGCGGCGTCCCCGGCCCGGTGTAAGGGGAGATCGCCGATCCAGATTTCCCCTTCATCCGGCGTGTCCAATCCGCCCAGGACATTGAGCAATGTGCTCTTGCCACATCCGCTAGGACCAGTCACGGAGACAAAGGTGCCGAAGGGAATCTCCAAGCTGACGTCGTCAAGGGCGCGAATGGTGCCGGCGCTGTGGGAATACCGTCGAGTGACGTGATCAAGGCGAATCATTCGAAGAAGAAAGTCGAGTGGCGATGGGGTGGTGGTGAAGAAGGGATGGTCAGCGAGTTTTGTCCCATGGCTCGCCGGGCGCACAGGCTCGAACCCCAGAGAAAAGAGTCAGCTTTAGACTCTCCGTCATGGGCTCTCAACCATCAACTCAGTTTTTGGGACCTGGCCACCTCCGCCTGCACAGCTTTCCAACGAAGGGGGAAACTTTCCGATTTCGCATCATGACATTCGCAGGCATAAATGTCGGCGATGTGAGTATGAAGAGATACGAGGAGTTCCAGGTGATTGGAGAGACCGCAGATTTTCTGGCGGTGGATAAGCCGGCAGGGTTACTTGTTCATCCCAGCAAGCCTGGTGGTCCGCGAACGCTTTGGGACGGGCTGCGTGACCTTCTTGGATACGAATTGGCGACTGGAGGGCAGATTTCGATCATCAATCGACTCGATCGCGAAACGAGCGGCTTGGTGATAGTGGCCAAGAATGGGTCCGCCGCCAGGGCGGCTGGGTTGGCCATGCAACGGCGGGAGGTCCATAAAGAATATCTGGCCATGGTTTTTGGGTGGCCGGACTGGACAGAATCCGAGGTGGAGGCCCCTATCTTGCGGCTCGGCGAGGTGGCACCCTCTCAAGTCTGGTTGCAGCGAGCCGTGCATCCCGCCGGGGCGGAGGCGAAGACCGAGTTTCAGGTTTTACGGCGAGTGGAAGGTGCCCGGGGCCGGTTTGCCCTTCTGAGGGCGCGGCCTCTGACTGGCCGGACCCACCAAATTAGGGTGCATCTGGCCCATTTGGGATTTCCAGTGCTCGGGGATAAAATCTATGCGCGAGGGGAACACCACTATCTCGACTTTATCGAGAGGGGGTGGACGGAGGACCTGGCAGAAGCCCTTTGGCTGCCGCGCCATGCCCTCCACTGCACGAAAATGGAGATTCCGTTCGACGGCATCGCTGTCCGCTGGACGAGTCCACTGCCTGCGGATCTGGAGAAGTTTCTTATTTCGCGCGGATCAGTGTCCATTCGGGGCTGAAAACCCTCCCATTGGAGGGCACCAGTCCCTTGGTGCCCAAACCTCTCCCTTTGGAAGGCACAGGTCCCTCGATGGCCTCTCTAAGGCGAGGTTTCATTCCATCCTCCAGTTGACATTAAGACCAGACCAGACCAGACTTTTTTTATGAAAGTGATCAATGTCCAAGAAGCCAAGACCCATCTTTCGCGTTTGATTGATGCTGCGGCGGGGGGGGAGTCCATTTTGTTGGCGAAGCACGGAAAACCACTGGCCAAATTGTCTGCCTATGCGCCGGAGCGGGAGTCGCGCACGCTGGGAGGGCTGGAAGGGCAGATCCAAATTGCAGATGACTTTGATGAGGAGGATGCCCGCATTCGTGCGTTGTTCGAAAACGCATGAATTACCTGCTTGATACTCACGTTTTTCTTTGGATGCTCTCAGCTCCCGGTCGCTTGAGCGTTAATGCGCAAGCCGTAATTCAGAATCCAGACCGCACCGTCTATGTGAGCGCAGTCACTGCCGTCGAGATTGCCATTAAGAGAGCAATTGGCAAACTGGAGGCCCCGGAAAGCCTTTGGACTGAAATTCATGAGCGGGGCTTGTGCGAGTTGCCCCTGCGGTATGTGCATGGAGAGAAGATGCTCTCTCTCCCGGCCCACCACTCGGATCCCTTTGACCGCATGCTAATCGCGCAGGCCGAGGTGGAAAATCTGACGATCATCACGCACGACAAAAAATTCGGCTCTTACGAGGCCAAGGTCTTGTGGACTTGAGCTGAAAACGGACCTTGCCCGCGAATGAGGCGCATAATTGGAAGACAGCCTGCTTCAGGATACCTCCTGAGCAGTTACTGCTAATCAAAATCAATTCTATGGGATGGCAGTGGAGTTTTTCCACGAGCACGCGCGGTCGTGAGTGTATCGCTGGGGCAAGGCCAGCGGTGTCACGGGGATCGCCCCTGATGTTCCGCGATGATGCCTTCTGCGATGCGCTCGGCGAGGCGTTGCCGGCGGAGCCAGCTTTGCGCATAGCGATTATCGGTGGGATTGGAGAGAAAACCCAGTTCGCACAACACCGCCGGGCGGCGGTTGTTTCTCAGAACATAGTAACCTCTGCGTTTCACCCCGCGATTCAGGGTGGGATAGGCGCCGAGCAGGCGCTTCTGAATGTTGGCGGCCAGGCGGTGGGAGCGATTGCTATAGTAATAGGTCTCGATTCCCCGGGCTCCGCGGCGGTCGGCCCAATTGTAATGAATGGCGACAAAGATCGCATTCCCGGTGCGATTGGAAATGTTGACGCGATTTCCCAGAGTCACAAAACGGTCGCGGGGACGGGTTTCGATGACGTGAAATCCCTTGCTGCGCAAAATTTTTGCGAGGCGGCGGGCGGTATCGAGGGCGAGATCCTTTTCATGCTTTCCTGAAACCGATCGGGCCCCCCGATCGTGGGCGCCATGGCCGGCATCGACAATCACGGTATGAAATCGGCCGGCCCCAGGTCCATAGGAAGTGGAGGCGCAGGAAGAGAGCAGGATGGCCGCGGCGGGAATCGCCAGCCAGCGCCCCCAAGAGACCATGGTGCGGATTTGCCGAATGGCGGGAGAGCATTGATCGATCAGGATTCTCATACGGCATACGAATTCGCGGCGGCGCGGTTCGAATACCGTCGTGAACTTGCGCAATCAGTGCAAACTAGTGGAGCGAGGGGGCAAATCAATAATTTAGTCTCGCCTTGCAGGAAATCTCCCGCCAGAGGTGAGTGATGTTGTCAAAACGCATCATCCCCTGTCTTGACGTGACCGGCGGACGGGTGGTGAAAGGAACCCAATTTCTGGATCTTCGGGATGCCGGCGATCCGGTGGAATGCGCCCAGGCCTATGATGCGCAGGGTGCGGACGAGTTGGTGTTTCTCGACATCACGGCCTCCAGTGACAACCGGGCGACCATGGTTGATGTGGTGGCTCGCACCGCGGAGCAATGCTTTATGCCCTTGACCGTGGGGGGAGGGATTCGGGTGGTGGCGGATTTTCGGACCATGTTGTTGGCGGGGGCGGACAAGGTGAGTGTGAATACGGCGGCTATTCAAAATCCGGAGTTGGTTTCCGGTGCGGCGCAGGCCTTTGGATCCCAATGTGTGGTCGTGGCCATCGATGCGAAACGGGACATCCCTGGGCGGTGGCGAGTGTACACCCACGGAGGCCGCAATCCCACGGACCTCGATGCCGTGGCCTGGGCGGTGCGAGTCGCGGAGTTGGGAGCCGGGGAAATTCTTTTGACCAGCATGGATGCGGACGGAACCTGCGACGGATATGATATCGAACTGACAGCCGCGGTAAGCCAGGCGGTGTCAATCCCTGTCATTGCCAGCGGCGGAGCTGGGAATCTCGATCACCTTGTCGACGTTCTCGACCGCGGGAAGGCGGACGCCGTACTGGCGGCGAGCATTTTTCATTTTGGAACCTATCGGATTTCCGAGGCCAAGGCCCATCTCGCCGCCCGGGGGATCCCTGTGCGCCAATGACTGCTCCCACCCTCGCATTCACTCCCGAGGCTATTCTCAATCGATTGCGAGCCGAGGGGTTGCGCATCACCGCCAGCCGTCGCAAGATCCTTGAGGTACTGTTTCAGGCCGGGAAACCCCTGTCGCTTCAGGAGATTCAGGACTTGACCCTGGTCCGCCGTAAAGGCCCGGACTATGCGACGGTGTTCCGGATGATGACTCTGCTGGAGAGTTTGCATCTGGTGCACAAAGTGAACTTGCAGCGGTCGTGCAGTTATTACGAACTGAACGATCCCAAGAAACACTACGATCACATCGTCTGCACCCGCTGCGGCAAGGTGGTGGTGATTGATATTCCCTGTCCTCTGAGGGCGACCGAAGAGCACATTGCCCGACACTACGGCTTCAGTGCTCTGACCCATTCGCTCGAGTTTTTTGGCACCTGTCCGGATTGCGGTCCGCTGCGTCCCGCAAAAAAACGTCGATCAGGGGGCATTGACATCTGAGAGGTGCGAGAATACCAAATCCTTTAATGAAGCGAATTTTTGCCCTTGCGGCGATCTTCCTGTCGCTGGCCTGGGCTGGTTGCGAGAAAAAGGAACCGGCGGTCAAACCTCCCTTGAATGTGACGGTGGCCTCCGTGGTGAGCAAGGATGTGACTGTTTACAAAACTTGGGTCGGGCTTCTGACCGGAAATAAGAACTCCGAGATTCAGGCGCAGGTCACGGGATACCTTCTGACCCAGAATTACAAGGAGGGCAACCTCGTGAAAAAAGGCGATGTGCTTTTCACGATTGATCCCCGACCGTTTCAAGCCGCTCTCGCCCAGGCCCAGGCGGACTACGGCAAAGCCTTGGCTCAGGCTCAATTGGCCCAGATCACCCTCAACCGTCAGACCGAACTCTTCAAAACCAAGGTCATCAGCCAGCAGGAATATGACACTTCGTATCAAGATACCCAGGCGAGCATCGCCGGGGCGGCGGCCGTGCAGGCCGGAGTGCAAAATGCGCAGATCAATCTGGATTACTGCGCAATTCACGCCCCGTTTGACGGCATCGCCGGGCTGGCCCAGGCCCAGATCGGCGACCTGGTGGGACCGGGAGGGACTGCGACCGTCCTGACCGAGGTGTCACAGGTTAATCCCATCAAGGCGAATTTTTCCATCACGGAGCAAGAATACCTTCATGCCTCGGATATCTTGAAGACCCTGCAGGACGGCAAACCCGATACGGCACCGAGCCGCCTCAAACTCACCCTGGCCGACGGCACAATTTATGATCAACTCGGTCACTTTGATTTCGTGAACCGGCAGGTGAATACCGCCACTGGAACCATTCAGATCACCGCCTTGTTTCCCAATGATGGCAATGTGCTGCGGCCCGGACTCTTTGTCCGGGTGACAGCCCCCGTGGAGGATCTTACGGATGCGCTCGTTGTTCCGCAGGTGGCTTTGGTTGAGTTGCAGGGCAACTATCTGGCCGCCGTGGTGGACGCCGGTAATAAGATTCGGGTGGCGAGAGTGAAGCGCGGGCCTGTTGATGGGCCCAATCAGGTCGTCACCGGGGATCTGAAAGTCGGCGACAAGGTTGTCGTCGGAGGGGTGGAAAAAGTTCGACCAAAAATGACGGTGAATCCGAAACCCTATCAACCTCCCGCTGCGCCGCCTGCTACGGCCAAGCCGGGGGCCTCGCCTGTCGCGACACCGCAATCATCACCCGAGGCCACCCCAGCCTCTTCCACCAAGCCTCCCGCGACTCCGTCCGCTGCCTAGCGCCGCCGCATGTCGAATTTTTTCATTCGTCGGCCGATCGTGGCCATGGTGATCGCCATCCTCACGGTGATCATCGGTTTGGTGTCCATGTTGGGGCTGCCCGTGGCGCAATATCCAAATATTGTTCCCCCTTTGATTCAGGTTTCGACCACCTATGTGGGAGCCGATGCGTTGACTGTGGAAGCCTCCGTGGCGACACCGATTGAGAAGGAAATGAGCGGAGTCGAGGGGATGGACTACATGTATTCCATCAATGCCAACAATGGCATGATGACGCTCAGCGTCGTGTTTGGGATATCGACCGTGCCGACGACCGATCAGATTTTGGCTCAGATGCGCCAGACGCAGGCCAGTCCGCAATTGCCCGCCAATGTGCGAAATTATGGGGTCACAGTGGAGCAGTCCCTGTCATCTCCTCTGGGCGTGTTTGTGCTCTATTCGCCCGATAGCACCTACGACGCGACCTTTCTCTCCAACTACGCCTACATCAACATCAACGACCCGCTGACCCGCGTGAACGGCGTCGGCAGTGTCTCGGTGTATGGCGCCGGCCAATATGCCATGCGCATCTGGGTGCAGCCCGACCGCCTCGCCACCTTGAACATCACGGTGCCGGATGTCATCAACGCCGTAGAAGCGCAGAATAATGTCAACCCCGCCGGACAGATTGGTGGCGAACCGGTCCCTGAGGGGCAGCTTTTCACCTACACCGTCAACACCACCGGCCGGTTGGTGACCGTCGAGGAGTTTGAAGATATTGTGATTCGGGCCAATCCCGATGGCTCCATCGTGCGGGTGCGCGATGTGGCCACGGTACAACTCGGCGGTCAAACTTACAACTTGACCGGTCGTTTTGAGGGCAAAAGTGCCGCGATCATCGCCGTCTATCAGCTGCCGGGCTCGAATGCAGTTTCGACCATGGCCGATGTTCGCGCCTTGATGGAGAAGGCGAGCGAGAATTTCCCCGAGGATCTCGAGTACAAGCTTACTTTGGATACGACCCTGGCCGTCACCGAGGGGGTGAAGGAGATCGTCAAGACGCTCTTCGAGGCCATGATTTTGGTCATGATCGTTGTCTTTATTTTCCTTCAGGGCTGGCGAGCGACCCTCATTCCCCTCATTGCTGTGCCCGTCTCGCTCATCGGTACGTTTGCCCTCTTTCCGATGCTTGGATTTTCCATCAATACGCTCTCGCTGTTTGGCCTCGTCCTGGCCATTGGGCTGGTGGTGGATGACGCCATTGTGGTGGTGGAGGCGATCGAATTGCATATTGAAAAAGGACTTTCTCCAAAGGATGCGGCCATCAAGGCCATGTCCCAGGTGCAGGGTCCGGTGATCGCCATTGCGCTGATTCTTTCGGCGGTGTTCATTCCCACCGTATTCATTCCTGGCATCACCGGTCAGATGTATCAGCAGTTTGCCGTCACCATGGCGGTGTCCGTCATCATATCGGCCTTCAACGCGCTGACGCTGAGTCCTGCCCTGGGCGCATTGTTGCTCCGGCCAAAAACCGAGACCAGGGGTCCTCTGGGCGCATTTTTTCGGGGCTTCAATAATTTTTTCAGCAAGGCGACCAACGGATACGTTGCGACCTGCGGTTTCCTCATTCGCAAGGTTTTCCTTAGTCTTGTGATCCTGGTCGGGCTTGGTCTGATCGGCGGCGGGATCGGGGCCAGGATGCCTTCCGGATTTATCCCTGAGGAGGATCAAGGGTATCTCTTTGGCGTTGTTCAATTGCCCCGCGCTTCCTCCCTGCAGCAAACCAACAAGGCTTCGGAAGAAATTGAGAAGATTCTGCTCAAAACTCCTGGAGTGGAATACGTGACCTCCGTGGTCGGTTTCAATCTTCTGAGCTCGGTTCAAAGCACCTTCACGGGATTCTTTTTTATCTCCCTGGAGGAATGGTCGAAACGCAAGACGCCGGAGCTTCAGGTCGATGCCATCAGACAAAAAATTAACAGTCAGTTGGCAGCGCTTCCAAAACCGACCGCCGCCTTTGCCTTTCCTCCGCCGGCTATTCCTGGCATCGGTACCTCGGGAGGGGTCACCTTCATATTGGAGGATCGTAGCGGCGGCGACGTGGCCCGTATTGCCGAGAATACCAAGATATTTATGACGGCCGCCAGAGAGCGCCCCGAACTTTCCAGTATGTTCACCACGGCGCTGTGGGACGTGCCGCAGATTGACTTGAAGGTCGATATGGCCCAGGCCATGGTCCAAGGCGTCAATCTTTCGGATGCCTACCAAGCGCTTCAGACCTTTCTGGGTGGGTATTTCGTAAACTATTTTAATCGCTTCGGTTTGCAGTGGCAGGTCTATGTGCAGGCCGAAGGGAAATATCGCACCGACATCGGCAATCTGGGATTATTTTATGTCACCAATAAGGCGGGCGACTCGGTGCCCCTCTCTTCCTTTATCAGAGTGGAAAACACTTTTGGTCCGGAATTCACCATGCGTTACAACATGTTCCGGTGTTCCCAGATCAGCGCCAATGTGGCCCCGGGGTACAGCACCGCCCAGGCGATGAAGGCTCTGGAGGAGGTCTTTGCCGAGAAGATGCCGAGCGGAATGGGATACGATTATTTTGGCATGTCCTTCCAGGAAAAGGCTGCTGCGGAGGGCGTGCCGGCCTCGGCCATTTTTGGACTCTCGCTTCTTTTTGTCTTCTTGATTCTGGCGGCCCAATACGAAAGCTGGTCCCTTCCCTTCAGTGTGCTCTTCACCACCCCGATCGCGGTGTTTGGTGCCTTTGTGGGTCTTCTGGCCAGAGACATGCAGAACAATCTCTATGCCCAGATCGGACTGGTCATGCTCATTGGTCTGGCCGCCAAGAATGCCATCCTGATCGTGGAATTTGCCAAGGACGAATATGAGCAAGGGAAGCCTCTCATCGAAGCGACCTTGACGGGTGCGCGCTTGCGTTTGCGTCCGATTTTGATGACGGCTTTTGCCTTTATCCTTGGCACTCTCCCTCTGGCTCTGGCGAGCGGTTCGGGGGCGGTCTCCCGGCGGATTCTGGGAACGACTGTGATTGGGGGAATGTTGGCCTCATCGCTCCTGGCCATATTCCTCATTCCGGTTTCGTTCTACTTCGTCGAAAAATACTTTGTCGGCGGTAAGAAGGAATCGGCGAAAGAGTAAGGCAAGCGCAGGGCCGCAGCTGGGCGGGCTAATCGCGGGGCCTTCACTCCTGATCCGTCGCGGCGTCCGGGGGATCGGCCGGTTGACTCAAATTGCGCCGAATTTGATCAAGCACCCCGTTGACGAAACGTCCGGATTCCTCGGTGCTGTATTTCTTGGCGATCTCGATGGCTTCATTGATGGCCACGGCCGGCGGAGTTTCCGGGCAGTGAATCATTTCGTAAAGTGCGACCCGGAGGACATTGCGGTCCACGACAGAAATGCGGCTGAACTCGTAGTTCTTGGCGTTCTTTCGAATCTGCTCGTCGATGAGGGTCTGATGCTCCGTCCACCCATTGACCAGTGTGTCGCAGAACCGCCGGGCGCTCGGACTGAGCCCACGAAACTTATAAAACGCATCGAGGGCGCTGTCCCCATTGAGATCGCGCAGGTAGAGAAATTGCACAGCCGCTTCACGGCCATCACGTCGAACTCCCATGCTTACCTCGGTTTCAAGGTTTCGCGGACGGCGTGGGCTACGGCGACGGCAGCGCGGGCGGCTTCGGTGCCACGATTGATTTCGTCACCCAAGCAGCGAACCCTTGTTTCTGACATAACGAAAACCATATCTCAAATTGAGCCACAACTCTCACGCCTG
>CALBXK010000227.1 GCA_937890535.1 uncultured Spartobacteria bacterium
CGGGAAATTGCAGGAAATCCGAACGCGCTGGGTCGTCGATGCCAGTGGCCGCCGACGTCTCATCGCCCGAACCCTGGAGATTCCCGCCCAGATCGGACTGCGTAAGGACGTGGCCTATTTTGCACATTTCACCGGCTGTGCCGAGACGTCTCCCCGCGGCCAGGTGGCAATCGGTCGTCTGGCGGAAGGATGGAGCTGGCGGATTCCGCTCCGGGATCGTCTCTCGATGGGCGTTGTCCTCAATAAGTCCGTCGCTGCCCAGTTCGGCACCACTCCCGAGGAACGTCTGGAAAATGCCATCCGAGCGGATCCGGTACTGTCCGAGGTCGCAAAATCCGCAAAGAGGATCACCGAAGTCGCTGCGTACACCAATTATCAATTGATCTCCGAGCGGAGCTTCGGGCCGGGGTGGGTTGCCATCGGCGATGCCTTTGGATTTGTCGATCCCATGTTGTCCCCCGGGATGTGGATCGCGCTGCATTCCGCCGAGTTTCTCGCCGATCATTGGGACGACCTGCCGGCGTATGAGGCGGAAATGTCCGCGATGATTCAGGGTTGGAACGACTTGATCGCGTACTACTACGATGGACGAATGTTCTCGATGTACTTTGCAGGCCTTGAAATCGAGCGTCGCTACGGGAAATTTCTATCCCGGATCTTTCGGAGCCATATCGAGACCCATATTGCCTGCATGGCCTCTGGCGGTACCACCACGAGCCGTTATAATCAGGGCCTCATTCGATTCCTCGCCCGGTATATGATCTCAGCCTCCGCGCCCGCCCGCTGGGCCATTCGTTGAGGATTGAGAAGCGAAAAAGCGAGGGCTGTCAGGGGTGATTTGCGTGGAAGGTCTGGTCGTGCTGTTTTCCGAATAATGTGACGGCCGTCACGAAAAACGGACATGCCCTGCTAGCTGGTCAGTCGGAGAAGCGAGGCCAGCGGCCTCGGCTAAGTTGCCAGAGTACGGGGAGGAGAAAGAAGGAAATCAAGGCATCGAGGGCGAGTCCCAACGCACAGGTTAACCCAAGACTGGACAGCCCCTGATGGTTGGCCCAACCGATGGAGGCGAATCCGGTGATGGCGGAGATCGAGCACAGACCAATGATGAGCCCAAAGGTGCTTTGGGCTGCAGCCACATCGCCACCATTTTTTCGGAGGGCGAGGAGAAGCAGGATCCCGTAGTCGATGCCGGTCCCGAGGAGGAGGAGGATCGCAGCCAGATTGAAGAGATTCCAAGTCATACCCAGGAGACGCATGGCCCCGGCCAGGGAGACGAACACCAGCCCCAAGGTCAGCAGGAGGACGCCCACATCCCGGAGACTTCGAAATCCGATGGTGAGGAGGACGGCGACGATGCCAAGCAGACCGGTGATCAAAATGATAAACTCCCGGGGCACAATCCGGTTAAGTTCGAGTCCGAGGGCCTCCCAGCTGACGAGAAAAATGCCGTCCGACGAAATTGCCTCGGTTAAGGCGGCTTCTTGTCCGGGGTGGGGGCGAACCACTCCCAGGGCCAGATCCTCGTTGGCCGTGTGACTGGCCACCCGTCGTAAGATCCAACGGGAGCTTTCGCCCTCGGGCCAGAGAGGAAGAGATTTCGATGACCACGCCTGCCATTGCTGCAACACCGCATCGGTGAGGACAAACGCCTCGTCCGTGAAGCCTGCCTTGTCCAAGGTCTGCTGCAGACGCGGTCCCGCCGCCGTCAGGCTCTGCAAGGTTTGCAAATTCTCCGCCTGCCGCTCCGGGGCCGGCCAAAGCATGAGTGGGGTGTGAAATTCATCCGCTTCTCCGCGATCCATTGCCTCTTGCAGGAGGGTCTCGGCCTCCTCCAGGCGGGATCGCACTTGCGCTTCGTTGGTTCCGGAAATCACGAGGCTCAGCATGGCGCTATCGTCGGAGAGACGGGCGTAGAGCCGATCCATGGCCGTGTAGGCTTCGCTTTGCCGGGGACGCAGAGATTTCGCAGAAGAGTCCACCTCTGGGAGACCGCGAATGACCACCACAGAAGCGAGTCCAAGCATGAGGACGATCGTGAGAATGGTGCCCAAGCGGCGAAACTTCGGAGTCTCGATCCGTCGCTGGAGGCCAGAAGGTTTGGGGGAGCCGGCTTTAAAGGTACCTGCAAAGGCGAGCGGGGCAAAAAGCAGTAACATGACCGCCGCTCCCACCAGAACGCCGATACCGACAAGATTTCCCAGTTGGGAGAGCCCGGGAAGGCTGCTGAGATTCAAGGCAAAAAACGCCGCAGAGGTGGTGCCAGCCGTCCACATAATATTTTTCAGACAGGTCGTTTGCAATTGGCGGAGCGAGCCGACGTGATCCAGTGACCGGTGGTAGATCAAGTATCCGTAGTCCACACTCAATCCGATCATAATGGAGGCAAACCCGACCCCGATAACGGTTAATTCCCTGAGAAAGAGTCCCGCCAGTCCGAGGGTAATGAAGAAGACAATCACCAACATGAGTACGAGTTGGAAGAGGGGCTTGAGACGGCGGTAGGAGAGCAAAAAAATGAGTCCAATCACGAACAGGGTGACGAATGATGAGGACATCATGTCCCATTCCATGGTGCCGGAAATATCCGCCACGAAGGCCGGCTCGCCCGTGAATCCTAAGGTCACCCCCTGATCGGCATTCCAGGCCTGAGCGAGCGCCCGGATGGCGGCAATCCAGGTGATGGCATCTTTGTAGTTGGTCAACCCATGCGCAGAGGTGACGTAGAGGACGCGGAACTTCCCGTCCATGGAGGAAAACTCGGATTGGATCCCTTCCGGGGCCAGGCCGGAAGCGAAGAGGAGGCGACTGAAACCGAATGGATCATAGCTGGCGGTGGCTATCTCCTGAGGGGAAAACGATTCCGCCAGCACCGCGAGGGTGTCTTGCACGGTTTCAGGCGCTTTTTCCGGGGAAAGGCTGTCCCGCAGAGCGGTGATGTCTGGTGGCGTTTGATTGATCAACAGATAGGCCACCAGATCCGCGAGGCTGGTGGGGTCGTTTTCCCACGGTGGAGCGGCGACGGCACTGGCTACGAGATCCGGGTGATGGCGGAGTTCCTCTGCCAATGCCAGGGCAGCCGAGGCTGCCTCGTCGGCATCCTTCGCCTCCAGGGTGACGATCAATTCTTCCGGCTGGGAAAAATGCTCCAGAAAGAGTGAGAGCCCCTGCACCTGCTTGAGGTGGTCGGGAAGCAACTTGAGAATATCAACGTTGAAGCTGATGCGGGTCCATCCCACCACCACCAGAACGAGGAGGAGGCCAAGGGCCGTGGGCTTAAGGATCCGCATCGCGTACGGTGTAGCCAGTCAGATCGTATCCAAAGACATTGGGGTCGATCGGGGTGTTGATTTGGGTATTGGAAAACGCATTCCGCAGGGAGGAGCCATCCCGGAACGTTATCTCAAAGGCGAGCAGGTGGTGGGAGGTGGAATCAAAATCCAGCTGAATATCGCGCACCATTTTCCGCGCCTCGGGATCGCGCGGTAGCAGGTTCAGGGTGCAATGAGTGCCTTCGATCCGAATATCGAGAATCTCGAATTCCCGCTCGAACTCCGCAAAATCCGTCGCGAGGGGAAATTCCATCATCGCCAGGTTCGGCCGACCCGATTGTTTGGCCGTCGTGGCGGGGTCCAGGCGCTGGGCCCGTTTCTTTTTCGGCTCAATGAGGGCCATCTCATCCTCGTAGCGCAGGACGATCTGAGTGGGTGGGGATCCGAGTTCCCAGCGAAAGGCATCCGGCGATTGAAACCAGATGTGACCCTGACGTTCCAGCGGATCACGCAGGGTGCGAAAAGTGCGCGTTTGCACAAAATCGGCGGACAGCGATTTCATTCCGGCCTGGGACGCGATCCACTTTTTCACCGGGGTGAGGTCAGATTTTGCAATCGGCGCTGCGGTTAGAAGACCGATCGTCAGCATCCATAGCACCGAAGAGAACAAGGAGATTTGCATCGTGGCGTGGTGGCAAAAAAAGTTTCTGGATGGGTGGCCGGAAGCTGCGAGAGCAAGGATGGCGGGGAGAGACGGGTTGGGAAATGCTGAAATACTGAAAAGCTGAAATACTAAAACTGCTGCGGGCTGTGCTTTTTCTGCTATTTGCTCGCCTTGTGTTGGCTTGTCGCCGAACTTTCCTTTTCGATGGACTATGATGTGACGATCATTGGCGGATCCCTGGCGGGATCATCGACCGCGATTCTGCTCTTGAAAGAGAATCCCAAACTGCGGGTGCTTGTTGTCGAGTCCTCCCCCGGCTTCACCCGGCGGGTGGGGGAAGCGACGGTCGAGGTCGGAGCCTATTTTTTGGGGCGAGTCCTGGGGCTGACCGATTTTCTCAATCATACCCAGCTTCTGAAACAGGGATTGCGATTTTGGTATGCGAATGAAAAGACCGCATCGCTCGACGAAGCCAGCGAGCTCGGTCCGCGCTATTTGCCCCGGTTGCCTTCGTACCAGATTGACCGATCGGTTCTGGATGAGGAAGTTCTTCGGCGGGCCGGCGGGGCGGGTGCTGAAATCCGGCGGCCCGCCCGGGTCACCGGAGTGGCACTGGCTTCCGGCGGCCCCCAGATCGTAACCGTCGTGGACGGAGACAACACGGAAACCATACGGTCTCGCTGGGTGGTGGATGCTTCGGGAGTGGCTTCCCTCCTGCCCCGGCAGGAAGGGTGGTGGCAGACCAATACTGCGCATCCGACTGCCGCCGCTTGGGGGAGATGGACCGGGGTGAAGCCGTGGGATAGCTCCGAACTGGCGGACCAACACCCCGACTGGGCTGCGGCGGCCTATGGAATTCGCGGCACCGCCACCAATCACGTGGTGGGTGACGGATGGTGGAGTTGGTGGATTCCGCTCCAGGGTGGCGATGTGAGCATTGGTATTGTTTTGGACACCCGGCTGGTCGAATGGCCGCGGGAGGGAGGCAGTATCGGTGATCGCATGAAGACGTTTCTTATGCAGCACCCGGTGGCCCGGGAATTATTGGCCGACGCCCAGTGGATTGAGAAGGATGTCCATTGGCGCCGCCATCTTTCCTATACGAGTACGACCTGTGCCGGAGACGGATTTGTGGTGGTTGGCGATGCGGCCGCATTTATGGATCCGCTCTACAGCCCGGGGATCGACGGAATCGCCTTTACGACCGTCGGAGCCGTGGAGGTCATTACCGGACATCGCACCCGTCGGCCGTTGGGAGATCGAGTCGAAAGGTACAATCGTCTAGTGCCCCAGAGCTACCAGCGTTGGTTTGAGGCCCTCTATCAGGACAAGTACCATTATCTCGCCGAATACGATCTCATGAAGATCGCCTTCCTGCTTGACCTGGGATTGTACTACGTAGGAGTGGTGGCAAAGCCCTTCAAATTGGGCCGCGATGCCTTTCTGACCCCTCCGTTTACTGATCGGGCCTCGCGCTCGGCCTATCATTTAATGCGATTCTACAACCGCCGGTTTGCCCGGATCGCCTCCCATCGCCGCCAATTGAAACAATTGGGCCGAATGAACCACGGTCACCAGTGCTTGATCAAAAGTTATACCCTGGCCCGGTCTGAAATACTCCGGTTGATCTTGCCTCTGCTGCAATGGGGCCTTCTCGAGATTAAGGAGGGCTGGCGGAGCTGGGGGAAGGACGTCGAAAGTAACCCTGAGTTGGCCATTGCGTCGGAAAGGGATAGAGTCACAATGCAAAATGAGGAAAAACTCACGCGGAGCCGCGCAGCGGCGTCTTCAGCGCATGACAATCTAACTGGCGAAGCGACTGTCGCCGAAAAATTCTAATCCAATGCTACACAAAAAGAGGAATCTCACCTCCACCTCCGCTCACGAAAAATTTCTCGTCCCCATGTACGGGCGTCAGGCCATGGAGGAGCCGGTTCCCAAGTATGATTTGCCGTCGGGCGAGATGGATCCGGATACCGCCTACAGTCTCATTCACGATGAACTGATGTTGGATGGCAACGCCCGCCTCAACCTGGCGACGTTTGTCACCACCTGGATGGAGCCTCAGGCCGAGAAGCTCATGGCGGAAACCTTCGACAAGAACATGATCGATAAGGACGAGTATCCGTTCACCGCCCAGATCGAGGAACGATGCGTCAATATCGTTTCGAGGCTTTTTCATGCACCCGAGACCGGAGTGGGGGCCTCGGCCATCGGCTCCTCCGAGGCGGTCATGCTGGCGGGGATGGCGTTTAAATGGCGGTGGCGGGAGCGGATGACGGCGCGGGGCCGACCGACCGATAAGCCAAATATTGTCATGGGGAACAATGTCCAAGTGGTTTGGGAAAAATTTGCCCGCTATTGGGAAGTCGAGCCCCGTTACATCGAGATGGAGCCGGACAACTACGAGATCACGCCCGAGCAGGTTCTGGAAGTTATCGATGAGAACACGATCTGTGTGGTGCCAATTCTTGGCGTCACCTATACGGGGGCGTTTGAGCCGGTTGAGGCGATTCACGACGCCTTGGTGGATTACAATGCTCGAACGGGACATGAAATCCCCATCCATGTCGACGCGGCCAGCGGTGGGTTCGTGGCACCGTTTCTGCACCCGGATCTAAAATGGGATTTTCGACTTCCGTTGGTGAAGTCGATCAACGTTTCGGGTCACAAGTACGGTCTGGTTTATCCGGGCGTCGGATGGGTGGTCTGGCGCTCGCAGGAGGATCTGCCGAAGGACCTTGTCTTTCATGTCAATTACCTCGGGGGCGACATGCCGACCTTTACCCTCAACTTCTCACGACCGGGAAACCAGATCATTGGGCAGTACTACAATTTCATCCGCCTCGGGCGTGAAGGCTACACGAGGGTGATGGAGTCGATGCGGGATACGGCCGTTTATCTTTCGGGTGAAATCGAAAAATTGGGTCCGTTTAAGTTGCTGAGTCGCGGCGATACGATTCCGGTTTTTGCATTTTCTTTGAAAAAAGCAGAGAGCTACACGGTGTTTGATCTCTCGGAGAAACTGCGTGAGCACGGCTGGCAGGTTCCCGCCTACACCATGCCGCCGAAGGTGGAGGACATGGCGGTGTTGAGGGTTTGTGTGCGCGAAGGGTTCAGTCGGGATCTTGCCGACATGTTGCTGGTCGATTTGAAAGCGGCCGTCTCCCATTTCGAGAACATGAAGGGATTTCAATCGTCCCATAAGGGCCACCAGGGCAAGACGCACAAGACATGTTGATTTGATGATAAATCCCTCCCGGTTCGACCCGAAGGGATGAAAAGAAGGGGCTTGCGGGGTCTTTTTTAAAAAAAGAGGCTGATTCGCTGGACTTATGGAATGGGATGGTGCAATTGCTGAACTGCAAACCGTGATGCTTTCACAATGACCAGCCAGTCGGCAAGTCAGCCCGTCAAGAAAGGAATGAGGATCCTCTGTGATCTTATTCTGCGCAATCCGCGTCTCTTGACCATCATCGCGACTCTGGGATTTTTGTCCGCCCTGATCAGTGCGCCGACCCCCTATCTTGCGAAGATTATTATTGATGATCTGATTTTCCGGGGAGGGGCGGGAACCACCGAGGATGTCAGCAACTGGTTCGGGGTCTCTCATACGATTTGGATGATCGGAGCCATCGTGCTCTTGGGCATATTTTTGAAATTGGTGGGGAGTCTTCTTGGCGGTTGGCAATGTCATTACGTTCTTCGCATCGCTCGCGATGCCCTCTACGAGGTTCGTCTCGACACCGCGGCGCGACTGGCTGGGGGCAAGCAGCAGCAACTGGAAAAACTTGAATCCAGCCGGATTGCGTCGCGTCTCAGTTTTGACGTCAACCAGATGGATGGGGCGATTTTTATCATCCTGCGCAATTTTCTGACCAGCATCTTTCTGGTCTTAGTCGTATTGGGATTCATGCTCTTTCTCAACGTCTGGTTGACCGTGGTGGTCCTGGCCACCATGCCATTGACGGCGGCACTGAGCGTGTATTGCTATCAGAAACTTCGGATCTTTAATCTGGAGGAATCGGATCGGGTGGCGGATATGACGGCAACCTCGGCGGAGACCTTTGATGCCCTGCGCATCATTCGGGTGTTCACGGCAGAGCCCTTCTTTTTGGATCGACTTCAGAAACGCTGTGAAGCCCTGCGTTATGAGGGGCTTTATCATTGGACCCGCTTTCATGCCCTAAACTTGCTGTTGGTCTTGCTCAGTAGTCTTGGGGGAGACGTTTTTCTGTTTATGGGGGGAATCCTGGCGATTCACGGACAGATCACCTTTGGCTCTTTCTTCGCCTTCTATGGATACCAAGCCATGCTCTGGGGACCGATTGGCACTTTGTTGAATGCCGGCCAGGCCTTGCAGACCGGAACGGCGAGTTCGGAAAAAATCCGTCAACTCAACGAAATGGAGCAAGAGCCCTACCTGGAGGAGGGGCGAACCCGTCCGGACGGGGCGTTTCGTGGAGAAATCACAGCGAAGAATTTGGGTTTTTCCTACAACAATCAGGAAGCGGTGTTGCAGGACGTTTCGTTTTCCATCGCTCCGGGGTCAATGGTGGCCCTCGTGGGACAGTCGGGATCGGGAAAAACCACCCTGGCCAATTTGTTGCTTGGCATGTATCTGCCGACTTCAGGCCTATTGTCCATTGATGGCCTGGACATTCATAAATGGGACTTGCGGGCCTTACGAAGTCACGTGGGCGTTGTCCTGCAGGATGCGATGCTTTTTAACGACACGATTCGGACCAATGTTTGCCTGGGCCGCGAATATTCCGATGAGCGGATTTGGGCGGCACTGGCGGGAGCCCATATTGATGATGTGGTTCGCAAAATGCCCAAGCAATTGGAGGAGTCTGTGGGCATTCGCGGTACCCGGCTCTCCGGTGGCCAGAAACAACGGATCGCTATTGCCAGGGTCTTCTTGAAAAATCCCGAATTTCTCATTTTGGACGAAGCCACCAGTGCCCTGGATAGCGAGACGGAGAAAGCGATCCAACGCTCGTTTGATGCCCTCATGGCCGGTCGAACTGCCGTGGTCATTGCCCATCGGTTGTCCACGATTTATCAGGCGGATCAGATTTTGGTTTTGCATCAGGGCCGCCTGGTGGAGGCCGGCACCCACGAAGAGTTGGTGAGCCGTCCTACGGGACACTACCGGGAACTTTACGAAGCTCAGGTGGAGGGGATGATTCCGATGAGCGGAGCCACCCGACGTCCGTGGAATAAACCTGCCCATTAGCATGGCTTCGACACTGAATCCCGAAGTGCACCCTTTGCCGCAGCGTCAGGGGTCTCCGCTTTGCTCTGCAGAGTACCTGATGGAGTTGGGTAAATTGCCGCCCGCCCGCCCCCCACGCTGGATGCGGTTGGGTATGATCTGGGCTACCGCTTTGACCGTCTTTCTTGCTGTGATTTGCCTCCTCAGTCCCATGGACGAATACGTCATCGCTCCCGGCGAGGTGCGCCCGGCGGACTATGCCTATGTTTTCAGTCGGGCGGCGGGATTTTTGGAGTCGATTGATATTCAGGAAGGCCAGGCGGTAAAAAAAGGTCAAGTGTTGGCTCGGATGGATGGCTGGGAAATTCGTAAGCAGATCGCCGAAATCGACGGGGACATCGCTCGAACCGAACCGGAATTGGGTATGGCTCGCGCCACCGTCCGCAAGGTCACGGCAGCGCCCGTACCGGCGGAGTTTTTATTCAGTGCTGTGGAGATCGAACGCCAAAAGGAAATCCAAACCTTGCAGAAAGATTATCTCGACCGCCTTGAGCAGTTGGAGAAAAGCGGGGCCGCTTCGGGAGTGGAGACGCTGAATTTGCGACTGCAATTGATCGCCTCGGAGTCGATCCTCAAACGGAGTCAGCAGGCCAACGACCTTTTTCATGGAGACTTTGGGGCGGCGACGCAGGCCGAAGCGAATGAGCGAGAGCGCATGATTGCGGCCCAGTTGGCGGCTTTGAAATCCAAACGAAAACTGGCGGAGCAGGAACTGCTCCGTCAGGAAATTGTGGCTCCGGAGGATGGTGTCATTTTGGCCACTTCTCCGCGATTTCCCGGGGAGAAAATTGAAGCCGGCAC
>CALBXK010000228.1 GCA_937890535.1 uncultured Spartobacteria bacterium
TTCAAACATCGGGAGATTCAGTGCCCCCGTTGTCAAAATGTCACTGCCGTTGACACCGTGGTTGATGTCATCGAAAAAATCAGAAAAGGAATTCGGGCTGCCAGCCTAACGGCCAAGATCGTCGCTTGGAACTGGAGCTGGGGAATGTATGAAGAATCTCCTCAAAAGGAGATCCTCTCGGGCTTATCCAAGGATGTGATTCTCTTGTGTGATATGCAGCGAGGGGGACACAAAACGATTGAGAATATTGACCTCATCGTCGATGAATACAGTTTCAGCTATTTGGGGCCCTCCCCGCTATTCCTGGATACCGCCCGGGTGGTCGCCGGGCAAGGGCGAGAGTTGTGGGCAAAAATCATGGTTAATGTGACTCATGAGTTTCTCGTCGTTCCCTATCTCCCTCTTCCTTTCCGACTTGCAAAAAAAATGATTGCAGTGCGGGACCTCGATTCCCGGGGACTCATGGGGTGCTGGAACTACGGGGGCGATGCGGCGACTTACATGGCACAGCTTGGCAGCAAAATTTTTCAAACCGATAATTTTACCGTCCAGGATATTGATTCCGAGATTCGTGAAATTGCCACACTTGTCTATGGGACTGAAAATGCGGACGCCGCCTTTTTGGCCTGGTTGGAATTTGACGCCGCTTTCGAGTATTTTCCTTTCGACCTCTTTCTCATCTATTATGGCCCGCACATGCATGGAACCGGGTTTGATTGGGCCTTTACGCCCAAGGAAATCCCCATGCCCTGGTATTTTATGAATCAGGCGTCAAAAGTGGGCACAAAACTTTCGGATTGGTGTGGAAAGCTTTCTCCAGAGGATGTGATATTTTTGCTCACCAAGCTCACTGATCGGTGGAAAATCGGAGTTGAAATTCTGGGGAACATCTATCATGTCAAAAATCCGTTTGACGCTTTACCGGAATTTCAAGATTTGGTGTCACGGCCTGGTTTCGAAGACTTCAGTATTGCTCGCACTATATATTTCCATTTTTTATCGACAATTTCTTTTGTCAAATTCCGTCTGTCCACGCTGCGGTTTTTTGACTTGCCTTCGCAGGAGGATGATGAAAAACGGCTCATTTCTGATCTATTGGAGTCAGAGAAGCCGCGCATTCGTGCGATGATCCAAATCGTCAAAGCTTACCCTAGGATCCCACTGGCTGATGAAGCGCAGAAAGTCTTATATACAGCAGATGACCTTAATCAAAAGCTAGCAAATATAGCGGCATTTAATTTTCAAGAGGGGCAAGTCATTTAACAAAATACAACGATCATGCCGACCATAGCTCCACTCCTGAATACTCTCGCGGACTTGGTGCGCATCAATAGCGTTAACCCCTATTATGAGAATGGCCCGGGGGAGGGGGCGGTGGGAGCCTACGTCCGGCAGTATTTTGAGGCGCACGGTATTGAAGTGTCCGAGCAGAATGTGCTTCCAGGGCGAAATAATATCATTGCACGGTTACCAGGGCGAAATAGCCGAAGACGCATTGTTCTGGAAGCCCACATGGATACCGTGTCCGTCAAAGGCATGACCATCCCGGCATTTGAGCCGATCATCGCTGACGGGAAGCTCTATGGGCGGGGAGCGGTGGATGATAAGGCCGGGCTTGTGGCAATGATGGCCGCACTGGCTGCAATAAAAGAATCAGGCCAGCTTCCGCCCTGCGAGGTGCTTCTTGCCGCAGTCGTTGACGAGGAACATACGTTTCGCGGCGTCGCCAAGCTCTGCGAGGATTTGCGGGCGGATGCCGCGATCGTGGCCGAGCCGACCGAGTTGCGGGCGGTCATTGCCAGCAAGGGAACACTGCGGTGGCGCATGGTGGTACGTGGCAGAGCGGCGCACAGTGCCAAGCCCCATCTCGGGATCAATGCGATCAATCACATGGCTCGTATTTTATTGGAATTGGAAAAGGATCATGTCGCTCTTGCTGCTCGGTCGCATCCGTTGTTGGGCCCGGCGACCTGCAATGTCGGAGTGATTTCTGGTGGTACACAGATCAATTTTGTTCCCGATCAATGCGTAATTGAAATTGATCGTCGGATATTGCCTAGCGAAACCGTTCCTGGTGTCCTATCTCACTATCAGGGAATTCTTGACGCGTTGGAGCAAAACCATTCTGGATTTAGGGCCGTCATGGAACCGCCGATGTTGGTTGATGAGCCGCTGGAAACTCCTGCAAGTTCCAGTGTCGTGCGCGTGGCAGGTGATGTGCTTTCTGAGATGGGACTGGACGGCGCACCGGGGGGGGTGCCATTTTGTAGCGACGCGAGTAAGCTCTCCCGTGCTGGCATTCCGACCATCATTTTTGGTCCCGGCAGTATTGATCGCGCCCATGGGCCCGTGGAGTATGTTGAGATTGATCAAGTTGAACAAGCCGCGACCTTTCATCATCATATGTTGATGAGTTTTGCCTGATTCCTCGTTGCAAGAGAATCGAAAGAGTTTTTTATGAAAGCTGGAGCCGCCCGCAGAGATATTACCCCTCCGATCGGCATACCCTTGGCGGGGACGGGGACTGTGAGACTCGGCACACACGTCGAAGAACGACTACATGTCAGAGCGCTCGTGCTAGAGCAAAATGGCCTGCGCCATGCCATTGTCACAGCGGATGTGCTCGGGTTCTCCTCTCAGATGGTGGTGCGCGTTCGGCGTTATTGCCAAAAAAGTTTCGACATTGAGGGAATGCTTTTCAACGCCTCGCACACCCATAGCGGGCCAAATGTTTGTTGGAACTGGACGATTGGGGAAACTGCTTCGATCAAGACGCGGCGGCTCGCGTATCAGAAAGAGTTCGAGCGTAAATTGCGCGAGGTAGTTGCCGTCGCTGTACAGAAGCTACGCCCCGTCGTCGTGAGGAATGGCGAGGGGCAGGCGCACTTTGGGATCAACCGTCGTGTCAAAATAGGTTCTCGATGGGAATTTCGGCCAAACCCGGAAGGGTTCCATGACAAAACAGTATCGGTGCTTGAATTTGCGTCGCCGACTGGCAAACCGCTGGCGATTCTGTTCAGTCATGCTTGCCATCCTACAACCCGCTATGACACAGAAATCTCGACGGATTTCCCCGGGGTCGCCTGCCGACTGATCGAAGCCCGCACGAAAGCTGTGGCGCTATTCGTCCAAGGCGCATGCGCGGAGATCAGACCGAAAATTACGAAACCCGGAGGACAGGAATTTCGTAAGGGGACGCGCGCCGACGTGAACCGAGAGGGACGCGAATTAGCGGGCGAAGTGCAGCGTATTCTGAGAGCGCAGATGACCCGGTTGGAACCAGTTTTGGCCGTGAGTGAGCTGGAGGTGGCGTTGCCATTTTCCGCGCCGCTCCGTCCCGGCCAACTGCAGGAGTTTGATCATTCCGATCTCACGGCGGAGTTCAAGCAGGCGTGGGTAAGCTGGATGCGGCGGGGCAATCTTCCAAAGGCTCTTCCCATGCCGATGCTGCTGATGCGACTTTCGGAGGAATGTGCAATTCTGGCGACGGGGCACGAACTCTGCAACGGCTATGTCCCGTTGCTTCAAGCGCTCGCCGGAAAGACAAAACTTATAGTCCTCGGCTACACCAATGACTACCGCGCG
>CALBXK010000229.1 GCA_937890535.1 uncultured Spartobacteria bacterium
TATTGGGAGGACATGGGGCGCTGGACCTTTGGGCATCCCGCCATCTTGGTGCTGCCCGATGATAAAATATTGGTGATCTACTATGCGGGATCGCCCGGGGCATTGAGCATGCACTGGAACATCATTTCGATCGACTAATAGCGATGATGATTGAAAATACACTCACTCAAGCGGATCGAAATCTGCTAAACGAGGCCTTGGACGGGTTCGTGCCCGAGCGGGTATTTGACATCCACGGGCACCTCCATGCGGCTCAATTTTGCGCCCAAGACGGATTAGCCGATCATCTCAAGAAGAACCTCAACTTGTCGGCATACCGTCGCTCTCTGGAGTTGTTGCTTCCAGGCCGAAAGCTGGAAGGAGCCCTCCTCTTTCCTTTTCCGATTCGAGAATGCGACAGGGGCGGATTGAATGCCTGGATGTTTTCCGAATTGACGAATCAGGAGGCAGGATCATTCGAAGGGCTTGCTTTGGCCTCACCGGGCGACAATCCCGAGACCTTTGAGCATGGGATGCGAGAAGGCACTTGTTTGGGGCTCAAGCCATACCACTACTATTCTGGACGCGCCGATACAATGCAGGCCACCGTAGAGGAATTTGTTCCGGAGTGGATGTGGGAACTCTGCAACCGATACGAGGGCATTCTAATGATCCATTTGGTGCGAGAGGCCGGCGTATCGGATCCGGACAATCAAGAGGCTCTTATTCGTCTCTGTACAAAATATCCTGGATGCAAGCTCATCCTACCTCACATCGCAAGATCGTTCAATTTTCGCACCGCTCGCGGACTCAAGAAATTGGCGCGGCTTCCTAATGTTTATGTTGATACGTCTGCGATTACGGAGGCGGAGGGGATCCGGATTGCCCTTGATCTTCTCGGGCCAGAGCGGGTCCTCTTTGGCACGGACTATCCGATTAGCCACCTCCGGGGTCACTGTGCAACCGCCGGAACGACATTTCATTGGTTTTACGGAGAGGAGATTGAAAATTCCCAACTGACGCTGGTTGGGATTGACTCTCTTCTTAGCCTCCGACAGGCCTGCGAACAAGCCGGCATAAAGGGCCGAGATGTCGAACGTATCTTTTTTGGCAATGCGGAAGAACTACTTCTGCGAAAAATTCCTACAATTGAGGCGGTATCGGCTCAAAGATCAATTGACCCCGTATCCCTCCTTCATCTCTAACATTCTGACAAACCCAACCATATGCACCCAAAATCGCTAAGTACGATCCTCCTATTCCTGTCTCTGATTGGAAATTCATTTTCAATCGATGCCGCAGAACCAGCCCCCGAAATCGATTCCGATACGGCGTTGACCGAGATGCGGGCGGCACGAAAAGGAGGTGCGCAAAAAAAACGTCGAGTCCTCTACAATGATGATGGAAATGACGCCAGACCTTACAAGACCGTGGATGAGCTTCTCTCTCTTCGCGTCAAGCAGGTTGCAAACGCCCAGGTTGACACCATTTTCTATTGCACTGGCGGAGGAGGTCTTTTCTGGGGACATCAACCCAAAGTGGGTGAAGTGCTTGGAGAATTCGTGGAAGGAAGCGGGAGTCCCAGTGACGGCGACGTAGCGATGCGAGATGGTCTCGTTGCGCTCAAAGAACTCGGCACCGATCCACTCGCCGCGGTTATCGATTTTGGTCACAAAAATAACATGGAAGTGATCTGGAGCTATCGGATGAATAATCCGGAAGATTCATTTGCCGACTGGGGTCTTTCCCGAAGAAAGCGTGAACACCCTTCCTATCTCATGGGAAAAAAGAGCGATTGGGATGCGAATAATCTGACGGAACCGAAGGTTTGGTGGGCTCTGGAGGATTACTCCCAACCGGAAGTACGCGACTATATTGTCAAAATATTTGAAGATGTCTGTCAACGATACGATATTGACGGGATCGAATTGGATTTCATCCGTCAC
>CALBXK010000230.1 GCA_937890535.1 uncultured Spartobacteria bacterium
GTTGGCGACACGAGCCGCCTCGATCCACTCGTCGAGCTCGCAGGCGACGTGCGGATCGTTCGCCAGCATCCCAGTGACCTGGAAAAACGGAATACCGGCGCGTTTGAAGACGTTTGCGATTTCCGGCACGGGGCAGGCTGCGCAGTAGGCCAGCCATTCGCCCGTCATTTTTGTGCGGTCAGCCATCTGGTTGAACGTCGCATAGTCAATGGCAGCGCCTGGCTGGAGATTGAGCACGATCACCGGAACTTTCGCGCGGCGCACCACGGGAAGGACGGTCGAAGAAAGCGCGTACGTCGTGACATGGAGACAGATGATGTCCACGTCGCCCCGACGGAGTTCGTGACCCGCGACTACGGCGCGCTCGGGGTTATCGACGAGGCCGACGTTTATGATCTCGACTCCGTCGCGATCAAGTGCCGCCGCGGTCTGGGCGAGATAGCCTTCGAGTCGTTCCTTCAATCCGGTGAACTGCGGCCAGTAGGCGTCGAGACCAATTCCGAAAAGTCCAACCCGGAGGGGGAAGGAAGATGATGAGGGATTAGACATATAATATTTTCTCAGGAAGGAGGTGCAAGTCTAGTCAAATTTGGGAGCCGCAATTCGTCTCGCCTCAAAATCCCAAAAAGAAGAATGGGACACCTCCAGCGGACCGGGACCGATGGAATAGACCGAAGGGAACACGAAGGCTCAATTTTTTGCGTTGATTCCCGGCCCCTCAAACGTCAGCATCCGTCCTTCGCAGTGGGGGGTATAGCTCAGTTGGTAGAGCGCGTCGTTCGCAATGACGAGGTCAGGAGTTCGAACCTCCTTACCTCCACCACTTTTTCCAGAACCCGCTCAGCTCCTTCGAAAAGATTTTGGCCTTTAAGAAATCCGAATGACCTGGCCGGGTTTCAAAGCCTGGAGGGTTTGGAGAATCTTGGGAATGAGGGGACGAGTATCCTCGATTTTATTCGAGGAAGCACCCAACACGACAACCCCGAAGGGAAGTTTTCCCGTGTTCTGCTGGCGGGCGAGGTTGCCATCGATCGTGACGAATGCCTCGAAGTTTCCTGTGATCTGGCGCAGGAGATCCCCGTTTTGAACTCCCGCCCAGCCCGCCATGGGAACAGTTACTGCATCGTATCCCGGCAATTCACGGGTCAACCGCTTCGGAAGGCATTCGTCGAGGATGACCCTCATGTCGGGACTGCCAATTCCAAATCCGCCTTGGTTTCCTCCAGAAAGGCAAGGACCTGCTCCTTTTTCACCGTCGGGAAATCTTCGAGGAATTCGTCGATGGTGTAACCGCCTTCGAGGCAATCAAGAAAGTTCCGGACAGGAACACGAGTTCCCGCAAAAACGGGAGTGGCACTGAGAATTTCGGGGTCCCTGCGGACGACACTGCTTTTCATGAAAAAGACATTACCACCAACCCCAAAATTCCGCGAGTGCGGATTTTCTCCGGGCTATTCGATATTGAAATACCTTCTGGAGAGCTTCCCTTTGCTTTTCACTCCCAAAGATTCTCGAATACCCCCCCCCTCAATAATTCGCCCGCGAGGCGAATGGCCGCAATCATGCTGTCCGGGCGGGCCAGACCTTTCCCGGCAATATCAAACGCCGTCCCGTGATCCGGGCTGGTGCGGGGAAAGGGAAGTCCGAGGGTGACATTTACGCCCTGATCAAAGGCGTGCAGTTTCAGCGGAATAAGACCCTGGTCATGATAGAGGCAGAGCACAGCGTCAAATTCTCCGGCCACGGCGCGGCAGAATACGGTGTCCGGTGACACCGGATCACTAAAGGTGGCGCGGTCCTTCCACCGCTCGCGAAGGATTTGTACGGCGGGAAACACAATTTCGATCTCCTCCCGACCCATGGCTCCTTGTTCTCCGGCATGAGGATTGAGTCCGGCCACCGCAATCCGCGGAAGGGAGCCGGTTCGTTTGCGGAGAAATTCCGCCAACAATCCTCCCACGCGTACGATTTCCTCCGGAACCAAGAGGGACACCACATCTTTGAGCGGAACATGCGCCGTGACGAGAGCCACCGTCAATGCCCCGCCCGTCAAACACATCGCAAAATTTTCCGTGCCGGTTCGCGCCGCAAAAAATTCTGTCTGCCCGGGAAAATCAAATCCAACGTGATGTAACTGGGCCTTGCTGACCGGTCCTGTGACCACCGCCTGAATTTCGCCCGCCTGGACCATCGCCACCGCCCGCTCGAGCGCTTCCAGTGACTGTTTGGCCGATTCTCGCGAGGGTTCCCCTGGCAAGGTCTGGGCGACTTCCCCGATCACCTCATAGTCGAAGGCATTCGAGAGGGTTCCGCTGGCGCAGGCGGCCTGAACAACCTCGGGCCCCACGCCTGCGGGATCGCCCAGAGTGATCCCAATCCGAGGCTTCACCTCAGGAAAAAATCTTGATATAGGCCTTTTCGCGGAGGATATCGAGCCAGCGATTCTGAACCTTGAGTCGTTCTTTCTGGATGAGGTTTTGCTCAATCTCATCGCGCACGTCTGCGATCGGTTTAACGGCGGCACTCTTCTTGGCCTCGACCATCAGCACATAATAAGCGTTGCCGATCTGAACGACGGGACTCACCTCGCCGGGGCTAAGAGAGAAAGCCACCTGGGTGAGCTGTTCATTGAGGGTATTTTGCTCGATCCATCCCCAGTCACCGCCCACCTCCTGGGTTGACTCATCTTCGGAATACATCTGCGCCATTCTGGCAAATTCCGCGCCCTCGGTGATCTTTTGACGAATTTCACCGGCCAGGTCTTTTTTGCTTCCCATGTCGGGCACGTCGGACTGGGAATCATCGCGAATAACAATCATCCGCAGCTTCACCCGTGCCGGCGTGGCATAGGCCGTCTTGTTCTTGTTGTAGTACGCTTGAATCTGGTTCGGCGAAACCACGAAATTGCTGTCAATTTTGGACTGGCGCATCGCTTGAACGACAATCTTTTCTTTTTCGATCTCCTTGAAGCGCGTCAGGGTATAGCCTTGGGAACTCAAGGTGCGAACAAAGGCCCCCCGGTCTCCGCCGAATTCCTCGCGAATGATCGTCTGCACCCGATCGTCGATGACATATTGGGGAATATTTGCCCCCTTCTCCTGAAGCATCGCGAATTCCTGAAGGATGAGCTGACGGTCAATAAGATCTTTGAGAGCGGCGAGCCGCATCTCTTTGATCTTGTCCTGAAGTTCCTGGCCTTTGTACACCTCGGACAATGCCCGTTCCCGGGCTCCCACCAAGTCTCTGACCTGAGAGATGGTGATGATTTCGGTATTTACAATCGCGGCCATGCCGTCGATGACCTCCGCCCGTTGTTCCTGGGCAACTCCAGTGAAGGGCAAAGCCAAAAGTGCGATGAGAGCAAGTCGTTTCATTCCAATGAGATCTTTTCGAGAACAGTCAAAACTTCGCGCAAACTAGAATCGGGGCCGGAAGCCGTCAAGCGGGGAAACCTCCCCCCCTCTTGCAATAATTCTTTTTTTCGGGTGAGCCGGACTCTCCGATCCCGCACTTCCACGAGGGATATCTTCCTCAAAGCCGCCTCGATCCGGATCCTAGCGGTGAGGAGAAGATTTTCCACCGGCCCTGGCAAGGGACCAAATCGATCCCTCCATTCCCGGCGAAGATTCTCCAGGCCCCCCTGATCCTCGGCGGCGGCCAGACGGCGGTGACACGCGATCCGCGTCCGGGCATCGGAGATATAGCCGACGGGAAGAAAGGTGGCCGCCTGGTCCTTGGGTGATCGATTCCACTGCGCCTCATCGGTCACCTGAAAATCCAGCCGCAGGCCCGCGGGATGTCGGCGGGTGGTGCGATTGCCTTTCAAGGTCTCCACCGCATGCCGGAGAAGCTTGCAGTATAAATCGAAGCCCACCGCGATGATGTGCCCACTCTGGGCAGTGCCGAGGAGGTTTCCCGCCCCGCGAATCTCCAGATCCCGCATCGCAATTTTGAAGCCCGAACCGAGATCAGAATATTGTTTGATGGCGGAGACCCGCTTCCTTGCCGAACCCGTCATCAAATCGCGAGGCAGCATCAAATAGGCATGCGCCTTGGCCTGGGAACGCCCCACGCGTCCCCGGAGCTGATACAAATCGGCCAATCCAAAAAGATCCGCCCGGTCGATGATGATGGTATTGGCATTGGGAATGTCCAAGCCGCTCTCGATGATGGTGGTGGACACCAAAACGTCGGCCTCACCGGCCACAAACGCCCGCATCACGGGCTCCAATTCATTTTCTCCCATTTGCCCATGCCCGATGAGCACCCTCGCCTTCGGGCACAGCTCCCGAATGCGGGCCCCCACCCGCTCGATGGATTGGACACGATTGTGCAAGAAATACACCTGCCCGCCGCGGGCGATTTCACGCAGGATCGCATCGCGAAAAACGCGTTCATCGTAGGCGCAGACAATGGTTTCGACCGACTGACGATTTGCCGGAGGAGTCTCGATCAAGGACATATCCCTCGCCCCCATCAGGGAAAGGTAAAGCGTCCGGGGAATCGGAGTCGCCGAGAGGGTGAGCACATCCACCTGGCGGAATTTCTCCTTGAGCAACTCCTTATGTTTCACTCCGAAGCGTTGTTCCTCATCGACCACCAGCAGACCGAGATCCTTGAAGTAAACATCGGGAGAAATGAGGCGGTGGGTTCCGATTACGACATCCACTCCGCCCTGAAGCAATCCTTTCAAAACCTTCTTCTGTTCCGCGGCGGTACGGAAGCGACTCAGGAGTTCAATCGTGACAGGATAGTCGCTCATCCGTTCCCGAAAGGTCTGAAAATGCTGCTGGGCCAACACCGTCGTAGGGGCCAGCACGGCGGCCTGGCGACCTCCCATCACCGCCTTGAAAACAGCCCGGATCGCAACCTCGGTCTTGCCAAATCCCACATCGCCGCAAATCAATCGGTCCATGGGCCGCGCACCCTCCATGTCGGACTTTGCTTCTTTGATGGCCCGGATCTGATCCTCTGTTTCTTCAAAAGGAAAAGCATCTTCAAATTCATGCTGCCAGTGGGTGTCCGGCCCGAAGACGGCGCCGGGTGCGGAATCCCGTTCCGCCTGCACCTGCAACATCCGGGTGGCATAATCAAAGATCGACTGACCGGCCTTAAGCCTCGCCCGTTCCCATCGTCCGTCGCCCAGGCGGGAAAGCTCCGGGTGTTTGCGACCCAGCCCCACATAACGGGCCACCTGCCAGGCCTGATCAAGGGGCACATAAAGGCGGGCCTCCCGGGCATATTCAAGAACCAGCACTTCACCCTCATCGTTGTCCGGCGGAACTTCCAAGCCAACAAATTTTCCAATCCCATGGTCCAGATGAACCACGTAGTCCCCCGGCTCAAACTCCGTAAAATCCATCGCGGCGCGAGTGGACTGGACCCGTTCGCGCCGCAAGGTCAGCCGTCGCTGCCGGAGGGAGGCCGAGCGCCCGAACAACTCGGCATCAGAAAGCACTGCCAATTTGGCCGCAGGAAATATGAAGCCCCGTGAGGCGGAAATTTCCAGGCACTCCAGGGCCGTCCCGGGGAAGTTATGATCCTTCGCCAGTTCCTGAAACCTCTCAATTTCCCCCTCGCTGCCAGCCGCCAGGACAACCATCCATCCCGCGTTCCGCCAGTCTTCCAATTGACGGAAAAAGCGCTCACTCCGGAGGCTGTCGAGCACCAGCTCCCCGGCCCCAAAATCCGCGAACGGCTGGGGAAAGAAGATCATGTCATCCTCACCGGCATCGGCATCGGCAAGCAAAAATGATCCCGCTTGGTAACCTCCCGGGTCATCACCCTCGGCATCAGACCGCACTTCAATGAGAATATCCTTGCTGCCGATGTAGTGGCGCAGCGGCACCAGACGGGAACGCAAGTTTCCGGCCAAAATTTCGGTCTCCCCGCACTCGGCAATGGCCACCTGCGTGTCAAAATGAAATGTGCGCAGAGAGTCCACAATCTCATCATCGAGTTCGATCCGCACCGGAACCTGCGCCTGCCAGGAAAACACATCCATGATACCCCCACGGATGGCGAACTGACCCCGCACCCCAACCTGCGTCGTTCGTTCGTAACCGGCGGCCCCCAAGCGGGTGGAGGCTTCCTCGAAGCTGAAGGTGTCTCCTTTGACGAGCCGAAGGACTGCTCGTGAGAGGGAGGCAGCGGCGGGCACCTCATGATCCCATTGAGCACGGTGAATCACCACCGGACCGACAACCCCCTTTCCCCCAAGCTCCCGCAGGATCTCCAAGCGTTCCGCCGTGGTCTCGGGATCGGACAATCCGGCATCGGCTGCCAGAACCTCCAATTCAGGAAACAACCGAATCCCTGGCAACCAAGCCGCCATCTCGACGGCAAATTGCTCCTGCGCCCTGACGTCGGCACAGACCATCCAGATTCGACGCGAAGGAAACTGCCGGGCCAGCAGAGCGGCCAGAAACGGCTGAGCCGCCCCGGCAACGGCGGGGAATTCTCCCGGCGCGGACAGACGACCCTTGAGGGACGCTTTCGCCCGCTCGAAGACGATTTCAATGCGTGAAGACATCATCACAATAGGCTGAGGCCAGATCCTGGGCCTTGCCCCTGCCCTCCAGCGGCCGACCGTCGATTTCCGTCACCGGCATGACTCCCAGCCGGCTATTGGTCAGCACACAGGCTTCGACCCCCGCCAGATCCTCTGGCTGAATGATGGATTCCACAACCTTCACCTGCCCTGCCACCCAGGCCCGCAGCACCCCGTCGCGCGCTCCTGATTCCAGCGCCGGAGTCTGCCAGGCTCCGTCCATCCAAAGGAAAACGTTTGCCATCGCAGCAGACACAAGAGCCCCTCCAGGATTGAAGAGCAAATTCTCGTCAAGCCCCTGATGCCGCGCCTCTGCCAGGGCCTGGACATGACTCCAGTAGTTCCCCGTTTTCCATCCTCCCAAGGCGCCGGACACCGGGGCTCGACAGATCCCGATTCTCAGGCCCCGGGCAATATCCCCGCTGGTAGGAAACCGCATCTCCTCCCACAAGGCGTAGACGCGGCCGTCGTCGGCAGGTTCCAGTGGTCCCCCATCACCCGCAGTGACATAGAGGCGCAGCATTCCATCACCTCCGTCCATCTCAGGAGGAAGGGGAAATGACTCCGGCATAAAAAAACCAGCCGCCGCGGCCGCCTGACGCAGACGGGTCAAATGTTCGTCAGCAAAAATAACCCGACCCTGTCGGACCGCGAGAGTCTCGAAAACACTCATACCATAGCGAACGCCCCGATCGGTCAAAGGAACGGTCGCTCCCTCCCGCCAGGACCCGGCACAAAATGTCCAAAGCTTCTCCACCTTAGCCGCTCGACGTGGCCGGACCCGACAACTCGTCCCGCTCCAGACGCTTGCGAAGGGTCGCCCGAGTGATCCCGAGTAACTTTGCGGCCCGCACCTGATTGCCTCGTGTTTTTTCCATCGCCCTCCGGGTGAACTCCCGCTCCATCCAGGGTAAGAGTGTGATCGACGGATCGACGGAAGCCGCAGCAAAGAGCCGCTCGATGGCCTCCCCGATCGATAAGTCATCCGCGATTAGCGGAACCTCGCCGGAATCCAGACCCAGGGGGATATCTTTGGGCAAAAGCATGTCAGCCGTCGCCAGCACCGTTGCCCGCTGCATCGTGTTCTCCAGTTCGCGAACATTCCCTGGCCACGGATAATTCTCCAAAACCTTCACCGCCTCTTCCGAAAGCTGCAATTGGGGGCGATGTTTCTTGTGGGTGACTTTTTGCAAAAAATACTCCGCCAGGACCCGAATATCATCCCGGCGTTCGCGCAGGGGAGGCAATGGAATCCGGACCACGTTCAGTCGATAAAAGAGATCCTCGCGAAAACGCTTATTTTCCACTTCGTCCTCAAGGATCTTGTTCGTCGCGCAGATGATGCGGACGTTTGTTCGGAGAGTCTCGTTGCCACCCACTCGGGAAAACTCCCCCTCCTGCAGCACCCGAAGGATTTTGCTCTGCACCGGAAGCGGCATCTCTCCGATCTCATCGAGAAAAAGGGTTCCCTCATCGGATTGTTCAAAGCGCCCGATCCGCCGGTTCGCAGCCCCGGTAAACGACCCCTTCTCATGCCCAAACAATTCGCTCTCCAGGAGATTATCGGGAATGGCCGCGCAATTGATTGCGAGAAAGCTCTTGGCCGACCTCAGGCTGTAATTGTGGATCGCCCGGGCGACCAATTCTTTGCCGGTACCGCTCTCTCCGGTCACCATCACCGAAGCATCACTGCCGGAGACTCTTCCGATCATTTTGAACACCACCTGCATAGCCTCGGAACGCCCGACAATCTCATCCTGATATTGCTCGACAGTAAGAACCGGTTGAAAAGCACTCGCCGCCTTGAGATCGGCTGCCGCCTGGAGGGCGGTGTCCGCCACGACCTTGAGATTAAAGGGCAAATGTTCCTTGCGGACGAAATCGAACGCCCCGCGTTTCATCGCTTCGATGACATTTTGATTTGTGCTGAATGCACTCATCATGACGACCAGGGCATTGGGAGATTCGGCCCGAATGCGATCCATCAACTCCATCCCGGAAAATGGCTGAAGGTTTATTTCCGTCAGGATCAAATCCGGCCGCTCGGCGAATGCGGTCGCACAAGCCGCCTCGGCCGAGGTTTCCACAAGGACACGAACTTCCGCCGTCTGCAATTGCTGACGGGCCCAATCCAGAAAATCGGTCTCGTGATCAACGAGGAGAATAGTTTGTTTACCCATGAGTGAATTGCAAAGCCGCCAAGGTCGGAGAAAGAAACAGCCAAGCAATCCGGAGCACGAAGTCAAGGGATTCCCCGCCTCCACGCCCAAACTGCTCAGATGCCGCCGTACCGTCTATTCCGTTTCTGATAGTCGGCCAGGGCCTCAAAAAAATCATCTTTCCCGAAGTCCGGCCAGAGGCAATCCGCAACATGGATTTCGGTGTAGCTAAGCTGCCAGAGCAAAAAATTCGAAACCCGCATCTCTCCGGAAGTACGGATGAGGAGATCGGGATCGGGGAGATTGCGAGTATCGAGATGGGCGCTAAAAAAATCCTGCGTGATGTCATCCTCGGAGAGTTCACCCTCGCGGGACTCGCGAACGATTTGTTTGACCGCTTCCACGATTTCGGTCCGCCCGCTATAGCTCAAGGCCAGGACGACGGTGAGGCGGGTATTTGTCTCGGTCGAGGCGATGGCCTCGGCGAGCTTGCGCTGACAGGAGGAAGGGAGTTCCTGCAAACGTCCAATGGCTTGCAAGCGCACCCCTTCCTTCTTCATTTCCTTCACCTTCTCATCAAGGAAGCGTTCAAGCAGCCGCATCAAACCGGCCACTTCCGCGGCGGGTCGTTTCCAGTTCTCCGATGAAAACGCATAGAGGGTCAGAAATTCGACTCCCGCTTCAATGGCAGCTTCCACGCAGGCTCGAATGGATTTCGCGCCTTGTTCGTGTCCAACTAGGCGAGGAAGCCCCCGCTTCTCCGCCCAACGCCCGTTGCCATCCATGATGATCGCTACATGCCGTGGCGGATGGGAATTTTCTATGGAAGACATGTCGAGGCGTGGTTGGAAAGGGATCACATTGGCAAATCCCACCTGATCCGCAATCCTCAATCGATCAGGAGTGATTACGCCGACAGAGATTTGGATATCGATCCCATTGGCCGATCTCTCGATCCAGCCGAAGAAGCTTCTGTTCCGATCCGGCCGGGTGAACCCATCCGTGCAAGCAAGGTATTGCAGCCGATCCGCACTTCATTATGGTCAATCTGTGCCGCACAAACGAAATCCATCCACCGCGATCAAGTATCTCTTCCGGGCTCTCTTGCTGCGCTGCCCGGCCTGCGGCACGAAGCCGCTCTTTCACAGATGGTATCAGGTGCGATCCCTGTCGAATTGGTTTTCGCCGCTCGACGGATGCCCCCGCTGCGGCTATCCCTACGAACGCGAACCGGGCTATTTTCTCATGGCGATTTGGGCGGTCAACTACACCTTCTCCGCCATCCTTGGACTGGTCCTCTACGGTTCCCTGGAGTGGTTTTTTGATTTGCCGGTATGGACGCTCATGGCCGGAGTTCTGGGACCGGTTCTCCTCTTCAGCGTGGGATTCGCCCGCCAATCCAAGGCGATCTGGCTGGCGACCGACCTCTTTTTTGATCCTCATGACCCAAAAAGCGGGGACGACGATGGCGATCAACGGCTGCCTTCTCCGAACGACGCCGCCCCTCCGGCAGCCCAAGCGCCCGAACCGGCGGGAATACACGCTGGCGCTACAGAAAAATGAATCATATCGCCCGAGTCCTTCTCGCGCTTTTCTTTTGCCAGCTCACGCCGATCCAGGCGGTCCCGCTGGACGAGATCGGCACCCCAGCCGCCGATCAAGTGATTCCTGGATCCGAAATCCGCTTCAAGATCGAGCTCGCCGGGGCCAAGGACAACGTGAAAATGGCCCGACTCCGCGACGGCACCTTGGTTTTTATTGTCAAACGACTGGGAGCGAACACCGATCGGATCCTCACGCCCGAGGAGTTCAGCACTCTGTATTACGGACAGAAAACCTCTCGCGGCTGGATGTCGGCCATTTTCAACATCACCAGCCCGATCGGTCTGGCCTGGATTGCCCTCGGGCTCGGCGGCCAGCTCCTCTTCACCGGACGAATGTTGGTGCAATGGCTGGCCAGCGAAAAAAGCCGGCAATCCGTCATTCCGGTTGCTTTCTGGTGGATGAGCCTCATCGGAGCCTCCATGCTCTTGGTCTATTTCATCTGGCGGCGGGATATCGTTGGCATCATTGGACAAGGCACCGGGTGGATCATTTACATCCGCAATCTTGTTCTCATCCAGCGTTCAAAATCCTAAGAATTCGCCCCTCCGGTTTTTGGAATTTTCCGCGCTTCAGGCCGGGGGAAAATAGTGAAATCCAATTCCGGCGAGTCCCAGGAACATCAAGAATCCGAACACATCGGTCACCGTCGTCAGCATGATGGAGGAGGCCAGAGCCGGATCGATTTTCAGGGCTTTCAAGCTGATGGGAATCAAAACTCCCGCCGCCGCCGCACAGATGACGTTGAGGAGCAGGGCCACACAGGCGATGATACCCAAAATTAAATCCCCCCGCCACCACCAACCGACCACGCCCACCGCCACTCCGGTAGCCAACCCGGTGAGCAACGCCACAAAAACTTCCTTTCCGAGGATGCGTGATTTTTTGCGACCCTCGATCCCTCCCAACGCCATCGAACGCACCATGATGGTCAGGGTCTGAATCCCCGCATTGCCCCCTTGACTGGCGATGATGGGAAGAAAAACCGCCAGCACGGCATACTTGTCGATGGTGCCCTCGAAGAGGGACACCACCCAGCCGGCTAACATTGCGGTGGCAAGATTGACATACAACCAGGGAAGCCGGTTGCGCAACGAAACGGTCCAGGGAGTTTCCAGGGTTTCTTCCCCGGAGAGACCAATCATTCGCTGCATGTCCTCGGTCGCCTCCTCTTCAACAACGTCCAGTACATCGTCACTGGTCACCACCCCACAGAGCCGCTGGAAATCATCCACCACCGGAATGGCCAGAAAGTGATGTTCCCGGAAAAGGGCGGCGATATCCTCCTGATCGGCGTTCACTGAGACGCAGCGCACCTGCCGGATCATGACCTCTCGAATCGAGGTGCCGACGGGACATAAAAGCAAATCCCTGGCACGCAGCACCCCGCGCAGGCGCGATTCGGTATCAACCACATAGATATAGAACAAAGCATCGCTGGTCGCGATGGCGTTTTGACGCAGCGAGTCCACCGCCTCCTGAACCGTGAGGGTCTCAAGCACCGCCACAAAATCCGGGTTCATGATCCCACCGGCAGAATCCTCCGGATAGCCGAGAATCTCAGTGATCTTGGCGACGCTCTCCGGCGGAAGATTCTTCAAGATCGCGTTGAGGCGATCCGCCGACAAGCGCCCCAGAATGTCCGCCGC
>CALBXK010000231.1 GCA_937890535.1 uncultured Spartobacteria bacterium
GAAGCCTGGCTCTACGGCAACGGTGCATTGGCGATTGCCCAAAATAATAAAGTTAGACCCAATACAAGAGTTCTGCGCGAAAACATCAACTACGGCCTGACGGCATGGGAACTGGCCCCAAATACTGAAGAGGGGTTGCTAGGCCTAAAAGCCGCCTACACTCTTGCGCCGAACCGCTTTGCCCCCAAAAGGTCAAATAGAGACGTTGAAGAAAAGCTGCTGGAATTGATGGAGGAAGAAGAGACCGAGGAAGAGGCCTATACAATGTTACTGGGATATTATGAGTTTCTGGATGACAAAAAATCTCTCCAAGATCTCAAACGTAGAAATCTAGAGGAAAATTAACCCGAATTTCTCTTCACTCTTCACTCTTCACTCGCGGCGCAGCGCGCGTCAAAAGCCTCTCTCCCTCCACTCGTCACTTCCCCGAGATGCTGCTCCGCGATTAACTCCAACTCCGCCACCGATCCCACCTGGGAAAGCTTTTCCCTCAGCCGGGCCCCAGATGGCAGCCCACGGGTATAGGCCATGAGCCGAGATCGCATGGACCTCATCGCCATGAGTTCGTCGCCTCGCCACGCCACCTCTTCCCGGCAATGTCCGCAAATAAGTTTCCACCGTTCTTCCAAAGTGGGTGGCGGGGGCATCTCCCCGGAGGAGAGCGCCGCCCGCACTTCCGAAAAAATCCAAGGATAAGACATGGCGGTCCGCCCGATCATGACGCCGGCGACTCCGCTTTCCCGTCTCCGCCGCAGCACCTCCTCGGCAGAACTGAGATCGCCGTTGCCGATAACTGGAATTTTCACGGCGGCCGCCACTTCCGCGATCACATCCCAATCGGCCCGCCCGGAATACCCCTGCTCCTTCGTACGCCCATGCACCGCGATCCGCTGCACCCCACTCTCCTCCAGGCAGCGCGAGGTCTCCGTGGCATTAATCGAAGCCTCCGACCACCCGATGCGTATCTTGGCCGTGACCGGAACCGATCCCGCGGCCTTGACGACCTCTCCGGCCACCCGGGCCAAAAGCGGAGGATCCTTTAACAAGGCGGATCCCCCGTTCTTGCAGACAACCTTGTTGACCGGGCATCCAAAATTGAGATCCAGAAAATCCGGCCTCACCCAATCCACCACCGCGCCTGCCGCCAGAGCCAGACGCTCCGGATTCCCCCCAAACAGTTGAACTCCCAGGGGACGTTCCTCTTCATGAAAATCCAGATAGTATCGGGTTCTGGCATTCCGATGCAGGATTCCCTCAGCGGATACAAATTCCGTCGTCAACACATCCGCTCCCTTCGCCTTGCAAAGGCGGCGGAAAACCGTATTCGTCACCCCGGCCATCGGCGCGAGAAACAACGGGAAATCTGCGGACATGCCGCAACCTATCACGCCCGAATCGAACCCGCCAGCAGTTCGCTTACCTCAGCCTGAACGGCGGGAATCTGCTCCAGAGAAAGGTGCGGATTGGCAATAACGAATGTGTCACCGGTGGCGAGATGCTCATAAACGAGGACGTCGTCATCTTCGGACTCCACCGGACGCAACACCCGCTTGCGCTCCAACATCACGGTCAGAATATAGCGGGCATTGAGCGTGTCCGGTTGCTGCTCGGCAATGAGGCGGCGGAGCAACCCTTCCGCGTCATCCTTGGGCAAGGTCTCCGGCGCCGGCGGCGGCGGCGCCTCATACTTGGAACGCCAAAAAGAAAACGGACGGATATTTTCATTGCGATTTTCCCAAACCTCCTCGCAAACATCCTCGCGTCGAAAGCCGTCACCCTCCCGGAAGAGGAGGGTGTAGAAATATTCACCCTCGAAAAACTCCTTCTCCGAACGGGCACAGACATGGGCCCTGGATTTAATTTCCCATTCACTTTGCATATCAGGCAGACCAAGGGAGCTTGAATTTCGGAAGCTCGCGATTTGTCGATCGATACCAGAGCAGCAAAATTCCGACGCATAGATAGGCAAACATCGGGCCCCAGGCTGCGGCGAATGGCGAAAGCCGATCTCCCTTCCCCAAGGCGACAAAAAGACTACTGACAAAGACGAGCGAGAAAAAGATTGCGATGGCCGCTGCGACACCACCGAGAATTCCGCGACGCGAATAAACGATCCCCAGAGGTGCACCAATGAACACCACCAGCAGGCAGACCCAGGGCAAAGCCCAACGGTATTGCAACTGGGTGCGGTAGGGTGCAAGACGCACGGTCGGAAAGTCCCAGTTGAATTCCAAGTAATCTTGCAGTTCCTCAACAGAAAGGTAGTTCGGATTCATCACGGAACTGGCAATCCGCCACGGATTCTCCCGCCAGCCCGGAATGATGATTTCGTCCACAAATTCCGACTTGAGGATTTTTCCAGACGTATCCATCTCGACATATTTCGCCCTGCGGAAGATCCAGCTCTTGGCGATGCCGTCATACGATCCGTCACGGGCATACCAGGTCTTCATGATATTTCCCTCGGCATCCTGCTGGAGGATCTGAATATCGAAAAATTTTTCCCGATCCGTCGAAATCTTGCGAATGAACCAGGTGCGGAAATCTTCGCGGTTGCGATAGAGGTGGGCTGCCAGGCCGGTCTCCAGCTTCCGCCCACGCTTGATCTCCCGCAGCATCTGCTTCTTAACCATCGCCGCGTGAGGGGCACTCTCATAATTAAAGTAGGCGGTGACTCCCACGAGGACAAATCCCACGGCGAACAGGGGCACCAGGATGCGCACAACACTCAATCCCGCCCCCAACATCGAAATCAATTCGTTCGTGCGGGACATCGCCGTGAGCGCGTACAACAGGGCCAGCAACTGTCCAATTGGAAGCGTGACGACAATGATCTCCGGCACCTGCGATTTGTAGTACTCCAGTAAAACCGCAAATCCCACCTTGCCCTCAAGGAAATCCGTAAGATTATCGCTCAGATCAAAAATAAACCAAATCGCGATGAACCCAAAAATGCAATAGATGAAGGGAACAAAAAACTCCTTCAGCACATATCGGTCCAGTATTTTCATCAATTGGTAAGCGCTAATCACTAATGGCCCTGTGCATTTCCGTCAACATGCCTCCGCTCCTGTCATGATTTCTCTTCACGTCGACTCGCCCGCTCCGGAGGAAAATCCCTTCCGTCATGAGGTGGAAGCCCTCTTCGCGCCCGGGGGACTGATGTCCTCCGCCAGCAATTACGAGCACCGGGTGGAACAACAACAAATGGCCGGGGAGGTGGCCGCGGCCATCTCCAGCAGTCGCCATCTTGTGGTTGAAGCCGGAACGGGTGTCGGCAAGTCGCTGGCCTATCTCATTCCCGCCGCCCTGCAGGCCGTCCGCACCCGCCGTAAGGCCGTCATCTCAACCCACACCATTGCTCTTCAAGAGCAACTCATCTACAAGGACATCCCGCTGGTTCAAAAAATCCTTCCCATCGAATTCAGCGCCACCTTGATGAAAGGGCGGCATAACTTCCTCTGCGGGACGCGGTTGGAACGGGTGATGCAAGCCTCCGGGGATCTCTTCACCCGCGATCAGCAGAGCGACCTCGAACGCATCCACGAATGGAGCCAGACCACTCGAGACGGATCACTGAGCGATTTCCTGGAACAGCCCGAATCTGCCGTTTGGGAGGAGGTCCGCAGCGAGGACCATATCTGCACCCAAAAAACCTGTGGAAAAAACCCCAGGTGCTTCTACCAGGCGATGCGAAAACGGGTCCTTTCCGCAGACATTGTCATTCTCAATCACGCCCTCATGTTCACCCTCCTTGGGGACATTGAGGAACAGGAGGCCCGCGGAAGCGGACTACTCTTCCCCAATGACTTTGTCATTTTCGACGAGGCCCACACCATCGAAGACGTGGCCTCCCGACACATTGGGATGGAAGTTTCCCAGTTCGGGCTCCGCCGCAATCTCCACCGTCTTTACAATCCCCGGACAAAAAAGGGCCTCTTCCAGGCTCTGAAAAACGGCACCGCCTGCCAGGTCGTGGCGGAGCTTACCCCCAACGCAGATGCCTTTTTTCAAGCCATCGCCGGGCGATGCGTTTTCAAGAAGGGGCGGGAGTACCGGGTTCGGGAAACTGAACTCGCCGACGGGTCCGAGCTCTGTGCCGGCCTCACCCGCCTGGCCGAGGCCATCAAGGGGCAAGCGGCCAAAGAGGAGGATGAAATTCGCCAGGGGGAACTTCAGGATGCCGCCCGCCGCCTCAGCGAAGCGCGCCGGGGAATTGCAAATTTCCTCCAACTGGAGTCCCCCGAGCATGTTTATTGGGTGGAACAATACGGGCGCAGGGAGACCCTTTATGCCCTGCGTGCCGCTCCGGTCAATCTGGCGGAAACACTCCAGCGCATGCTCTTTCGGGACAATACGACCACCGTCCTCACAAGTGCGACCCTCTCGATCGGCGGACCAGAAATGAACTACTTTCGGGACCGGGTGGGAGCGTGGGATTCCCGGACCGTGCAAATCGGAAGCCCCTTCGACTACGGCCGCCAAATGGCACTCCATCTTGTCAAATCCATGCCGGAACCCCGGGACCCGAAATACGATCGGGCCCTGGAAAAATGGATTGCCCATTTCGCCGACGAAAGTCAGGCCCATGCCTTTGTGTTGTTCACCAGCTACACCACCATGCGCACCGCCGCCCAGGCTCTGGAAAACCATTTCACGCAGCGAGGTTGGCGGCTCCTGGTTCAGGGATCTGGAATGCCGGTGCACCGCATGGTGCAGGAGTTTCGGGAAAACCCCCACAGCATACTTTTTGGAGTGGATAGTTTTTGGAGTGGCGTGGATGTTCCGGGCGAAGCGCTCTCCAATGTCATCATTACTCGCCTCCCTTTCGCCACCCCCGGTCACCCACTCACCGAAGCCCGCATGGAATGCATCGAAGCGGAAGGCGGACGGGCCTTTGAGCAACTCTCCCTCCCGGAGGCGATTCTCAAATTACGCCAGGGTGTGGGCCGTCTGATCCGGACAAAATCCGACACCGGCACTATCGTGATCCTCGACAGCCGCATCTTGAATAAACCCTACGGCCGCGCCTTTCTCCGCGCCCTGCCGGAGTGCCCGATCACCATCCACTGAGTCCCTTGCCCTTCAAGTCATGCCTTCCAAAAAACGCACTCTTTCCGGCGGCCTCATTGTTCTGTTGTGGATCCTGGCCGTAGCCCTTCTCTCTGCGGCCTTCACCGGGATCGTCATCTGGCGCTCAAGCTCCCGAGTCTATGAGGACGCGTCCCAGGCCGCCAAAACGGTGGCGACGGCGTTCCAACATTCAATGAATCTGACGCCGGAAGTGAGAGTGAATTCGGTCGTTGTCATCGAGGCCACCACCCCCGCCCGGGAATGGATCACGGCCCGGAAGCAACTCCGGGTGCGCGAATCCTTGGAACACACTTGGCTCCACAGCACAAAAACCTTCGAGATCGAGGCCACCTATACCGCCAAGGCCGGATTTGATTTTCAAATTCCTCTTTGTATTCAAGTCGATTCCCGAAACCTTGGACTCACCGCCGATCTGCCGCCCCCAAAAATTCTCTCCCTCAGCATGAGCAACCTCCGCATCCTCCAGGATGAAAGCGGGCTTTGGAACAAACTCAACGCCGCCGATCGTGAAAAAGCCTTTCGCTCCCTCAAACAAAAAGCCCGAGGCCAGTTCCTCGAATCCGATCTCCTCGCCAAAGCCAGCCTGGAGGGCGAGAAGCTCATCCGCGAAATTCTCGAGGCCAGCGCCGTTGAAATCGGCATCCAAACACCCCCTCGTCGCTGATTCAGCCGTCAGCCTTCGGCGCTCTTTCCTTTCACAACATCCCGTCCAGCAGCCACGAGGAGGTTGCAGGCCTCAGCACATATCAACGGCACCGAATCCGGCACCTTCAGGGTGCCTTCAACGAGCGACTCCGACAAAGCGCAATCCGAAGAGATATTCCACAGAATCCGACGCAGACAACCCGGATCGCCACGGCAGACATTCTGCACCAAGGCCTGAGCCTGGGCATCGTCGATTTTTCGAACCACGGCATACATGCCGCTTTGACGGGCCAGAGTGCGGCGCAGGTCCACCGGCTCCAGGAGATTCCTTCTGTCGGCTTCTGCAGTGGCAAGCGCCCCCGGATAGAGAAAATCCAACGCCAATAAAATTTCCGACCTCGTCGTCAAATCAATTCGCCATCCGCGGCGAAGGTTGGGAGCTGTCTTCAAAGGACGATATTTTCCTGCGTCATCATAGCGGACAATCTGAATCGCCTCATGAGGATCCGTGGATACTGCCAGACCGGAGTGTCCGACGTCGTCCTCGTGGGAAAGCCGTACTCCCTCCCCGCTCGGCACCACCCACACCTGCCCGACGCGAAGCCCCCCGCCATCAAGCCTGGACCGCAAAAATTCGTCCAGACAGCCGGTCTTCCTTTGCATGAGTTCTTAACGTGCTCCGGCGCCCCGTTTGACCATCTCGGGAACCTTTTTCACCTTGGTCACGGTATATTCGTAGGGCGGTTTGAAGACCTTGTCATCCCGCCGCTCCGCCTTGCCCGTGCAACGATCAAATAGGTTGTCTCTCGTCTTCAATCGACCGCCCCTCTCAGCATAAATCGGATTCTGCACCTCTTGATAGTAATTGCTTTCACTCAAGATCGACGCATCGGCCCGGGCATTGGTACAATAAAAGTTTCCCGGACAGTTGAAATAGTTGTTGTACATATGGATATCCGCCTTGCGCGCCGCCGGCATGCGGGAATTGCATCCCTGGGCCCACCAGTTGTGATGCAGGGTGACCCGAACAGTTTTTAACTTTTTCTTTTTCTTCACTTTCACCGTCCGCCCGGTGGTCAGCATGGTGTAGCGATGTTCCGGCTGCTTCACATAATAAAACTTGCACCAGGAAACAGTCACATCATTGGCCCCGTTGGTGATGTCAATGCACCCGTCACCGCAATCGACAAAGGTGCAGTGATCAATCCAAACCATTTTTCCTCCCCGGATCGTCACCCCATCGCCCCCCCCCTTCCCCTTTTTATTCATGGGATTGGTAAAGGTGAGATTCCGCAGAATGATGTTGGTCGCCCCGCTGCGAAGATAGAGATTTCCGATGAGGGTTGGGTTTTTGCCCGTACCAATCAGCGTCTTATTCGAAGCCATCGCGACACTTCCAATCGCCAGAGTGCCGGAAACCTCAATGAGGAGCGGCTCATCTAATTTCAACATTTTCGTAAACTCCTCGGGCGTGTGTACAGTTACGGTTTTCCCGCCCCGTCCGCCGGTCGCCTTGGCAGCGAACCCGTCCTGGCCAAGCCCAAGGCGGGGAAAAAGCATGATGAGAAGAAGAATTGTCGGGAGGCAGATATTCTGCCAAGAAAGGCGGGTCATGGTTGGGTCGGAAAAAAGAAACCTTCGCAGAATTTTCCACTTTGTCCAATGAGGCAGAATCACCCGGCCTGCCCATGAAGGAACGTGTCCTCATCGTTGATGGTCACAGCATGATTTTCCAATGGCCGGATCTGGCAGCCCTTCACACCCGCAATCCCGCCCTGGCCCGGGAGACTCTCATCCGAACCCTCGATGGTCTGCGCGACGCCACCGATCAACACGTCCTGCTGGTCTTTGACGGCCAAGGGAACCGCCCCAATGAAGCCAGCGAGCCCCATCATATTCAGGTCTTCTACTCCAAGTCCGGGCAAACCGCAGACAGCATCATCGAACGCCTCGTGGCAAAATACGCCGAAACTTATGATGTCACCGTCGCCACCGACGATCGGCTCGAACAAACCACCGTCGCCACCTTTGGAGGATCGACAATTTCCTCGACCCAATTGCAGCAGGAAGTTGCGGCAGCCCAAAGCGCCCTTGGCGACCGCCTCAAGCGGCTTCACCGACCACGCTCATAATCACAACCACAGGTGCCACCTGGACATCGGAAACGACAATTCTCCGCGCGACTTCGATCTCAGCTCTTCTGACGAGGACGAACCACTCCCTTACGCCTAGGCCTCTCCTAGATCTTCACCCACCATATAGCGGGTGAAACGGCGGATGATGATGTTCTCGCCGAGTTCCGAGATCTTCGAATTGACAAAATCCTGGATGGTGAGATCAGGGTTCTTGATGAAGGCTTGTTCCAACAAGCACAGCGTCGTATAAAATTTCTCGATCTTGCCTTCGACAATCTTGTCCACAATATTGGCGGGCTTATTGGTGACCTGGGCTGCGAAAATTTCGCGTTCCGCCTGCACCAGTTTTTCGGGCACAAGATTCCGCGAGACATAAAGGGGATGCGAGGCGGCAATATGAAGAGTGATGTCCTTCACGAATTCCCGAAAAATTTCATTCTTGGCCACAAAGTCAGTTTCGCAATTGATCTCGACCAAGACCCCAACCTTTCCCTGAAGGTGAATATAGGAAGCGACGATGCCTTCCTTGGCGGCGCGGGACGATTTCTTGCCAGCACCAGCAATACCCTTCTTCCGAAGAATCTCTTCGGCCTTGGCGACGTCACCAGCGGATTCTTCGAGAGCCCGTTTGCAGTCCATCATCCCGGCATTGGTTTTTTCGCGGAGCTCTTTGACGAGAGCAGGAGTAATATCAGACATAAAAATATTCAGTGTTCCGTGTTCAGCCAAACCAGTGCGCACGGAAAACCGAACACGGAAAACTGAACACTTAAGATCTTATTCCGCGACCGCCTCGAGTTCGCTCGGGGTTGTCATCTTTGCTCGAACGCCTTGCGCTTCGACGATGGCGTTGACAATTTTTTGAAGAATCACACGGATCGAACGAATGGCGTCGTCGTTTCCGGCGATTGGATAATTCACACGGTCAGGGTCACAATTCGTATCCACAATGGCCACTACGGGAATCTTCAAACGAGTCGCTTCGGACACCGCAATTTCCTCGCGATTGGTATCGATAATGACAATCGCATCCGGCTGACGCTCCATGCCAAGAACACCTTCCAGATTGCGATGCAACTTGGTCGCCTCCCGCCGCAAAGCGGAAGTCTCTTTCTTGTTCATGCGGGCAAAGGCCGGAGTTTTCTCCAATTCCTGAAACTCGCGAAAACGGGCCACACTTCGCCGAATCGTTTGCAGATTCGTAAGAGTACCTCCGAGCCAGCGTTCATTGACAAAGAATTGTTTTGTGGCGGTGGCGGCTTCACGCACGGCTTCCTGAGCCTGCTTTTTGGTTCCCACGAAAAGAATTTTTCCTCCCCCCTTCACGACGCCCGCGAGATAGTCCGATGCAACTGTGAGTTGATCGACGGTGATCGCAAGGTTGATGATGTAGATGGAGTTTTTCTCTTCGAGAATGAAATCCTTCATTTTGGGATTCCATCGTTTGGTTTGGTGTCCGTAATGGACGCCCGCTTCCAGGAGTTCGGTCATGGTTTGGACTTTCGGAGATGAATGGGACATGGAGTGTGTTTAGCTCGCGGCTGTTTGAGGTTCCTCGGTAGTGAGGGGATCTGAAAGATGGACGATGTCCACCTCCCGGTTGGTCGGGAATCCGGTTCCGGCTGGAATCAGATGCCCCATAATCACATTTTCTTTGAACCCGTGGAGGCAATCCACCTTCCCGAGGGTTGCGGCTTCGGTCAGGACACGGGTGGTGTCCTGGAACGAGGCCGCGGAGATGAAGCTGTCGGTCTCAAGCGAGGCCTTCGTGATGCCAAGCAGCACGGGCGATGCTTCCGCAGGCTTTCCGCCCTTGGCGACAACGGCTTCATTTTCAGCGGCAAATGCCAAGCGATCCACCTGATCGCCCCAGAGGAGCGTCGTATCACCAGGATCGGTGATCTTCACCTTCCGGAGCATCTGCCGCACAATGATTTCGATGTGCTTATCGTTGATCTCAACACCTTGCAGACGGTAAACCTCCTGCACTTCGTTGAGCAGGTGTTCCTGCAATTCCTGAGGTCCGCAGACTTCGAGGACCTCGTGAGGAACCACCGGGCCCTCGGTCAACTGCTGGCCCTTTTTCACCAGATCGCCCTTGAAGACGATGATATGCTTGGCCAGCGGGATGAGGTGCTCTTCCTCGTCTCCGCTTTCGACGTCCTTGACGATGAGGCGACGTTTGCCCCGGACGGTTCCGCCGATATCCACGACCCCTTCGATCTTGGCAATTTCGCAAGCGTCCTTTGGACGACGGGCTTCAAAGAGCTCGGCCACACGCGGCAGACCGCCGGTGATGTCCTTGGTCTTGGCAATCTTTCGCGGGGTTCGCGCCAGACGGGTGCCGGCGCTCACTTTCTGCGATTCCTTCACCTCAATGTGTGCACCGGCCGGAATCGAGTAACTGGCAAGAATCTCCTTGTCCGCGCCGCAGATCACAAGCTGGGGATGCAAATCTTCCTTGTGCTCAATAACAACCGTTCCCTTCATTCCCGTGGCTTCGTCCTCTTCCTTACGGATGGTGACGCCGGGGATCATATCGCGGAATTCGATCCGGCCCGGTTTTTCGGTGATAATCGGGACGTTATAGGGATCCCACTGAATAAAGGCGGTTCCCTTCTTTACAGCGCCACCATCGGGGATGGAAATATTCGATCCAATGACGATGTTGTAGCTTTCGAGTTCGCGCCCATCCTTGGCGTGAAGGCTGACGGTGCCGTTCTTATTGAGAACAACAAACTTCCCTTCCGTGCTCTCGACGACTTTGAGGTCGTTGAATCGCAGGATCCCGTCATGTTTGGCCTTGATGATCGGCTGTTTGAAAGTCTGACTGGCCGTCCCCCCAACGTGGAAGGTTCGCATCGTGAGCTGGGTTCCTGGCTCGCCGATCGACTGAGCTGCGACAATGCCCACTGCCTCACCGATCTTAACCGGAACACCGGTGGAAAGACTCAATCCGTAACACTTCACGCAAATACCACGCTTGGATTCACAAGTGAGTGCAGAACGAATGCGAAGCGTTTCAAGTCCAATTTTTTCGAGGGCGGCAGCAGTCTCTTCCTCAATAATTTCGCCGGATTTCACCAGAACCTTGCTGGTGACAGGGTCTTTCACTGTCTCACAGGAGGCACGTCCCGAGATGCGGGTCGCGAGGCTGACGACTTCCTCATCTCCCTCATAGATCGGACTGACAGGAATCCCGTTTACGGTTTCACAATCGTCGAGAGTAATGATCACATCCTGAGCGGCATCAACCAACTTGCGAGTGAGATACCCGGAATCCGCGGTCTTCAGCGCCGTATCCGCAAGCCCCTTGCGAGCTCCGTGCGTCGAGATGAAGTATTCCAATACCGAAAGTCCTTCACGGAAATTCGAGATAATCGGACGTTCAATAATTTCCCCAGAAGGCTTGGCCATCAGACCGCGCATGCCGGCGAGCTGCTTGATCTGGGTCCGGTTACCACGGGCTCCAGAATCCACCATCATGAAAACGGTATTCATCTCCCGGAGGCCGTTGTTGTATTCGAGAGTGCGGAAAAGCGCTGTGGCCAATTCCTCACCCGAATGGGTCCAGATATCCTGCACCTTGTTCTTGCGCTCACCATCCGTGATGATGCCGCGTTGGTATTGCTTCTGCACCTCATTGATTTCTTTATAGGCTTTTTCGATCAGCCCGGATTTCTCATCAGGAATCATCATGTCGGTGATTCCGATAGAAATGCCCGCCTTGGTTGCCGAGCTGAAGCCCAATTCCTTAAGACGATCAAGAGTTTCCACCGTGCGCTGCTGACCCACGGCCTTAAAGCAACGTAGAATCACATCGGAAAGCTGCTTCTTGCCGCAAACCTTATTGTAGAATCCAACCTCATTCGGCCAGATCTGGTTAAAAACAACCCGGCCCGCCGTGGTTTCAAGAATCTTGGATTCCGCATCTCCATAGACGGTTTTAATCCCGAAATCCGGATTCTTGAAGCGGATCCGTGTGTGGGTCCGAACTGCTTTTTCCTCAATGGCCAACTCGACCTCGTTGGAGTCTGCAAAGAGCGGCAATCGGATGTCTTTTTTCGCGTCCTCTGCCCGCGGATTTTGCGTAAGGTAGTAACATCCGAGAGGAATATCCTGCGATGGTGTGGTGATCGGTTTTCCGCTGGATGGCGAAAAAATATTATTCGGAGCCAGCATCAGGGTGCGGGCCTCCAACTGGGCCTCGACGGACAACGGCACATGCACGGCCATCTGATCGCCGTCAAAATCCGCATTGTAGGCGGTACAAACAAGCGGATGAATACGAATCGCCTCACCCTCGATCAAGATGGGTTCAAAGGCCTGGATCGAAAGACGATGCAGGGTCGGAGCCCGGTTCAGAAGCACAGGATGCCCCTTGGTCACCTCGTCCAGAATGTCCCAGACTTCGGAGGTCTGACGTTCAATGAGCTTCTTGGCACTGCGCACGGTATGGACATGTCCCAACTCCTTAAGGCGACGAATGATGAAAGGCTCGAAAAGAACCAGGGCCATCTTCTTCGGCAATCCACATTGGTGGAGCTTGAGTTCCGGACCAATCACGATGACCGAACGACCAGAATAATCGACCCGCTTGCCGAGAAGGTTCTGCCGGAATCGACCCCCCTTGCCCTTGAGCATGTCGCTGAGGGATTTCAGAGGACGATTGGCGGCGCCGGTAACGGCACGGCCATGACGGCCATTGTCAAAGAGCGCATCGACCGCCTCCTGCAACATCCGTTTCTCATTCCGGATGATGACTTCCGGCGTTTTGAGCTGCAAGAGCGTCTTGAGACGGTTGTTGCGATTGATGACGCGGCGATAAAGGTCATTGAGATCCGAGGTGGCGAAGCGTCCGCCTTCCAGGGGCACCAGAGGACGAAGATCCGGCGGAATCACCGGCAATACGGATAGAATCATCCATTCGGGACGGGTCTTCGACTGCATGAAGCCGAGCACGAGCTTGAGCCGTTTGGCCAACTTCTTGCGAAGCTGCTTGCTGCGGGTGGCGTCCATCTGCTCCACGATCTCTTGGTTGAGTTTTTTTAGATCGAGCTGCTCCAAAAGCTTGTGGATCGCCTCAGCGCCCATGCCTGCGGTGAAGGCATCGTCGTATTTATCCTCCGCCTCACGGAGTTCGCCCTCGTTCAACAACTGGCATCTCTGGAGAGGCGTGTTGCCAGGATCGGTGACGATGTAATCCTCATAATAGATCACCCGCTCCAATTGGCGGCTGGTCATATCCAGCATGAGCCCGATGCGGGACGGCATGCATTTGTAAAACCAAATATGGGAAACCGGCACCGCGAGATCGATATGACCCATCCGTTCCCGGCGCACCCGGCTCAGAGTCACCTCAACGCCGCAACGGTCGCAAACAACCCCCTTGTGTTTGATTCGCTTGTACTTTCCGCACGAACACTCCCAATCCCTCGTCGGACCGAAAATGCGTTCGCAGAACAAGCCGCCTTTTTCCGGCTTGAAGGTGCGATAGTTGATCGTTTCAGGATTCTTGATCTCGCCCTTGCTCCAGCTCCGGACATTTTCCGGTGCTGCAACCATAATAGCGACTTCGTCAAAGCCCGGTGCCCTTTGATCCCCGAAGATTTCTCCAATGTTCACGTCTTTCATGCTTAGGATATATGTTGTTCGATGTTCTTCGTGGTTCAGGCGGCTTCCGTTTCGCCAAGTGTTGGTTCCTTGCCCCCGACACGAACGTCGAGGCCAAGTCCCTTCATTTCCTTAATCAGGACGTTGAAGGATTCCGGGGTTCCTGCCTCAAGCGAATTGTCGCCCTTGACGATAGACTCGTAGATCCGGGTGCGGCCCTGGACGTCATCGGACTTCACCGTGAGCAATTCCTGCAGGGTGTAAGCGGCCCCATAAGCTTCGAGAGCCCAGACCTCCATTTCCCCGAAACGCTGTCCGCCGTATTGGGCCTTGCCTCCCAGCGGTTGCTGGGTGACGAGGCTATAGGGGCCAACGGCTCGAGCGTGGATTTTGTCCGCAACAAGATGTCCGAGTTTCAACATGTAGATATAACCCACGACCACTTGTTGATCGAAGGTATCTCCGGTGCGACCGTCGAAGAGGGTGGATTTCCCCGTCTCGGTAATCCAGGTGAAGTTTTCCTGCGACTTAGCCTCGATAAGATATTCCTTGATTCTGGCTTCGGTAATTCCGTCAAAGACGGGGGTGGCCACCTTAAATCCGAGCGCCTTGGCGGCGACCCCAAGATGGGTTTCAAGAACCTGCCCGACATTCATACGGCTCGGGACGCCGAGCGGATTGAGCACGATGTCCACCGGCGTCCCGTCGGCGAGATATGGCATGTCCTCCTCGGCAACAATCTTGGCGACGACGCCCTTGTTGCCATGGCGACCGGCCATCTTATCACCAACAGAGAGCTTGCGCTTGCTGGCAATATACACCTTAACCTGCTTGATAATGCCGGGATCGACATCGTCGCCGCTCTCAACGCGACCGAGATTTTCTTCTCTCTCTCGTTCCAGCTCCTCGAAGCGATGTTCGTATTGCCCGATGATCTCGCGGATTTTATTCCGGATCGGACTGGGATCGATCTCGACGTGATCGTACACCGCGGCAAGTTTGCGCAGAAGCTGCTTGGTGATTTTGCGATTGGCCGGAATGATGATCTCGCCGGTCTGGGCGTTCACCACATCAAGCGGAATTTTTTCGTTAAGCAGAATGTTCGAGAGCGCAGCCGTGAGTTGCTCATGCAGACCATCTTTTTTCTTCTTGTGCTCATCGAGAATCATCTTTTGCTGACGCTTCGATTCGGCGGGAGTCATCTTGCTGCGGGCGACCTCCTTTTTGGAGGAGACTTTGACATCCATAATGATGCCGTAAGTTCCCGAGGGGACGGTCAATGAAGTGTCCTTCACGTCAGCGGCTTTCTCTCCGAAAATCGCACGCAGGAGACGCTCTTCGGGTGCCAATTCGGTTTCGCTCTTCGGCGTGATCTTACCGACAAGGATGTCCCCCGGCTTGACCTCCGCTCCGATGCGAATGACGCCGTCCGGTCCCAGGTGTTGCAGGGCTTCTTCGCTGACATTCGGAATGTCTCGGGTGATTTCCTCGGGGCCGAGCTTGGTGTCGCGTGCCCCGATCTCGTATTCATCGATGTGAATCGATGTGTAAATATCCTCCTTGACAACCCGCTCGGAGATCATGATCGCATCCTCAAAGTTGTAACCATTCCAAGGCATGAACGCGACGAGCACGTTCCGACCCAAGGCGAGCTCACCCTTCTCCGTATTTGGTCCATCGGCAATCACATCGTCCACCGCAACCGACTGCCCTTTGCAAACGATCGGTTTCTGATTGATGCAGGTGCTGGCGTTCGAACGCATGAACTTGCGCAATTCATAGACCCAAACTCCATTGGCAGGATCGTTTTTGACCTTCTTCCGACCTTCGGGGAGTTCACCATTTTTGGTGATAATGATTTGACTTCCGGTGACGGAGGCCACTTTCCCGGCGGACTCGGATAGAACCACCGCGCGGGAATCCCTGGCGACACGGCCTTCCAGCCCGGTGCCGACCAGCGGAGATTCGGAAACCAACAATGGCACGCCCTGGCGCTGCATATTGGATCCCATCAGAGCCCGGTTGGCATCATCATGCTCCAGAAAAGGAATGAGGCCCGCAGCCACAGAGACGAGCTGCTTCGGCGAGACGTCCATATACTGGACCTTGTCGGCTTCGATATCGAGGAACTCTCCCCGGTAGCGGGAAGAAATTAGATCTTCCACGAAACAACCCTTGGCGTCCATCTTCGCACTGGCTTGGGCGATGTAGCACTTCTCATCGAGATCCCCGCTAAGATAGACAACATCATCGGAGACCCGTCCTTTGCTGACTTTGCGATACGGGGTTTCGATGAAACCGAATTCGTTAATCCGGGCAAACGTACTCAGCGAACTGATGAGTCCAATGTTCGGACCCTCCGGAGTTTCGATGGGACAAATCCGCCCGTAATGGGAAGGATGCACGTCCCGAACTTCAAAGCCGGCGCGATCCCGGCTCAAACCACCAGGCCCGAGGGCGGAAAGCCGACGTTTATGCGTCAATTCCGACAACGGATTCGTCTGATCCATGAACTGGCTCAGTTGTGAGCGTCCAAAGAAATCACGCACCACGGCACTGAGTGACTTCGGGTTAATGAGCTTTTGTGGCGTGATCTGATCAATGCCCGCATCAAAGAGGGTCATGCGCTCACGAACGAGACGTTCGGTCCGGGCCAATCCGACCCGACATTGATTGGCAAGAAGTTCACCAACGGTCCGTACCCGCCGACTTCCGAGGTGGTCAATGTCATCGGTCATCCCCTCGCCCTGGCGAAGTTTAACGAGATACCTCATCGCTGCGACAAAATCGTCCTTGGTGAGGGTGCGTTCCTCGTCCTTGACGTTCAAGCCAAGTTTCTGATTGAGCTTGTGCCTTCCGACACGCCCGAGATCGTAGCGCTTCGGATCGAAGAAAAGTCTTTTCAGCATGCTGCGAGCATTTTGCACCGTGGGGGGATCCCCGGGACGCAATTTGCGATAAATCTCCTTGAGCGCCTCCTCTTCGTCGTGCGCTGGATCCTTCTTGAGCGACTTGATGATGGTATCGTCTTCCTTGGTGTCGACGACCTTCACATTCTTATGTCCGAGAGTTAGAAGCTGACGCACGGTTGCCGCATTCAAGGGCTCAAAGGCGCGGGCCACCGTGATCTCCCCATCCCGAATATCTTCGATCAAGACCTTGGAACTGATCTCCTCCTCATCGAGATCCTCGCTAAGCTTGAGGGTGGCGATGTCGTAAAACAGCTTGATGATGTCTTCGTCCGAAGGATGGCCGAGAGCGCGAAGAAAAGTCGTGGCCAGAAACTTGCGACGACGCTTGCGCCGATCAAGATAGACATAGAGCAGATCGCTGGTGTCAAACTGAACCTCGATCCAAGATCCCCGGTCGGGAATGATGCGGAACCCATGGAGCAATTTCCCGTTGAGGTGAACGTTGCTCTCAAAACAAATGCCAGGCGAACGGTGCAACTGGCTCACGACGACGCGTTCCGCCCCATTCACTACAAAGGTGCCCTGTCGGGTCATGAGGGGAATTTCACCCATATAGACCTTCTCTTCCTTGGTGCTTCGCTCGTCTTTGTAGCGAAAGGTCACATACAGCGGGCCACTGTAGGTCAGGCCCTCGCGCTGGCACTCCACCGAACGCATTTTTGGATCGCTCAGCTCGTAACTGACAAAATCCAGACTCGCCTTCTCCTCAAAACCAAATATTGGAAAAAACTCGCGGAAAACTGCCTGGAGCCCCACGTTCTTTCGTTTCGAAGGATCAACGTCTTTTTGAAAAAAATCGTTGTAGGAGTTGATCTGCAACTCGATGAGGTTTGGAGGATCAATGGCTTCCTTCAATTTGCCGAAATAAATGCGTTCAGACATGGCGGTGTTGTGTTATCGGGATGTGGGGCTGTTCAGCGAACAACCTGCTGCAGGAGAAAACTGGACAGGGCAAAGCAAAACGCCCGCGAGCGAGCAGAGGTTGATTTCTCGGCTCATGCGGGGACGCGGTTTAGGGCTTTTTTCCAGACAGTGCAGATGGCGTACGTGATACGGCGGAATGTAGATAGTGACTCCCTGCGTCGGGAACGCAAGCCGAAAAAGAAATTTCTTTCCGGCCGCGCTCCCAAAGGACGCGGGGAGGAGGATTACTTGATTTCGACCTTGGCGCCAGCCGCTTCGAGCTTCTTCTTGGTCTCTTCGGCTTCTTCCTTGGGAACGCCTTCTTTGACCGCTTTCGGCGCAGTCTCAACGAGTGTTTTCGCCTCGGCGAGCCCCAGTCCGGAGACTAAAGCGCGCACTTCCTTAATGACGGCGATTTTGTTTCCACCCATTTCGGTGAGAATGACATCAAAAGAGGTCTTCTCTTCGGCGGCAGGGGCGGCTCCGCCTCCACCACCAGCGGCCGCAACGGCCACGGGGGCTGCGGCGCTGACGCCCCATTTTTCTTCAAGTTGTTTCACCAGATCGGCGACTTCCAGTACGGAAAGGGCGCTGAGTTGGTCTACGAGGTTTTGTGTTTCTGCCATTTTAGTGTTTTTTTGTGTGGTATCGTCGCGCCCCGAAGCCTCTGGGCATTTGAGGCCGACAGCCGTCGACCCGACGAAGAACCTGTTTGTGTTTTGGGATTCTCCCTTGACGCGGCTTCAAGCGCCCGGGGAAAGTTTGGATAAATAAAATGCGATCAGGCGGCTTCGGATTGTTCGGTTTCGGCTTTGGCTTTAAGCACGCGGGCCAGGCAGGAGGCGGGTTCGTTCAACACCCGGACCAACTTGGTGGCAGGCGCTAGCAGAACACCCAGGAGAGTGGCCTGAAGAACCTCACGCGACGGCAGGTCCGCGAGGACATTCACCTGCTCGATCGTCAGGATAGCGTTGTCAAGAACACCCATGCGAACAATGGGTTTCTCGAATTCGGACACAAAGGTCTTGATCACCTTGGCGGCGGCGCAGATGTCGCTCTCGCCTGTGACCATGGCGGTCTGGCCGCTAAGCGCCTCGCTCAGATCGGGAAGACCGAGTTCCTTGACCGCGCGCTTAAGGAAGGAATTTTTGACGACGTGGCACTCGGAACCCACACCTTCAAGACGGGTGCGCAGTTCTTCGAAATGCTTGACCTGCATGCCGCTGTAGTCAGCGATGAGCAGAAAGGGTGATTTTTGCAGTTTCTCCTGAACGTCGGAAACGATACTGGCTTTTTCGGGTCTCATGGCGTGGTCAGGGTAAGGGTCAGCTTTTCAGATACGGAGTGAGATCAACGCCAAGCCCCGGGCTCATGGTGGCGCTGAGAGTGAGGGTTTCGACGAAGACACCCTTGGCTGTGGCCGGGCGAGCCTTGAAAACGGCATTAATGACCGCGCTGCCATTCTCGACGAGAGACACGGGATCAAAGGAAATCTTGCCAACGGGAACCGCAATGTTGGCGTTTTTGTCTAGCTTAAATTCGACCCGGCCCGCCTTGACCTCCTTGACCGCCTTGGCGGTATCGTCCGTGACCGTGCCGGTCTTCGGATTGGGCATCAGCCCGCGGGGTCCAAGCACCCGGCCCAGCTTTTTAACCTCGGCCATGGCAGACGGTGTGGCAACAGCCACATCGAAATCAGCAAATCCACCCGCAACTTTTTTGATCAAGTCGTCAAAACCAACAAACTCGGCCCCGGCCTCCGTGGCGGCTTCTGCTGCCGGACCGCTGGCGAATACCAGAACCCGAACATTCTTGCCACTGCCATTTGGGAGCGGGCAGGTGCCCCGCACCATCTGGTCGCTCTGCTTGGGATCGATGCCCAGCTTGAAGGACAAGGTCACCGTCTGATCAAATTTGGGAGCCGGAAGATCCTTGAGGGTCTGAATCGCCTCGGCGAGAGGGTACCTGCGTTTTCCGTCCACCTTTTCGGCGGCGGAGCGATAACGTTTGCTGCGTTTTTTTTGCATGGTGTCTTGCAGTTCGAGCGACCCGGTGGAGTCTCCTGCTGGGTTGACTGTTGTTCTCCTCAATGAGAGGAACCGATGACATTATCCACAATCAGCATTCTGTCAAAAGTTTTCTAAAGTTTTTTTCGGGAAGGATCTCCCCGTCCGACGCGACGCTGAAATGTTCGCTTTACATTTCGAACAAAACGCCAGACGGTTAATGGCGGTTCAAACCCCGATTTTTGAAGCCGCGACGCTGCTACGCCATGAAACGTGGGCGGCGATGAGAGCTCTGAGAATTGGCGATGGACAGAAAAACCAACACACCAAACTCAGAATACACTACGTTATGAAACTCTACGTCGGCAACCTCTCCTTCCAAACCACGGAAGGCGCACTTGAAGATCTCTTCACACCTTTCGGCCCAGTCAAGGAAGCCATGCTTGTCATGGACCGCATGACCCAGCGTCCACGCGGCTTCGGCTTCGTCACGATGGAAAACAACGAAGACGGACAACGTGCCATCGAAGGCCTTAACAGCAAAGAAGTGGACGGTCGCAGTCTGGTGGTCAACGAAGCCCGCCCCCGCGAGGATCGTCCGCCCCGCCGTGACTTTGGCGGTGGTGACGGGGGCAATCGCGGCGGTGGCGGTTATCGCGACTGACAATTGAATCGGGTGAAGAACTCGAAAACTCTTACTCGCTCGACTCCCTAACGTCGAAAATCCAAGAAAAAAGGGGGCATCTAAAAGATGCCCCCTTTTTTTTGAGACTGGAATTGTGAAATGATCGAGACTCCGATTATTCGGAGACTTCGATACCCATCTGCCGGGCGGTGCCGGAAATGGTGCGGAAAGCCGCCTCCTCGTTACGGGCATTGAGATCGCTCATCTTGATTTTGACGATGTCCATGATCTGCTTCCGGGTCAGAGTGGCGACCTTGGTCTTGTTGGGCTCCTTGGAACCGGACGCGAGACCCGCGGCTTTCTTGAGCAACACCGCAGCGGGTGGCGACTTGGTGATGAAGGAAAAACTCTTGTCCTTGTAAACCGTGATGACGACCGGAAGGATGTCCCCCGCTTGCTTCTGCGTGGCGGCGTTGAATTCCTTACAAAACGCCATAATGTTGACGCCTTGCTGCCCGAGGGCGGGTCCGACCGGAGGCGCAGGGTTGGCCTGGCCAGCTGGGATTTGCAATTTAATCTGTCCTACAATTTCTTTTGCCATAAATAAGGGTCGCCGATCTCGACGGAAAGGGGTGAGCAAGGAATCATAGCCTGCCACCAATGGCAAGCGGATTTTCCTATTTTTTGGAAAGTCTCCAAAAAAGAAAGCCTCCAAGTGTCATAAAAATGATATTGGGCATCCAGATAAGAAGCGACGGATGGGCCGCCGCATTCCCCCGGAAGGTGTCAGCCATGATGATGAAGAAGAAATAAGTGAACGCCACCACAAGGCTGAGGGCAAATCCCACCGAAGTTTCCTTGCGATGGGTCGTGACCCCCAGGGGAATCGCGATCAAGGCGAAGGCCACGCAGGCCAACGAGGCGGAAAACCGTTTATTAAACTCCACCCCGGCCTCCTGGGCCTTGCCGTCAGCCCCCTGGCGAATGAATTCCATCAATTCGGTCAAAGTGTAGGAACTCAGACGGCGCCCGGAGAGGTATTCATTGTAGAATTCCTTCAAGGAAATGGGAAATACACCCTCAGCCAGAACGATTCCCTGCCGGATTTTTGCGATATTCCGAGGATCCTCCTCATCACGTTGTTCGAAGCGGGCATCGAAAAGTTTCAGCAACAAACGCGCGTTCTCGGGATCGGAAGTCAAAATTCCCTCCTTGGCGTACACCATTTTGGTCGGCTCGCTCCCTTCGTTGATCTCAAAGACGATCAGATTTTTTAGAGTGTCGCCGTCCTTTCCCCCCACATAGATCCGGCGATCGGGAAACTGATCCACAACTTCATCGGGGCGAAAGAGGGCCGCCGGATTGCTGGTGGCAATATCCACGATGGCTCGAGTCATCCGTTGCTCAGCCCGCGGCGCAATCTCGATGTTGATCCAAAAGCAGATGGCAGTAAGCACGATGGCGAGAAGAAAAACCGGCACACAAATCCGTGGAATACTGACCCCATTCGCCCTCAGGGCGATGAGTTCGTTGTCGGCAGAAATGCGGCCAAACACGAGCAACAGAGCGGTAAGAAATCCCCAGGGGATAGTAAAGGTGAGCGAGAAAGGAAGGACCAGAACCAGGAAGGACAGCACGGTTCCGATCGGCACATCCGGATTGTTGATAAGCACGTCGAGCAGCTCTTTGAAGAGATTGCCCAACACCAGCACCAAGCTCAGTACAACGACGCCAAAAATGGCAGTCGCTAGGACGCTCATGCCCACATATCGGTCAAGGATCTTCATCAAAGCAAAGTGATTCGCGCCGCCGGTCCGGCTTTCGGATCGAATGGCCCGTTGGAATTAGGCCATTGGACGCTCAGGTTCAAGTGTTTTACCAAAAGGCCAAGGCCTTCCGTTCCACTTCACCGCTTTGTACAAAGTTTTGGGTCCGCAACCAAGCCTCCACGTCCCGGAGGTGCATGGCCCCCCAGGGAACGATGATGCGTCGGTACGTTTTCAAGGATAATTGAATCTCTGCAACCAAGGTCTGGTTCCGGGCATGTAGAATGTCGTTCATGACCTGCGATTGGGCCTCCCCATCGCGCAACGGCGACGCCGGGTCGATCAGGGCATGAAGGATCTGTTTGGGATCCTCAGACTGCAGAAGACCGACGATTGTGACGAGAAACGCAATCGTCGAAGGATGAAATGACTCCACGTCCACGTCGGCATGTCTGAAGTCGATCACGCCGATGGCGACGGGCGGGTTCTGAGGATCGGCCGGGGAAACTTCAGAATCCTGGCTGATCGACCGCTCTCCCGGATTTTCCCGATCCATGCCTTTGGCGACATCCTCCGCAAAGGAACTTTCGTCCTGGGAGGCCACATTGAGCAATTTGGCCAGGCGGGTAAATCGAAGCCCGCCGCGGCTCAGTAAACCCCGATGGTCGGTCACACCCTCGACCAGGACGACGGAAGGCAACTCGGGGTCGGAATCCGACAGGATCCCGGAATAAAACTCCTGCTCGGCCACATGGATCATCCCGGTGAGACGTACTTCCTGCAGTCCCAACTCAAAGCGACGCTCGAGCAAATAGATGCCATCCGGGCGCACCCGGATATATCCCCCGGAGTACTGCTCAATCTCGGTCACCAAACCCGCACAGACCGAGATCGTCGCAAAAACCAAGGCCCCGAAAAACACCACCGGCGCAAACACCAGCGAATGTCGCCAGGAAAACGCCTTGCGTTCCGAATGGACAGCAAAAGGCAGGCGCGCCCGCTCGCCGCAGACCATGAAGACTCCCATGCCGAGAAGCAATTGGGCCAAGGCCACCCAGACTCCGGGAGAGGACGCTCCGAAGACCCCCAGCGGAAACGCGACCCCAGGGCCGCTCCACCAAAGAAAGCCGATCAACGGAAGCAACACCCTCTTGGGCGCTCGGGGCGTGAATACGATGACCCCAGCCAGCACCAAACTCGCCAACAACACCAGAAAGCCCATGACGCTTCGAAGCAAACTCAACCGGGAGACCCCTCCGCTCAACTCGTCCACCAGGGACATTCCCCCATCGACCATAAAGGCTAGCCAGAACAGATTGATTCCCACCCGTAACACAGTATTTCCATGCTAGGCGCAAAAATGGTGCCCGTCCTGCGCTTTTTTCACAAATTTGAAAAACGTCGTTTCCCGCCCTCTGGAATCGGGGATCCAATAATTCACCAGCAACCGAGCTCCTGCGAAATCCTCACCCGCAGAAAAGAGGGATTACCTCAAGGTCGGGCCACTACTTCAAAACGATCATACAAACGAGAACCGCCAGAATCAGACCACCGATCAGCAACATGACAATAATTCGCCGTCGATCACGACGCGAGTCTCCGTGCGGCCCCGCGGTGGCTCCTCGTTTGCGCGTGTATTGGTATTCTCCTCTCATCAGCCGGGCGAGGGTATTCTCAAATCAAGCCCTAGGCTCAAAATAAGCGAATGGCCGTTCCCTTCTCGCGACGGCACGACTCGGGTCGGCGCAAGAGCGGGATCCACCGGAGTTTATCGTTCTGGCAAGCTTCACATAGTGACTGACCGACATTTTTTCCGCTTTTGTCTGGGTTTTTCGTGCGTCAGTCTCGATTTTTTTATGTTGGGACGCAGTGCTCTCGTAGTGCCTTATCATGCGACTTATTTTTTGCCAGTTTCAAGCGACCTGCAATCTTCGCAGGCTTTCCCAAGCCCGAAAGAGATCGGGAACCCAGCTGTTGTAGCACAGCAATCGGTAAATGATGCGTCGTCCGGCTCGCACGATTTGTGCCGGGATCAGGATCAAGCAATGCAGGAAGCGGCGGAACTTCATTTTGAGGATTTCCTCATCGAAGAGAAGATTCTCGCCTTTTTGCACACTAATATTTTTGCGCACGATGACGAGGCGAAAGCTTT
>CALBXK010000232.1 GCA_937890535.1 uncultured Spartobacteria bacterium
CGGATGCCCAAGCGGCGGCGGATGCCCAAGCGGCGGCGGATGCCCAAGCGGCAGCAAATGCTGAGGAAGTGGAACGAGCGGCGCGCAAGGCTGCTGAGTTGGAAGGGTACGAGAACGCGCAGCGCGAAAATGCCGCCCGAGCGGCTGCAGAGGCGGAAGCAGCTGCTGCTGCGAGCGAAGCGTCTCCGGAAGATCCTCCCGCCGATGCCACAGCAGACGCCGTTTCACCTGATTTTCAGTAACAAACCCAGAAAAATAGCCATGAAACCAACAAACAAGAACATCCGAAACGCCCGGAAAGGGCAAAATCAACCCTCACGAAATCTTCACCTGCTCTCCCGACTGGGCTTGATGGCCTTGGTCGTTGGCATGGTGTTTTGCGTCCCGACTTCGGCTGTGGCATCGCCGGGATCTGAAGAAGATGCCGCCACGATCAAGGCCTCCAACGACCCGATCTATCAGGTTCGGGTTATTAAACTCTATGACCCCGAGGGGAAAATGGGCGAAGTGCAAGTGTCGATTGAAAACACCCTGAGGGGCGATGACAGCATGACCGGTAAATTCGTGGATATTTCGTGGGATAATGATTATCCCCAGAAGAACCAGAACTGGGTGGTGATGGTCTCCCAAGGGGAAGACGGAGTCATGCATGTGCATCCCGAAATTCGATACGACGTCAGTAATGAAAGTATCAGCGAGGAAGGCAAGGCCTCGTGGATTCAAATGAAGGTTCTTCAGTGAGGGACCATCGCGCTTCACCCGTTCCGAACCGTTTTGAATTTCTTTTGATGAAAACATTCAGACTTCGCGGAATTGCGTGTCTGGTGGCCTTGGTGGCCACCGGACTTTCCGCGACTGCCGGGACCGAAGCTCCAGCCGTCATGGAAAATGACGGTGTCACGATGACCGAATCGCCAGCCGAATCGGCGGCCAGTCCCTCCCTCCCTGTCGGAACGACGAAGTATGTCGGCAACTGGCGGGGCAAAAATTGTACAGCCTCCATTGAGTGGACGGCGGGCGATGGAGACACCCTCCGCGAGGGCACTGGAGTGCTCGTGGTGGAAGGGGATATGGCCTACTCACTCAGCGGTTGGCAACCCAGGGAGGATTACATCGAGTTCAGCATTTCGCCCGATCCGTCCGATGTTATTTGCAAAACAACGCGGAAAGTCACCGATGGGAAAGTCATCTGGGAGGGACGGTTTCTCACCCTGACCGAAAAGTAGTCGAGGTTTCGAGCTTCTCTTTCGAATGATCCGTTTTGCTGCGTTTGTAGCCACGTCGCTAACATTCAGTCTGGCGTCGCTCCGTGCCGAACCTGCGGTATTTGTTGATCTTCCCGGGGGAATGATCATCGGGGCCAAAGGCGAGGGTGGGTGGCAGACCAGTGAACAAGCCGGCAAGGAGCTGAAAGCGGGACGGTTATTTCGTCTCTATACACTGGATGGCCTGATTGGGGAGGCGACGGGCGGCAAACCGACCCCCAATCCGGATGTCTGCCCCGATATCTGGGAATTGACCTTGAGCCCTGCGGCGGATCAGTCCGCTATTGGCGTGGCGGCACCATGGGACCCGTCGCCCCGCATGGCCCGGAAAGCCGATGTTTCCCAAGCGGTGTATCAGGAGGCGGTGAGAGATTTTCTGATCGAGAAGGGTTTTCGCGATCCGGTTGTTGGAATCACCGAACTCCTTCGGGTCGATCTGGACGGTGATGGCGAAGACGAGGTCCTACTCGGTGCTACAAATTACTCCGTGGAACCTGACACGACCCCGGAAACCGCTGCGGCAGGAAATTATTCGTTCGTGCTCTTGCGACACATCGTTGACGGAAAGGTGCGTGCTCAGCTTGTGGACGGGGAATTTTATCCAAAGCCCGACGCGATGGCGACACCGAACCGGTACAAGGTGCGAGGCCTGCTTGATCTGGATGGGGACGGAATATTGGAAATCGTTGTGGAATCCGCGTATTACGAGGGCGGAGGGATTGCGGTTTGGAAGTTGTCCGAGGGGAAATTGAGTCGCGTGCTCGAAATGGCCTGCGGAGCCTGAGACTGGGAAATAGGAGGCCGTGTGCATAATCGTATTAATTGGAAGGCATGAGTTGCCTAGGCAAGAGAAATGGCGGGGAACTTGCGGATTGAGTTTGCGGGAGCGATTTACCATGTGAGGGATCGAGGGAACCTGCCGAGGGAACATTAGCTTGCTCCTACCCGTCTATTCTACAAGATCAACGTCACTCCGCTTAGGCGCCTGCGGGTTGCCAAAAGCAAAGGAAGAAAAATATGAAAGTGCAATTTTTAACTCTGTGGATTCTTGTGACGATTTTATTGTGCGTTGGAAGAGCAGAAGATCCAGATTTGCCCAATGTGTTGATTGTTGGAGACTCCATCTCTATCGGATATACAAATGCTGTTGCCGAATTGTTGAAAGGCAAAGCCAATGTTTCCCGCCCAAAGACCAACTGCGGGTTCTCCGGTCGCGGCGTCGCGAATATTGAGAGTTGGATTGGGGAGAAGAAGTGGGATGTCATCCATTTCAATTTTGGGATATGGGACACGCACTACCTGCACAACGGGAAATTAATCAGCGACCGCAGCAAGTATCAGCCCGAAGATCTGAAGCGCAGGAATACGACAGAGGAATATGTTGAGAACTTGGGCAAGATCATCGCAGTCATTAAGACTACGGGGGCAGAATTGATCTGGGCCAGTTGAGGTGGACCCCGAAAAACGGACCAGCGGTTAAGCTATAAAAAGCGATGGCAAGAAGGAGTGGAAACCCACAACCTGAAAGACCATCAAAAATGAAAGCCAAACGCAGAAGACACGACGCCACATTCAAATCCCGGGTGGCGCTGGAAGCGCTGAAGGGAATCAAGACCATCCAAGAGATCGCGAAGGAATATGAGATTCATCCGGTGCAGGTCTCGGAATGGAAGAAGATCCTGATCGCCCGGATCCCGGAAGCCTTTGAGAGGAAAAAAGGAGGCCGGGGAGGAGGTGAGGACTTCGAGAGTGAGCGCAACGAGCTGCATTCCAAGATCGGAGAACTGACGGTGAAATTGGATTTTGCGGCAAAAAAATCCAGACAGCTTGGCCTATGAAAAGGGCTGAGCTGGTGGAAAAAAATCATCCAAGATTGAGCCTGCGTGAACAATGCGAGATCCTGAAGGTACCGCGATCCACGCTGAATTACCTGCCGGTGGAAGAAAACGCAGAAGATCGGGAAATCATGAGAATCATGGATGAAATCCACATGAAAGACCCCTGTGTGGGTAGTCGCCGATTGGTGACGCTCCTGGAGAGAGATAACGGGATCAAGGCGAATCGGAAACGGTTGCAAAGACTGCGACGAAAAATGGGGATTGAAACGATTTGGTGCAAACCCCGACGCACAAGCCTCGGGAACAAGAGTCACCGAAAATATCCGTATTTGCTGGGGGACCGGGTGGTAAAATTCGCCGACGAAGCGTGGTGTGCAGACATCACGTACGTGCCGATGAAGAAGGGACATGCCTACCTGTGCGCCGTGATGGACTGGCACACGCGGTATGTGCTGGGCTGGGCGATTTCGAACACGATGGACACTCGGCTGACTGGAGAGGCCCTGAGAGCCGCTGTGGCGAAAAGCCAGGGGCTTCCAGAAATCTTCAACACCGACCAGGGCAGCCAGTTTACATCGCCGGAATGGACGGGGCGACTGGAAGCCATGGGGATCGCTGTGAGCATGGACGGGAAAGGGCGGTGGATGGACAATGTGTTCATCGAGCGGCTCTGGAGGAGTTTGAAATATGAGGACATCTACATCAAGGGCTACGTAGACATTGGAGAGCTGAACGTCGGGGTGGAGGAGTGGATGGAACGCTACAACACGTGGCGCCCTCACCAAGCTCTCGGCAACAAAACCCCGGCCCAAGTTTACATCCCGGATCGGAAACCAGCCGGCGTAGAGACCATGAAAATCGCAGCATGAAAACGTTTATCATCACTCACACCCCCCTTCGGGCGTCCGATTTTTGGCTCTTCCGCTTCAGGCCCGCGCAGGCCCCTGCGCTACGCTCCGGGGTCAGCCGCGCCTTGCGCTCCAGAGCCAAAAAATCGGAGATTGAACCCTCCATAACCAACCCATAGAATCCAAATCACTCCTGCATTCCATAGCATATTTTACGCTCCTACTGGCCTAAAATTCGGGTCCACCCCA
>CALBXK010000233.1 GCA_937890535.1 uncultured Spartobacteria bacterium
CCATCGGACCATTCGGCCATCTGTTGATGACTGCAATCGAAAATCGACGAATCGCACGAAATCGTCGACCAATCGCCTATCCCGCGGAATTTACGGTCTGATTCGGGATCGGCCCCTGTCCGCATTTCCACGCCATGAATCTTCCGGCGGTAGGGTCCGCTGAGCCATCGGTGCCCCTACCGCAAAATACTCAAACCGCCCTGGCGTCCGCTCAAAGCAAACCCCACGCATGTCCGCTTGGGACGCCAGGCAACCGCCCTGCGTGACTCCGGCAAACGAGAGGCTTTTGCTCTAACTCCGACGACGCCGAACCACGACGCGGGCGACAAGCACCGCGCCAGCGAGGGCGATGAGGGCATAGGTCGAGGGTTCAGGGACACTCGCGACGCGAAAGCCGAGGTTCCTGATCTCGTTCGACGGGTCGCCGATGCCCCGGGCCGAGGAGATCAAGGGGGAGGTGGTGACGCCGGGGTAGTAGAAGGACTGATAGCTGCCACCGCGAGCCGCGCGTTCCGCGGACGCCACGCTGTTTGTGCCATCAAAGGCACTCTCCATCCACTCCGACACATTGCCGCCTTGGCCCATCGTTGAAACGGGGCTCAAGCCGCCCGCATCGGTCACAGCCGCTGGCTGAAGCCCGGCGAAATTGTAAACCGCCGTGCCTGCGTTGGTCCCGCTGGCCACGGCGATCGGGTCGATGTTGCTTGTCGTCGGGAAGAGAAAATAGTTCGTCCCGGCCGCGTTGTAATACGCCGCCTTATACCACTCGTTCTCGCTGGGCAGAAAATAAAATGCGTTCTTGTTCCGGTAAAGATTGGTTCCTCCCGCCGTCCAGGCCTGCTCGCTGCTCCACAGAGCCATGCTCCAACTACCGCTGCTGAAGGTGAGATCATAGGCCGCCGTCTTCCCCGAGCTCGTGTTCAGCCAGTTGACAAAAGCCGCCGCCTCATACCACGAAAAAGGCGCCACCGGCTGGTTGCCCGTCCATTCCCCAGCCGTCACGTCGGCCAACCCGCTAGCCATCGCCTTGGTGACGGCGTCCTGGGTGACCTCGTAAGTGCCCACCCGGTATTCGTAGGGCACCGCTCCGTAGCCGGTCGTATCGGCCGCATTGCCCGCGTTGCCGATATCAACGAAGTCGATATTGAACTCATTGCCACTCGTGCCGAACGTGTCGGCCTCAGCGGTTCCGATCCCTACCATTCCCAGTGCCAGCCCGAGAGCCGCCACCGCCGTCATTGGTTTCATTGGTTTGATCCGCGAGAATTTTGCAGAGAAAAGGTGAAAGGGTGATTTATCAACCGAAACTCGACGGATCGCATGAAACCGTCGACGAATCGTGTATCCGGCGGAATTTACGGACTGAATCGAGCCTTGGCCGCTGTCCGTATTTCCGCGCCATTAATCTTCCGGCGGTGGGGTCCGCTGAGCCAGCGGGCCCTGCCGCAAATGCTTGCCACCCCCTTTTCCCCGCCCTCCGGTCCGACTAATGGCTCTTTCAGGGGCCTCCCGCAGAAAACAAATTCCTGGCAGCCATCGTCGCTTTGCTCAGATCACCCACAATTGGAGGGGACGCCGCTTGTTGAGTAGGGAAGTGGTCGTCAATCTCCTAGGCTCGACGACAAACAAGTCGGGACTGAACATTAAAGCTGCATTGGATGAAGGAATATATCCGACAAAGCAGAACGTGAGTGATCAAGAGAGGTCTGCCATCAAGATCACCCGCAAGGAATTTCACGGCGAGTGGAACTATTCGGTTACTTATAAATACGACAGTTATTTCTGTGCGCTTCCCAAGTAAGCGAATGATATTTACAGAGGATGGATTTTAATTTGTAAACCTAGGGATTGGCGGAGCGAATCCCGCGCCGGAGTCCATCGCATAGAGGAGATTCTTATCGGCAGAAAAAATCAAAACGAGACGACTCTGGGGTGACTTAAGAATTTCAAATCCCGAGAATTCATTGGGAAACCAATCCGGCTTTGGCGCAGCCTCTTTGTATTTGAGAGGCTCAGTCGATGGGGATAGGGAAAAAGGATTGGTTTGAAGCCATTCAGAGAGACCGGGACTCGGCTGGACTGCGAGAAACCACTGCCACTTGCGCACATCCTTGCCTTGTTCAGACCATTCGCGGCGCTCGGCGTGGAGGATTTTGTCGTCGCTGCCGGGTCGCCGCCAGAAGGCTTTTTGGAAGACGAGCGTTGGGTCGGTGGATGTATTCAAAACCAACTGGTCGGAAGAGGGTTGGGAGCTTTCCGGAGGCCTGGTTGTTTTTTGTGTTACAAAAACGATGACGCCGATGGCGAGGAGGACTCCTGCCGCCGGTATAAGAAATCGCTTTTTCATGATACCCAGATAATTGCTTTAGTTTCCGGAATTCGAGTAAGTTCTCAGGAAGAGCTTGATGTCGCTTACGGAATTGATGAAGCGGTTGAGTCCATCCTGTTCATTGTTGAGCAGGGA
>CALBXK010000234.1 GCA_937890535.1 uncultured Spartobacteria bacterium
GCATTTCCCTCGTCGTGTTCTGGCTCATTTGTGATGACATCTCCCCCGGTGTCATTTCATTTGAGTCAATCCGCTCAAGCATTTTTCATCACACACTCCCTTGCGTGTCCGCCTTGGGACGGTTAAAGAATGGGATCACCATGTCTCAGCGCCACGCCATTTATCCCGGCAGCTTCGATCCGGTCACCGTTGGTCATATCGACATCATTCGGCGGGCGGCCGGGCTCTTTGATTCGCTCATTGTAGCGGTGGCCCATAATGAATCCAAAAGCCCTCTCTTCGATGTGGAGGCCCGCCTTGCGATGCTCGAGGAGGCCGTTGGCGATGTCCCGGGAGTGATCGTCAAGGATCTGGAGGGGCTTCTGGTCGATTTTGCCCGGAAGGAGGAAGCCTTTGTCGTCATCCGTGGTCTTCGCGCCGTTTCGGATTTTGAATTTGAATTCCAGATGGCGCTGATGAATCGGCGGCTGGAGGCCCGGCTCGAAACTGTCTTTCTCGCCCCCAGGGAGGATTGCACTTTCCTCAGTTCACGCATCGTCAAGGAAATCGCCCGTTTTGGAGGCGACGTCGATTCCTTCGTGCCGGCATCTGTTGCCCGTCAGCTCAGAGAAAAGTTTTTAAAGTCGTGAAATTCCCTCTCCACACCATTCCTTCCGGCGAAACCCTCCATCTGGAGGGAGACGAAGACGCTGCCTTCCTTGGCCTCGAGGAGGTCGGAGCCCGGGCGCTCTCACCGGTGCACTATTCTCTGGATGTCGGGCTTTCTGACGGGGAGCTTTTTGCCACCGGATCCCTCCGGCTGCGCCTTTTTCTCAAATGCGTCGGCTGCCTTGAACTGTTTGAATACGATCTGGTTATCGACCCTTTTTCCCTGCTAAAAGAACTCGGCGGATTGGAGATTATTGACTTGACTTCCGAGATCCGCGAAGATATTCAACTTGCCCTTCCTACGTATCCGCGATGTGATGCCGGGGAGGGAAAGACCTGTCCAGCCCGCTTTCCCGAGGCCTCAACCGGGGAAGTCGAACGACCCTCCGGTCCGACCGCATGGGAGGCGTTGGACAAACTGAAAAACAAAGATTGATATTATGGGAGTTCCGAAACGTAAAACCTCGAAGATGCGCCTGCGTACCCGCAAGGCGGCCAACCGTTGGCATGCCCCGAAGCTGTCAAAATGCTCGCAATGTGGTGGCAGCCTGCTCGGGCACACCGCCTGCTCGTCCTGCGGGTATTACAAAGGACGTCAGGTACTGACTGTGGACGCAGGTTGATTCCTGATGAGAATCGCCCTTGACGCCATGGGCGGTGATTTCGCCCCGGCTCATCCGGTGGCGGGCGTCATTCAAGCATTGCGCGAGTATGGGGATTTTTCGGCCATTCTGGTCGGAGATGAGGAGAAGGTTCGCGCCGAAGTCGCCCGACACGATACAAGCGGACTCGCGGACCGTCTGACCTATCACCACGCCTCACAGGTTGTGGACATGAAGGACAGTGGGCTCGACAGCGTTCGCCGCAAAAAAGATTCTTCGATCAGCCGGGCGGTGGATCTCGTCAAACAGGACAAGGCGGATGCCGTGGTCTCGGCAGGCCACACCGGGGCTCTGGTGGCGGCGGCTACGATCAAGCTACGGACCCTGCCGGGTATTCACCGATCCGGTTTGGCAGTCGTCATTCCCACCCCCACACGCCAATTTCTCCTTCTCGACGGGGGGGCAAATATCGACGCCGCACCGGAGCATGTGGTGGGTTACGCCATCATGGGGAGCATCTATGCCCGCGAAATCCTTGGACGGGCCAACCCCCGGGTCGGATTGATGTCCATCGGCACCGAGGCCGGCAAGGGCAATGAATTCACCCGGGAATGCTATGACTTGCTGGAAAAGGCTCCAATCAGTTTTGCCGGCAACACCGAGGGACATGCCCTCTTCAAAGAGCCGCTCGATGTCGTGGTGTGTGACGGGTTTATTGGCAATATTGTTCTCAAGACCATTGAGGGGCTCGCAGGCGCGATGGGCACCTGGCTCAAGGGAGAACTGAAGAAATCCCCCGTCCGCATGCTCGGAGCCTGGCTTGCCAAGGGAGCCTTTCTTTCCATCAAAAAACAGACCAGTACTGACGAGTACGGCGGCAGCCCGCTTCTCGGCGTTAATGGCGTTTGCATCAAGGCTCATGGCAATGCCTCGCCAATGGCGATAAAAAATGCCATACGTGTCGCCCGCGAGTTCATTGCCCAAAAGGTCAATGCCCGCATCGTGGAAGCCATTCCACAAAACCATGAAAAAGTCGCCGCGAACTAAAGCCCCCAAGCCGACCCGGACAGTTTCGATCATCGGAACCGGAAGCTACGTGCCGGAACGGATCCTCACCAATGCCGATCTGGAAAAAATCGTCGAAACCAATGACGAGTGGGTCACTTCCCGCACCGGGATCAAAGAGCGTCGCATCGCCGCCGAGGGGGAACACACCAGCCATATGGCGACCCATGCCGCCAAACGCGCCATGGAGCAGGCCGGCATTGAAGCCTCCGAGATTGATCTCATCATTGTCGCCACCGTCACTCCGGATACTTTTTTTCCATCGACGGCCTGTCATGTGCAGCGCCAACTCGGTGCCAGCAATGCCGCCTGCTTCGACATTTCAGCCGCTTGTTCAGGTTTTCTCTACGGCATCGAGATCGCCCAGCAGTTTATCAGCAACAACACCTACAACACAATTTTAGTCGTGGGGGCCGACAAGCTCAGTTCCATCGTCAATTGGCAGGATCGCAACACGGCGGTTCTTTTCGGGGATGGCGCAGGGGCCGCCGTTCTCCGCTATCGCGCCGGTTCGCATGGCGTGATTACCACCTTCATGGGAAGCGACGGAAACTACGGTGACATTCTCCACATGCCCGGAGGGGGCTGCGCGATCCCTGTGACCAAGGAAAATATCGACCAGCGTCTGAACACCCTTCACATGAGTGGCCGGGAAACCTTCAAGCAAGCCGTCGTTTCCATGCTTGCCGCTGCCAACAAGGCGCTCGAACAAAGTGGCCTCACCGTGAATGATCTCACCTGCATTATTCCCCATCAGGCCAATTTGCGCATCATTGAGGCTCTGGCCGAGCGCCTCGACGTCCCGCTTTCACGATTTCAGGTCAATTTGGATCGATATGGCAACACTTCGGCGGCGGCCGTAGCCATCGCCCTCGACGAAGCCAACCGCACCGGTCGCTTTGAGGTCGGCGATTATATTCTCATGGTCGTCTTTGGTGGAGGACTCACCTACGCCAGCTCGGTCGTGCAATGGTAAACAAAGTTTTCAGTTTTAAGAATTAAGTTTTAAGTGTTTTCATTCGGACGCTTTGGGGGAAACTCGATGATGATTCAGGCCCGATGCTTGCCGAACCGCGAACGAATCGTCCAAAAGCATCGAGCGCCCTCGGCTGCCTCCCTTCTTCTTAAAACTTAATTCTTAAAACATAAAACCCTCCCTTATGCTCATCGACACCCACGCCCACCTCGACACTCCGGATTTTGCAGGGGACTTTGACGCCATCCTTTCCCGGGCGACCGAGGCCGGGGTCACCCGCATCATCACCATCGGCACAGGGATCGCAAGCAGCCGCCGCGCCGTGGAACTTGCTGAAAAGCATGCCCAGGTCTTTGCCGTCGTCGGAGTGCATCCCACCAATGTTCAGGATGAAATTGGGGAATTCCTGCCCGCTCTTCGGGAACTCGCCCTCCACCCCAAAGTGGCCGCCATCGGGGAAACCGGTCTGGATTACCATCGGCTTCCCAGCGAGTCGGAGGCACAAAGTTCACCCGCCATTTCCGCCTTGCAGGCCGACGTGATCGAGGACATTGAGGCCTCGGTGATGGACGGAGCCTACCGCAATGCCCAGGGCGATGCCTTTCGCATGCAACTCGACCTTGCGGCCGAGCTTGGCCTCAATGTGGTAATCCATCAACGCGACGCCTGGGACGATACCCTCAATATCCTCAAGCCCTATACCGGTCGCCTTCGCGGGGTTTTTCATTGTTTTGGGAATCAACCCGACCAGGCCGCCGAGATTCTGGCCATGAACCATTTGGTCTCCTTCACCGGCATCGTGACGTTTAAGAATTCCGCCTTGGCCCAGGAAACGGCCACGAGTGTGCCCTCAGGTTCCTTCATGGTGGAGACGGACTGTCCCTACCTCGCACCGGTGCCCCATCGCGGTCAGCGTTGTGAGCCCGCTCACACCCGCCTCGTGGCCGAAAAAGTCGCCGCCCTTCGGAATGTCTCACTGCCGGATCTTGCCGCCGAGACCACCGCCACCGCCGAAGCGTTCTTCCGCCTCAGCGGAAGCGAAAACCCGCGCGCTTGAGTTTAAATTGCACTCGCAGGGGCTGGTCGCCGAACCGTCCGCTCTAGCGGTGGCGTGACCCACCTGCTTCCCGGTGCCGTCGATTGGGGCGTTGGGGACGAAATCTTTTTTCCCCGGAGAGTCCTGGTTCCTGGGTCCGATCATGAATGGGCCCTTTCCGGGCGGTGGTGACAAAGCCCTCCAGGGTCAGACGGGGAATCTGCTGACCGATGAAGCGTTCGATTCCTGCGAGTTTTTTACCCTCATCCGGCATGACAAAAGTGAAAGCGTCGCCGGTCGCGGTGGCACGACCCGTCCGGCCGATCCGGTGGACATAGTCCTCGGGATGCTGCGGAATGTCATAGTTGATCACATGGCTGACTCCGGCCACATCGATGCCCCGGGCCGCGATATCCGTGGCCACCATCACCTCGTATTTTCCCGATTTGAATCCCGCCAGGGCTTCGATGCGTTGGTTCTGACTCCGGTTCGCATGCAGGACGGCCACCGAGTGATTCGTATTCCGGAGCTTTTTGGCGATTTTGTCGGCCCCGTGCTTGGTTCGGGCGAACACAATCGCACTTTGAAAATCCACTTTCTTCAGGACCGCCACCAACAAATCAAATTTGCGTTCCGCCGCCACCATATAGAGGCCATGAGTCACCGTCTCTACCACGGAATGGGAGGCTCCGATTTCGATGCGTTCCGGATCCTGCAACGCCCAGGCGGCCAGCTCCGTGATTTCGGGAGGCAAGGTCGCTGAAAAAAACAAGGTCTGCCTTTCCTTGGGACATTTCGCGATGATGCGTCTCACGGCAGGAAGGAATCCGACATCCAGCATGCGATCGACCTCATCGAGCACCAGGACCTCGATGTCATTGAGGCGAATTTCACGACTTTGCAAGTAGTCCTCCAGGCGGCCGGGCGTCGCCACGATGATATCAACTCCACTCTTGAGAGCCGTTCGTTGCGGGCCGTAACCCACCCCGCCAAACACTGAAAGGGTCCGCATGTCGGTGTAGCGTGCGAGGTCACGCAGCGAAGTCTCGACCTGCATGGCCAGTTCGCGGGTTGGCTCCAGGATCAGACACCGGCAGGCTCCGTGACGTTCCAGACGCTGCAAGACAGGCAGGGCAAAGGCAGCCGTCTTGCCGGTGCCGGTTTGGGCGGAGGCGATCACGTCACGGCCGGCAAGGGCCGGCGGAATGGCGCGAAGTTGAATGGGGCTGGGGTCGACGTAGCCCATGGACTGGACGCCGTTAAGAAGGGGCTTGGTCAGCCCAAGGGTGGAAAATGGCATGTGAGATCAGGTTGGCCGCGCACCCTCAGGCTCAAATCCCCTCCTGTCAACGTATTCCCTTTCATCGACTCCCTAGAAGAATTGCCGTTGGTGGCCGAGATTCGAAAAAGGAATGATGAAAAAGGAATGATTGCCATATTCCGATCTTTAGCGATAATGCCCAGCCGCTCGAGACGAGCGTTTGATCGGAAGATCGCGGGTAGTTTTTTCGCGATAAAGTCACTGGAATGGGTTCTCTCATTCTGTTGTCCACCGGTCGCAGCCATCGCCCTGCGGATGGGGTCCCTGCTCGTCTCCGGCACTCAAATAAACATGAAGAATAAGAAGTCCATCGAAATTGAAGGCCGGATCACTAACGTGCTTCCCGGCACTATGTTTCACGTCGAACTTGCCAATAAACATACTGTGCTTGCCCATATCTCGGGAAAAATGCGCAAACGTTTCATCCGCCTACTCAATGGCGATCGCGTCAAACTGGAGATGTCTCCCTACGATCTGAGCAAGGCTCGGATTGTGTATCGACTGGGTTGATCCGAGATCGGACCGCCGATGAAGATTGGAATTCTGGGGGCGATGCCCCAGGAAGTGTCTTTGATGGCGAGGGCCATGACCGTACACCGTACGACCGAAGCCGGCCTGCGAACTTTTTTTGAGGGCACCTGGGCGGATCAGGAGATCGTTCTCGTCCTTTCCCGCGTGGGGAAGGTCTCTGCCGCAGTGACTGCGATGCTGCTCCTTGAGCGCTTCGGCGTCACCCATATCGTCTTCACCGGTGTGGCGGGAGCGCTTGATCCCCAGCTGCGGATCGGAGACATCGTAATCGCGGATCGCCTCCTCCAGCACGATATGGATGCCCGACCGCTCTTTCCCCGATATGAGATTCCTTTGCTGGGCCGAACGGAATTTCAGGCTCCGCTAGGGGGAGCCGCCTTTAGGGCCGCGATGTTGTATGCCGGATCGGACTTCGTCAAAGAAGTGCCGGAGAAACACCGGGCAAATTTTGGCATCACCCAGCCGGTCGTTTATCGCGGGCTCGTGATCAGCGGGGATCAGTTTATCGCCGATCCTTTAAAAACCATTGCCCTGCGGGAAGCCTTGCCGGGGGCTCTTTGCACCGAAATGGAAGGCGCTGCCGTTGCCCAGGTTTGCCATGAAATGGGTGACATCCCATATGCCGTGATCCGGGTAATTTCTGATCAAGCCGACCACGCCGCCGCCGTAGATTTCCAGAGCTTTATTGACGAAATCGCCGAGCATGTCACCGGCGGCATTGTCCATGCCTTGTTGAAATCGTTGTCGACCGGCACCGTCTGATCGGCCTGGGCGCAGAATCCAATGCTGGTCACACGAAAAAATATTTGCCAGGGTTCCCTGCATGAGCACTCCCCAAGGATCTACAGGTAATGTCATCGCCGCCCTCGCCAGCTTTTTTGTCCCCGGATTGGGACAATTGATTCAAGGTCGCCTCCTTGCGGCCATCCTGTTTTTTCTCTTTGCCGGGGCGGGGTATTTTTTCTGGGTCTTGATCATCCCTGCAATCGTCGGCGGCGTGATCCACCTTTGGTCCATCATTGATGCGGCCCTGTGGAAGTCGCGATCCTGAAACTTTCGAATCCCTGTGCCTAAAATGGCAAGCCCAAGTCCCTGGTGGCCGGCGAATAAGAAATGATCGAAGCCAGTACGGTTAGAATCAAAGCCCTCCTCAATATCCGCACTGCAGAGGCGTTCCGTTGTCTGCGCAATGAGTTGTCCGAAAAGAATGTCATCGAAGATTGAAGGCTGGCCACAATCCCATTCTCGTGATGGAATGAAGATTCACTCGACACTTCATGACATTGCTCGGCATCGACATTGGTGGAACAGGAATCAAGGGGGCTCCCGTAAATGTGGAGACCGGCGAACTCGTGGCGGAACGTTTCCGCATTCCGACGCCGCAACCGGCCTTGCCTGAATCGGTCGCAGACGTGGTGGCGCAGATCGCAGACCATTTTAAATACAAGGGCCCTACCGGCATCACATTTCCCGCCGTCGTCAAAGAAGGCACTATCAAAACAGCCGCCAACGTGGACGCCTCATGGATCGGAGTCCAAGCCGAAGAACTGTTTGCCAAACACGTCGGAGGTCCAGTGACCATGATCAATGACGCCGATGCCGCTGGCATCGCAGAAATGCGCTTCGGAGCGGGAAGGGACCGTAAGGGAATCGTTATCATGCTCACCTTGGGCACTGGCATCGGCTCTGCCATTTTTCTTGACGGAAAACTTTTGCCAAATTCCGAATTTGGCCATTTGAAAATTCGCGGCCAGGACGCCGAAAAACGGGCCTCCGAGAAAGTGCGTGAAGACAAGGATCTCTCCTGGAAACAATGGGCCAAGCGCCTCAGCGAATTCCTCAACGAATTGGAACGTCTCTTTTCGCCGGATCTCTTCATCATCGGCGGCGGAATCAGCAAAAAAGCCGATAAATTCATCCCCCACCTCAAACTCGATACGGATTTGGAAGTCGTTTCCGCCCAAATGCGTAATGAAGCGGGGATCATCGGTGCGGCGCACTCGGTGAGTCAGCGATAACTTTCAACTCATTTCTTGGGGGGAAAGGAAAAGAAATCCTGTGAGCCCTGCGCCCGACGAGCTATCAGGGCAGGATGCATCTGGAGGTTCTAAATATCGGCACCGAGTTGTTGCTCGGAAATGTCACCAATACCCATCTTTCCTACCTTGGTCGCAGGTTGTTTTCCATTGGGCTTCGGATTGAGCGTCAGATGACCCTCCCCGACGGCTCGGCTCTCCGACCGGCTTTTCTGGAAGCGATGGATCGTTGTGACGTCCTGATTGTGACCGGAGGGCTGGGACCGACCACGGACGACATCACCCGTGAGATCGCGGCAGAATTGCTGGGATTGCCCCTGCAGGAGAACGCCGAAGTGATAAAGTCCCTTGAAGCCCTTTTGGCGCGGCGGGGCATTCCCTTGCGGGATCGCATGCGCCGCCAGGCCATGGTGCCGGTCGGCGCCAGGGTGCTGCCCAATGCCAACGGCACCGCTCCGGGATTGTATCTACCCGCTTCCCAAACCCCGTCCCTCGCCACCCCTCACCTGTTTTTTCTGCCCGGCCCACCTCGCGAACTGATGCCAATGTTTGAGGATCATGTCCTGCCGATTTTACACGCCCTCTGCGCTCAGATCCAGGGTCCGGAATGTCGCACCTATCACGTGGTCGGCATGGGAGAGAGTTCGGTCGAGGAGATCATTGGCCTGAGTTTATCGCTCCGGGGAGATGTCGAGGTTGGTTATTGTGCCCGTCCGAATGAAGTGGATCTTCGTCTCATCGCGGAGGCGGCCGTTCTCGACGCCATCGAACCGGACGTTCGGGCCGCCCTCGGCACCTGCTTGGTTTCGCAGCAGGAGGAAAATCTCGAAGAGGTGGTGGTTAATCGACTGCGCACCCTGGGTCGGACTCTGACGGTCGCGGAGTCTTGTACGGGCGGATTATTGGCCCACCGCCTCACGAATGTGCCGGGGGCTTCCGAGGTGTTCCCCGTCGGATACGTCACCTATGCCAACGCAATGAAAACCCAAGCCCTTGGGGTGCCTGAGGAATTGATCGTAACCCACGGCGCGGTGAGCGAGCCAGTTGCCCTGGCCATGGCGGAAGGGGCTCTTCGGACGGCGGGCACGGACTTTGCCCTCGCCATTACCGGACTCGCCGGACCCTCCGGAGGTTCTCCGGAGAAACCGGTCGGCACCGTCTTCATCGCCATGGCGGATCGAAAGGCAACAACCCTTTGCCAACGGGAGAATTTTCCCACCGACCGCGAAACCTTCAAACAGCTTGCCACCCAATCGGCGCTCGACTTGCTCCGTCGCAGAATCTTTGATCTGCAGCCTTAAGACATGGAGTGGATACGGGCATTGCTCGCGAACCTTCCGGCCGCATTTCCCGGGATCCCGGCCGCGGTCAAACGGAATCATCCGCGGTGATAAGGCGTTCCGGACAGAATGGTATGGGCGCGATAGATTTGTTCGAGGGCGACAGCCAGGGCCATCTCATGCTGAAAGGTGAGGGCGCTCAGCGACCAGAGAAGATCCGCTGCTGTGCGCACTGGTTCTGACAGTCCCGCCGCTCCCCCGACGATGAGGACAGCACTCTTGTGAGGTCCTTCATTCATGCCCCTCATCGCGTCGGCAAAACCCCGACTGGTGAGGGACTTCCCTCTCTCGTCCAGCACGAGCCGGAAGGCGTCGCGGCTGCGGGTCAGAAGCAGTTCACCTTCACGATCCGGATCGGAGGCTTTCACAGCCTCCATCTCGAACGGGGCAAAGGCCCGCAGACGGGTCAGATAGTCGGAAATGCCATCACGGGCGTGGGCGAGCTTGGGTTTGCCCACGGCCAGAACGCGCCAATGCAAAACGAATCAGCCCTTCGGCGTTTCCGGTGTCGGCGCCCCATAGGGCAGAGGATTAAAATCGTCGGCGTGGTAGGAACTGCGCACCAAGGGCCCACTGGCAACAAATTCAAATCCTTTGCGTCGGGCGATATCGCCGTAGAGCGTGAAGGTCTCCGGATTGATGTATTCGACCACAGGAAGGTGCTGTGGAGTTGGGCGCAGGTATTGGCCCATGGTCAGGACCTGAACGTTGTGCTCGCGCAGGTCGTCCATGGCTTGAAAAATCTCGTTCTCGGTTTCCCCGAGCCCGAGCATGAGACCGCTTTTGGTCACGGTGCTTGGGAGCAATTCCTTGGCCCGTTGGAGAAACTTGAGTGAGAGCCGGTACTTGGCCCGCGAACGAACAACCGGGGTGAGGCGCTCGACCGTTTCCAGGTTGTGATTGAAGATGTGGGGCCTGGCATCGAGAACTTTTTGAAGGGCAAATTCCTTGCCGTTAAAATCCGGTGTCAGGACCTCTATGATCATCTCGGGATCCCGTGCCCGAACCGCCTCGATGGTGCGGGCAAAATGCTCGGCGCCGCCGTCCTCGACATCATCCCGGGCGACGGCGGTGATGACGACATGCTTGAGTTTCAGGCGGATGACAGCTTCGGCGACGCGCTCGGGTTCATCGACTTCCAACGCCAGGGGCTTGGCGGTGGATACGGCGCAAAATCCGCAGGCCCGCGTGCAACGCTCGCCAGCGATCATGAACGTGGCCGTACCCTGGCTCCAGCACTCCCATCGATTCGGGCACTGGGCGCTCTCGCAGACCGTGTGCAACTTCAAGTCGGCTACCAGAGCTTTGGTGGAGAAAAAAGCCGGATTGGACGGGAGCCGCACCTTGATCCAATCGGGCTTCCTGGCCTGATGCAGATCGGGATTGATTTTGGGTGCTGACATGGGGCGAAGCATCACGGCTTACGCCTTTTGTGTCAAATCCAGAGGGGTCGTTCTTTCAAGCCCTGAGCGGGTTTCTTCCTGAAAGGGCGCGCTGAATCGTCAGGGGATCAGCGTGGTCCAGTCCACCGCCGGCCGGAAGTCCATGGGCGATGCGGGTCAGAGGAATGCCTGAGGGTCTGAGGATCTCGGCCAAATAATTTGTGGTGGCCTCGCCTTCCACGTCGGCGCTCAGGGCGAGAATGATCTCGCACGGTTGCTCGGTTTTAATCCGGGCCAGTAATTCGCCGATGCGGAGTTGATCGGGTCCGATGTGATCGAGCGGCGAGAGGCGTCCCCCGAGGACGTGATACAGTCCGTGAAAAACCGCGGTCCGCTCCAGAGGCAGGATGTCCGTGGCCTGTTCGACCACGCAAATCTCTCCACCGGCCCGATCTTTATTGCAACAGATTTCGCAAAATTCCTCCGTGGCAAAAAAGCCGCAGGTTCGGCAGTGTTGGAGATTCTCCTTCACGTTGTGAAGGGCGTCCGCGAGGTCCTGGGGCCGGGCATCCTCGGAGGAGGCCAACCAAAGCGTGATTCGTTCCGCACTGCGCGGACCGATGCCCGGCAGGCGGCGGAGTTCACGGGCAAGAACCCGAAAAGGCTCGGGGTAATCGGCTGGTTTCAAAAATTCAGCCGTTGGGGAACAAAGCCATTTGATCCTTTTCCATATCCCGCTCACCTCGGCGGCTTCGCTCCACCCTTTGAATGTAATAATCCAGAGCGTTGTCCGGAATCCCGCTGATGCGGGACTTGGAAAATTCCTCAATCGCTTTGTCCCATTGTTTCTCGCGGAAATAGATGACGCCCCGCCAGAATTGGTCCCGACTCCGTTCCCGTTCGGGAGAGAGTCCGTGTTTTGGGGCAAGGATTTCGTAGAGTTCGACGCGCCGCCGCTCGCCGACCGCCTTCAGCACCTCGATGGGACGGGCTTCAAAGGTTTCCGCGGCCTGCTCAAAGGTATCTGGGCCCACCAAGACGCGGCATCCGTAAGTGGCACAGGCGGCGCAGAGGCGGCGGGCAAATTCGACGGCGGGTCCGGCCACGCTATAGCTTGCCAGACGGGTCCCTCCGTAGGCGGCGGCGATCATTTCGCCGGAATTGATCCCGATGCGGAAATCAAACCGGCGTTGCCAGGTGGCGTCACACTCCCGGTTGAGATTATCCAGACGCACCATCAGATCCAGGGCGGCCCGGCAGGCGCGGGAGGCATGATTTTTGTCAGGAAGGGGGGCACCGAAGACGACCCGCAGGCTCTCGCCAGTGGATTCGTCCAGAAATCCTCCTCCTTCCACCAGATAGTCGGAGGCGGTCTGAAGGTAGAGATTTGTCATGGCCGCGTACTCTTCGGGTCGAAGCAGCTCGATGAGCTCCTTGTGATTATGGACCTCACAAACAATGACCGAGCCGTCCTGCAACTCCCCGGGAAATTCCATCGAAACATCCGAGTTTAACAGTTCACTGAAGGCACTCCGCGAGACCCTCTGGCCAAACAGGCGCTCAATCACTCTCTTCCGTGATCCGCTGCCACTGCGGCCATAGAGGATCCCGATGCCGTAACTCACAAGAATGGCGGCGATCCCTGGAAAGGGAGAATAGAAGACATTGTATAGGGCCAGAACGAATGAGCCGGTGATGAGAAGAAAAATGGCAGCAAAGGCTACGACCCCCTTGAGAATCGAACGGGTAATGTCCACCGTGGTCCAGGCCACGCCATAGGACAAGAGAGCGATGATGATCAACTGAACCGCGGTGGGAACGGCGATCGCGCCTTGCATTTTGTAAATGGTGTCGCGCAACAACGGATCCGGAGTCGCAGAGATCCAGCCTG
>CALBXK010000235.1 GCA_937890535.1 uncultured Spartobacteria bacterium
GAATTGTTGTAGATATTGAACATCGAGTTGTTCAATTGGTACACAGCGCGGAACGCCAACTGCTCCTTGGTCGGCGGCGGAACGCTGGAAGTGACGATGGGCTGCAGGAAGTCCGGGACGGCGGCTGGGGCATCGGCGGCCTGGGAGGCCAGCGGTGCCAGAGTCACGGCTGCTGCAAGGACGAGGGCTTTGTGGTGTTTCATGGTTTCTTGTGATGGTTGTGGAATGGGTGATGGCTGCGAAGAATCTTTCAGGACGGCGTCACGCCGCTGGATGGCCCAGTTTTTCATGACTTCAAAAGCTTCCGCGCCCATCTGTTGCTCGGCCGGGACGCTGCGGGCATCGATCGTGGCATGTTGGTCGGCGATGAGCACAGGGACATTCACTTCGAAGCGTCCGCCGGGAGGCAGAATGGAAAAGGCAACTCCGGATTCCTTCATGGTAGTGCCATAAAAAACCTTCCGCATCCGGGCGATATCAATCACCGCCACACACATCGGACAGGGCTCGCAAGACGTGTAGAGTTCGCAGTCAGAAAGGTCGAGCCGGCCGAGATTCTTGACCGCGTCACGAATCGCAAGAACTTCGCCGTGAGCGGTGGGATCCAGATTGGCCCTCATGGCGCTGAGTCCTTTTCCAACGACTTTTCCGTCCTTGACGACAACAGCTCCAAAAGGGTCTGTGTCCGGGGTGGTGTTGGCAGTTTCGGAAATGGCAATGGCCTGCTTCATAAACCCGGCGTTGTAAGGCGCGGGAGTCGACGCGGGCGATGGTGAGGGTGCGGGGTCGGCCGCATGCAGGCGCGGTAGGCTTTGCACGAAGACCAGGCAGGATATGAGAAGGAGCGAACGGATTTTCATAATTTCACCATGGTAAAAGCCACCACAAGGCGACAACTTCGATTGCGTAAAGGACACAAATGATCACCACCCCGTTGGTGGAGATGGCAGGGGAATTGCCTTTTGGGAAAAGCCACCACCCGAACCAGTTCACGCACCAAGGCATGGTGAAAAAGCTGGTCAGCACGACACTAATCGCGTTCCCGATGAACGTCGCCAGCGAGGCGCGGAGACCGAGCGTTGCGAGTACCGGGCTTAAGTATTTTATTTCAAGCATCACGATGGGAAACAACCCGAGCAGCACCAGCATGGCTGCCTTCCAGTTTGGCGGGCCTTTGCCGGTCATTGGGTCAATCGGCACCCATCCGGGAAACGCAGTGGCCAGATGCAAGAACTCTTCAGTTTCGATGAATTCGCTGGTCTCTGCTATGAGAGCTCTGCGCTCAGGCGCATTCATCCAGGCTTCGAGATGCCCAGCGCTGTCGAACCGCAGGATCGCCGTCCAGTGGCCACCATCACCCCCCCGGGGAGGCGGCTGGAGATACATTCCCCGGTAGCCGGGATATTTCGCCTGGGCGGCCTGGATGCGGCCGGCCCATTCCCGATATTGATGGGCCTTGCCGGGTTTCACCTTGCTGAAAATCACCTCGTTGACTTCTGCATTGGGCGTCTCGCCAGACTCACCGATCTTGATGGTTTCGCCAACATTCCCTCCTTCCAACAGCGGCACCAGGTCGCCAAGGATTTTTCCGCGTTCGGGAGATTGCAGCCAGCTTTTGAGCTCCGCTTGAGTTTTGAAATTCAGAATAGTAGTCCAAGGGTCCTCGGCCTTGCCGCTGGCGGGAGGGACTATGTCGCTGCTGACGTAGCCGGGAAACCCCGCGATCACGGTATCGTGTTTCGCCTGCCAGGCAGAGAAGGCTTCCTCCTTGCCCGGACGGACGATCGCAGTGGCTATGAGAGCGGCGTTTTGATTCATGTAAGTGTGGCCAGTTTTGCAAAGATGCGGTCTGCGCTGAAGGGCAGGCTGTCGAACCGGAGGCCGGTGGCATCCTCCAGCGCATTGCTCAGCGCGGGCGCCACGGGAATGATCGGGGTTTCCCCCGCCGATTTGGCACCAAGTGGACCGTAGGCGTCGTAAGTGTCGGCAAAGAAAATCTCCGTGTGCGGGATGTCGGCGAACGCTGAGATGCGGTAGTTGCGGAACGTGGGGTTCACCATCTTTCCGTTGCCATCGAACACCATACGCTCGAACAGACTGCTGCCGATGCCCTGCGCGACTGCCCCTTCGACCTGGCCGCGGCACTGCATGGGATTCAGGATCGTGCCGGCGTCGGCGGCATGGACGCTTTGCAGGATGCGGATTTCCCCGGTGATCTTGTTAACCGCGACCCGGAAGCCATGCACATTGAAGCAGGTTGTGCGCGGCGAGCCGTAGGCCTTGCGCATCACCTGAAGCTTATGCCGCGAGTCAGGCACGCCGGCGAAGAGTTCCGTCAACGGAACCGTCCGGCTACCACAAACCACTGCGTCATCCACAAGCTGGCATTGGTCGAGAGGACTCAGGGTGAAGTTGCTGGCGATCTTGAGGATGTTTTCCTTGAGGACTTCTGCGGCAATGCTCACAGACTTGCAGGAAACGCTGGTGCCCACGCTCGAGAACGTGCCCGAGTCATATGGCGTCTTGTCGGTATCCGCATTGACCAACTCGATGCGACTGGCCGTTGTATTGAGCACCGAGGCCGCCACCTGCCGCATCGAGGTGATGGTGCCGTTGCCCATTTCGACGAAGCCGTTTGTCAGGTAATAAGTGCCGTCCTGGCGCAGATTGATATGCGCCTCGGAACGCTGCTCCGTCGGCGGAATACAGTCGTGCATGTGGATGGCGTGGCCCTTGCCTTCCAGCCATTCGTCACCCTTCGGCTTTGTAGCGCCACGACCGCTGGCCAGGGCCTTCTCGACAAAGTCCATGCACTGATCAAGACCATAGCTGCCGATCTCCACATCGGACGGTCCTTCCCAGATGCTATGGACCGCATCGCCGGGAACGACAACATTTTTGCGCTGGAGTTCCATCAGGTCCATGCCGAGCTTCCGGGCGAGGTCGCCCATGGCGGACTCCACAGCGAAGACCGTTTGTGAGGATCCGTAACCGCGGAACGCGCCGGACGGCGGGATGTTCGTGTAAACCGCATACCCCGTGCCCTGCATGTTTTCGCAGCGGTAAATCTGCAGCGACTGGCTCATCGAGGCCGCGAGGGTCTCACCGCCATGGTTGCCGTAGGCTCCCGTGTTCGACACCACCCGGAACTGAATCGCGGTAAGAGTGCCGTCTTTTTTGGCACCCACCTTGATCCGGGTGGTCATCGGATGCCGTGAAACGCCGGCGACAAATTCCTCCTCGCGGGTGAACTCCCATTTCACCGGGCGGCCTGTCTTCAGCGTCCCGAGAACACAGAGCTCCTCGCAAAGCATCTCCTGCTTGCCACCAAATCCTCCGCCGACGCGTTCCGTGTATACATGAACCCGCTCCATCGGGATGCCAAAGAGATAGGACAATTTGGATTTCGTCTGGAACGGCGCCTGGGAACTGGTGCGAACGTGAATTCGTCCATCCTCACTTTGCGATGCAATCGCGATGTGTGGCTCCAGGTGGGCGTGGGAGATCTTGTTGCTTTCGTAAGTGCCTTCGACAATGACTTCCGCCTCGGCAAAACCGTTTTCGACGTTGCCGTATTCGCTTTCAATCTTGAGGAAAATGTTCTGGCCCGCATGCTGGATGCGGGCCGTGAACTCCTTGTGATGCAAGACGGGCGCGCCCGGCAGCATTGCCTTCTCCGGGTCAAACACCGCAGGCAGAACTTCGTAATCCACCTCGATGAGGCGGCAGGCTTCTTCGGCAATCCCTTCGGTATCGGCGACGACGGCCGCGACGCGCTGACCGACGTGACGAACGACCTTATCGAGAACGAAGGTGTCATCCGGATCCACACGATAGTCATCGTGCAGGGCCGAGGTGTATGGACGCGTTGGCACATCCTTGTGCGTAAACACGGCGTGAACGCCCGGCAGTGCAGCGGCTTTATCCGTGCGGATGGCGGTGACGTTGGCGTGAGCGTGGGGCGAGCGCAGAACCTTGACGTGGAGCATTCCCTCCATCTTTAGGTCGGCCGTATACCGGGCTGCGCCAACCACAATGTCGTGGGCCACAGGGTTTTGTAAACTGGCACCGCAGACATGTCCGGCCCGGTCATCCTCGACCGATGCCACGCCATTCAGCGCGTCTTCGATCGCATGGTAACCCGTGCAGCGGCAGAGATTGCCCTTGAGGCGGAAGGGCAGATCCTTCTGCTCCTCATCGCTCAGGCTGGCGGAGGTCATGATCATGCCCGCCGTGCAAAAACCGCATTGGAAGGCCTGCGCATCGAGAAACGCCTGCTGCATGGGATGCAGATTTCCATTGCAGGCCAGGCCCTCGATGGTGGTGACTTCGCGGCCCTCGGCCCGATAGGCGGGCACAAGGCAGCTATGGACGGGCTTGCCATCAAGCCAGACGGTGCAGGCGCCGCAATCGCCGGCGTCGCAGCCTTTCTTCACGCCGAACCATCCCAGATCACGGGCAAAGGTGCGGAGACACTGACCGGCGCGTGGTTGGGCATCGAAATATCTTCCGTTGATTCTGTAGCTCATAATTTTGGCTTAGGCGGAGAGTTCCTGGCGGATTTGTTCGGAGAAATAATACGTGAGATGCTGGCGGTGTTCCGGCGACCCGTGGGTGTCGGAGAGAAACTGATCAAGCGGGATGCCATCAATCGCGGTGCTCATTTCGGCTGCGGTGGGGATGCCCTGAAAAGCGAACTGCATCGGCCGGAGAGTCGAGGCGGTGATTGTGAGGACGAATTCCCCGTGCTCCGGACAGCGCGTGCCGACAATCAGAGTCTCGGAACGTCCGAGATGCGTCAGCGTGAACCGGCGGAACGCATGTTGCTTTTTCAGCGCATGTGCCGGCAGAAAAATCGAACGCACCAGTTCCCCCGGCTGAAGAACATTTTGGTGATTTCCCGTGACAAAGTCGGTCACCGGCATGCTGCGGGGCTCGCCCCCGCGGGGCCAGAGGGTGATCACGCCTTCCAGCGAGGCGGTGAGCGAGGTCATCGGCCCGGCGGGCAGAGACATGACGATGTTGCCGCCGACCGTGGCTTCGTTCCAGATCTTGAAGGACGCGAGAAACGAATGGCAGCACTTGCTGATCAAAGGTGCGG
>CALBXK010000236.1 GCA_937890535.1 uncultured Spartobacteria bacterium
GCTGATTTTTCCCGCGGCATCTTCGACACCCGGCCGGTGGTCTTTTATCTGACGATGACGGCCATGACTCTGTTTCTCACCCTGCACATCTTCCAACACCGCCGATGGAAAAATTAACCAAGCCCGCGGCGATTCCCCGCCTCACGATCCGGCTCCACGTCGCCGTCCAGATTCTGGCCGGGTTGGTGTTGTTGGGAGCGGCGAATTTTTTCAGCTTCAACCACTACTTCCGTGGAGATTTTTCGCGCTCGCAGAAATTTGTGCTGTCCTACCAGACCCGGCGGGTTTTGCAGGAACTCAAGACGCCGGTTCAGGTGACGGTATTTTTCTCCCAAACCCGCGTCGCCCCCGAAACTCAACTTTATCCCGATGTCCAGAACCTGCTCAAGGAACTCGCCTTCTCCGGCCGCGAGAATTTTCTCGTGGAGACGATCGACCCCACGCGGGACCTCTCCCGCGCCCGCGAGTTGCAAGGAAAATACAAGTTCAATGCCGCTGAGAATGTAATCATCCTCGACTACGACGGACGGACACAATTTGTCCCGGTTGCGGAAATGGGGGACTTCGATATGAGTCCAGTGTTGAGCGGCGGGATGCCTCGCCTCCTGGCGTTCAAAGGGGAACAGGCGCTGACCAAGTCCCTTCTTGCGCTGGTACGGCCCGATCGGCTCAGCGCCTGTTTTTTGCAGGGTCATGGCGAACCGGATGTGGGTCCGGCCAGTCCCATCGCCCGATTCACAGAATACATTGCCCGCCAGAACGTGACGGTATCGCCTTTGACTCTGGGTTCGGCGGACCAAATTCCCGCCGAATGCGAGGCATTGGTTATTATTGCGCCCCAGACCGACCTGACGGAGCGCGAGGCGGAGATCCTTAGAAATTTTTGGGAAAAGGGCGGCCGGCTTCTCGTCCTGCTCGACCCCAAGGCGTCCACGCCCCGACTGACCGGATTGCTCCGGGGGGCCAGCATCGTTCCCCGGGACGACCGGGTGTTGCGAATTTTGAACAATCCGCTCTTGGGAAATGTGACCGGCATCTGGCGAACGGTCACCGGCGAGTTTCTGCCAAATAATGCGGTGACCAAGCGGCTGGCCGGCCTGAATATCATTCTTCCGGGGGAAACCCAATCGCTGGCACTTGATGAAGAGCAGTCTCGAGGCTCGGGAATCCTCCTCTGGCCGTTGATTGTCGCGGCGGAGGCGTTTTGGGGGGAATCCGAGTACATCACCGATGAAAAGGCTGGCGTTCATTATGAAGAAGGCAGAGATGCCGGATACCCCGTCTATGTGGCTGCGGCGGCGTCCCGGGGAGGCGTGAATGACGATCGTGTCGAAATCGCTTCGGCAAAAATGGTCGTTGTCGGCAGTTGCGAGTTTGCCCTCGATGCCGTGCTCACACCCCAGGGGCTGGACTTTCTTCTCAGTTCCATGAATTGGCTGCTCGACCGCGGCCAGCTCACCGGGGTGATGCCCAAAACAGTGCAGAATTTTTCGCTCAACCTTTCCGACCAGCAGCTTGGCACGCTCACCCTCTGGATTATCATTGTCATTCCAGGTGCCGCCGCCCTGTGCGGGGGAATCGCCTGGTGGCGCCGCCGCCAATGAGCAAAGTTAGCAGCATCCTCTTGGTCCTGGCTGCCGCCGCGGCCCTGGTTTTTCTTGTGTTCATCGAACCACGCATCCGCGGCCCGCAAGTCACCGAATCCGCCCTGCGGGAAGGACGGATTCCTCAGATCGAACCCGCCGAGGTCCGCACCATCCGAATCACCGACAGGGACAACATCCTGGAGATGCACCGTCAAGGCAGTGGGTGGCAATTGGGAACGAAATCGAAGGATCGCGCCGACAAGGCCATTGTGGAACGCCTTCTTCATGACCTCGCCGCCCTTCCCTTTGTGGATCGAATTCCGGCCGGTGAACTCACAAAAAAAGACCGTAAAATCTACGGCCTCGACAAACCCAAACGCACCATCACTCTCGAAGGGGAAGACACATTGACCATTTCTCTTGGGGATGACGCCGCCGTGGAAAACCGCCTCTATATTGGCACCAGCGCCTCGGAGGATGTGTATCTGGTCGGTGACGAGGTCTTAAACAATGCCTTCCGGGACGCAGGAGAATTTCGAGATCGACGACTCACGGATTTAAACCCCAGCCAGCTTGACCGTGTCATCATCCGCCGGGATGATGGCGAGATTGAGTTGGTTCAGGACGCCTCCGGCTGGAAGATCACCAAACCCCTCCACGCCCGAGCCGACACCGGCAAGGTGGAGAAATACCTCAACCAGATTCTGGGTCTTCGAATCCTCGATTACGTCAGCGAAGACACCGGTGATCTCAGCGTCCACGGGCTCGCGGAGGGTCAAAATGAAATCTCGTTTTTTGCCGGTGGCCAAACCCGTCCCCAAACCCTCCGTCTAGGCAGGAACGAAGGCGAAAGTCAGCTCGGGCAGTTCACCGCCCGCGATTCGATCTATCGTCTGCCCGGCGCGACGGCAGAGTTGGTGAAAGTCCAGCCGGACGCCTTACGCGATCGCCGCCTCATTATGCTCAATCCCGATGTGGTGGATCAGATCCGGATTCGATCCCCGAAGGGTGACATTACCCTCCGGCGCAAGGCTTCGGGTTGGGAAATCAAAGACGGCGCGACCTTCTCCCCAGCCAGTCAGGAGGTTGTGCATACTCTTTGGAATGCTGTGACGGAGACCGAAGCGACCGCTTACACACCGGTCGCTGATGCCAGCCTGGCGGACTTCGGACTCGACCCCCCCCTGTGTTCGGTCGAATTTGTTGCCGTTCTTTCCGAAAACACAGCCGAGTCCAGAGCCGGCGAGCAACTCCTGGCCGCGATCACGCTCGGCAAGGCTCCCGACGGCCAAGTCTACGCCCACCTCAGCGATTCCCCAGAGATTTCCACTGTTCCCGCCGCCATCCTGGAGGCCATTCCCCTAGACCCCAAGAACTGGCAGACGGCGGAATAGCAGGGAACTCGGAAACTCCCTGGCCGACAGTGCGCCTCCCTGAATGCGGCTGGTTGGTATTGGATTAATGCCGTATCGCAAAATGGCATAAGATTTGCCAGATCAGAGGAGAGAGGATCCGTTATACGTCGCACAACGCAGGCGAGTTTCCGGCAGAACGATTAGCTCCGGTACGCAGCGTCTCGGTCCCTTAACAACGAGACACAACCCCTCCGGGGTGTCCGTACGCTGAACGAAAAGGAGTCCGTGAGGCGTGGGAATTTTTCCTTGCGCCCTCGCTTGTCTGGACACCATTACCCTCAGCGTGAAACGCTCGAAGCCCGGAGACAGGGGAGCCACGCCAAGTACCGCCGCGTGACAATCATAAACCGGCAGGGCGCTCCAGCCATGGCAAAGGCTTCCCGCATAATCAAAGTCCGCCCCGCCCGCCGCGGTTTCCCAAAGGCTCGTGGCACCAGAGAGAATCATTTTTTCCCAACTAGCCGAGAGGTTTTGACGCGTTTTGTTGCGACACGTAGCGGGACCTTCAATTGCCGCCCGAAAAAGGTAATACGCCGCACTCAGAGTGCAGGGAACCAGACTCGAACGGGTTAAGGCTGCGAATGCCCTGGATCTTGCATTTCGAGGGACAACGCCTGTGCAAAGCGCGAGGGCTTGAATCAATTGATGGGCGCCGCATTTTTGGCCGTTCGGCAAGAGTTCGGAACGATAGATCCCTTCATGTGTATCCCAAAAAGCGCGATGAATGGATTTTTGCAAGGTGGCGACGAGCCGGTTCCATGGACGCGCCGCACGGGCTTCTCCGCTGTGCAGTAGCATCCAAGCCTGGGACCGTAGGGCTTCGAGCAAATGTAGGTTATAAGCTGCGTGGTGCGCCCCCTTCAGCTTTTCGTTCTGGAGGCTTCCACAGAGGCCGGGTGTCCACTCGTAAAAATGCCAGCACCCTGACTCTTCGGGCGGGCGAAACAGCCCTGTGACCTCGTCCCTTCGGGTCAGCGCCTTCTCCAGGACCAAATCCATCGCGTCCCGGTACTTCTCAAAAAGAACCGGATCGCCAGAATAGAGCCAATGTTCCGCCACCGCGACAATCCAGGTGAAACTAAAAATGGGAATGTTAACCGGACTGCTGCCAGGGGCGGTTAACGCAACCCGGCCAGTCTGGGGATCGAGGCTCTCGCCAAGCAGTCCCAGCGAAACGGCGGCAAAATCGTAGTCGCCAAAGGCGTGATAGCCAAACAGGGCTTGCAGTCGGCAGTCGTATGCATAAAGAGACTGTTCCCGCCAGGGACAGTCTTCGTAGTGTTCATGACGACACAGCTCCAGGGTACGCACCGCAACATCGTACCACCGATTTCTCATGCGATCGGAAGATCGGAAACTTCCCTTCCGTAACGTTGGATATTCCACTGGCCGAAGTCCAAGAGCGAAAAATTCGGCTTCCTTATGCCCAAGCACATGAACTTCGAGATATCTCGCACCCAGACGGCGGAAGGGCATCTGAAATGTACGCTGTTTCCCGTCGCAGATGTAGCGATCAGCAAAATTCCGTCCCCCGATCTGCGCACGAACCCGTCCATCATCCAGGTGCTCGCCATGGGCGATTTCAAGAACCGTGCCCGCAGAAGCTCGGACCGTAAATTCCAAAAGACCCACTGTCTCCTCCCCAAGATCCAAGATGAAAAATCGTCCCTGGGCACCCACCGGAGCCGTCCTTAGCCTCAGGGGGCGAGGCGATCCTTCGAAGAGAAATCGCGCCGGATTGTGAGGAGGTCCGACGTAATCCTCTGGATTCTTGGTTTCGTCGAAGAATACCGAGGAAGGAACTTCTGCTCGCAGTGCGGAAGCCGCGATCCTTGCGGCGGCCGACGTGAGTTTCGAGGCTCGAAAGATACTGCCCTGGACCACAATCAAGCCCTGCTTCAGTTTTCCGACGTCAAGGGCAGGCAAGGGTCTTAAGGAAAGTTCCGTCTGCTGATTTCCGGTGCCGTGCCTTTGCGCAGACCGGACTGGCCGCCAGCGGTGATCGTCATAAGCGGAAACGGTCCAATCGGTTTCCCCCTGTGCGTCGAACTGAAACGTGAATCCGCACTGCGGCGTCATGCGCTCGCGATGTCCTGACCGGAACGCGGAATGTTGTGCCCCCCGCCACTCTTTCCCGCTTTGGATGGATTCCGGGCCGGACTCGAGAGAGGCGATCAGTCCTGGATTTCCCGCTTGATGATCGAAAAAATCCTCCCCGCGATGATAAACCAACACCGCAAGTACATTCGATCCCTTTCGAAGGGTCTTCCCCAGAGGAAAGCGTCCATAGGTCTTATGACTCGCAAAATCACTGAATTGCCCGCGCCCGATTTCCACCCCGTTCAGCCAGGCGACAAAATCGCTGTCTGCGGAGAGATCTATAAAAGCATCTCGTCGCGGTCGGACAATTTCGAACCGCCTCCGAAAACACATGTACACGTCGGCAGTCGACGATGTCTTTCCGTTCCATATCCAACTCGCACTCGCGAGCTTCGTGTCGCTGTCTACCTGCATCACGCCGTCTCCCAATCCTGGCGGAAAATTTCCAAAGAACCGAAACAGACCCACTCCCCCTGTTCCACGGAATCATCATTCATCGCCTTCAAACCACGCTTCGGTAACGCCTGAGGCATAGTCAACGACCCAAGTTTCTCCGAAGTTCGATATCGCACAGTACTTCCCATTTCAAAATTATTCTTTCCCCGGGCCCGGACTGCCTTCGCGCTTTTCGAATCGAGACATTTTTCCGCCACGCGGTCAACGATCATGGCGTGAATTCCCAAGTTATGGCCAGTGGAAAAATACCCCTGCTTGTCGATCGGGCGTACGACGCCAAAGTTCCAAGGGTTATGCGGCTTTTTGGTCTCTGGCGA
>CALBXK010000237.1 GCA_937890535.1 uncultured Spartobacteria bacterium
GTGCATCGTAAGGAGACCACTATCGGTTTTGGGATCAGCCTGGTTATCGCATTTGGCTATTTCTTTTACATCATCCTGGCACGGGAACTGGGCAGCAATCCGCGAGCTTATCCAGTTCTGATCATGTGGTGGCCAAATATCATTTTTGGGCTCCTTGGTGCGTTCCTGCTTGTGAGATTGTTCCGGAGGTAGGGGTAGGATGACGGACCACCGATTGAGATCCAATGGCTTTGGGTGGCTGGAATCGCGATCCGATCGGGAACTGCGGAACTGCTTCCTTCTCGGTCTCTTACTCTTGTCTGTTTTCCGGTTCCTGATGTTGCTGCTGCTGCCTCTTGATCTCAGCGGCGACGAGGCCTACTACTGGGAATGGGGTCGTCATTTGGATTGGGGTTATGTGAGTAAGCCCCCCGGGATCGCTTGGATCATGGCCGGGTTGAGAGTTCTTGGAGCCGACACTGTCTTTGGGATTCGGCTTTTCTCCCTTTTGCTTTCTTCAGGCGGACTGGCACTTTTGTTCTTCTTGGGAAGGTCAATGTACGACGCCCGCACCGGGTTGATGGCCGCCTTGGTTTTTGCTCTCACCCCCGCCAATTGTGCCTTGAGTTTTCTCCTGACAATTGACGCTCCCCTTCTGCTCTGTTGGACGGGGGCTATGCTGGGTTTGTGGAGGATGCTGGATTCGGAGAGAAGCGAGGCCTGGTCGGCCTTGATTTTGGCACTCTTCCTGACCGGCGGGCTGCTGAGCAAGCAAATGGCTCTTTGCTTTTACCCTTTGACCTTTTTGATGTTGCTGGTCTGCCCGGCCTACCGGCCAGTTCTCAAATCGCCGTGGTTTTGGACCGCCTTGATCCTGCCTCTGCTGGCCCTGTTGCCCACTTTGGTTTGGAACGCCCAACATGATTGGGTGACCTTTTCCCATACCAGCCATCACTTTGAAACCGGTTCCCCCACGCTGACAGTACGATTGGTGCGCTTTTTCGAGTTTCTTGGTTCGGGCTTGGGTCTCCTCACCCCGCTCATCGGTGTCCTGATGGGCATAGTGCTGCTGGCTGCCCTTTTCCGTTGGCGTTCTTTGGAATCCCGGGAGAGGTTTCTTTGGGTATTCAATGGGCTGGGTCTCCTGGTTCTGACGCTGCTTACCTTCCGCCAACGGATCAACCCGAACTGGCCGGCCATATTTGTTCCGGGTGGCTTGTTGCTGACGACTGCCTGGTATTTTGGGCATTGGTCCGTTGGAATTTCGTGGGTGAAGCGAAGTCGGTGGGCATTCCGACCGGGGCTTGTTGTCGCCCTGGGAGCCTGTGTTCTTTTTTACGGCTTCATATTAGCCTTCTCATGGAAGGTCATCGGCCGTCCGGGCCTCAACCCCGTGCAGCGCTTGCAGGAATGGAGCCGTCTGGCGGGGGAAATCAGTGCCCTGCACGCGGCCCAGCCAGACCCGAAAAAAGTGTTTTTTATCACCCAGGGGCATCGGTATATGACCAGTGAGTTGGCGTTTTATCTTCCGGGTCGGCCGCAGGTGTATCCCTTTATCCGGGCTGGCCATGCTGCGGGATCCCAGCATGCTCTCTGGGGTTCCCCGCGGGAATTGAAAGGGAACGATGCTCTTATCGTAGTTTATGGAGTCGACACCGCGTTGGACACCCAACTTGTGGAGCTTTTTGATGAGGTGACTTTGCTCAAGGAGTTCGATCTCTCTCAGTCCCCCAGTGGTGTCTCACGACCCACGGTCTATCTCGGGAGAAATCTTCGGAATTGGCCGAATCTGAATCCAGATTCAACCCAGACAGTGGAAACGGAGCAGCCGTGATGACCCTGATCAACTGCCATACCTGCAGAGGCCAGAGAACCCTTCAAGATCGAAATACGACTTGATCGGGATCAGTTCACCACCGCTGCCCTGCCGGACAGTTTTGGAGTCACAAGGTCTTCACAAATTTATTCCACTTAGCCAGATTTCGTCGGTATTCATGCCAAGGTTGAATCGGATAGCCGGCCCAGAGTCCCACCCGCACAATTTTTCTAGCCATGACTCCTGATTTAGCGCCAATGATCGCACCTTTTTCGACTTTGACATGGTCGGCGATTCCTACCTGGCCGGCCAGGATCACGTCGTCCTCAATCGTTGAGCTTCCGGAAATTCCCGTCTGTCCCGCAATGATGACCCGTTTGCCAATCTCCACATTGTGTCCAATTTGCACCAAATTGTCGATCTTGGTGCCTTCACCGATACGCGTTTCGCCCAGGGCGCCGCGATCGATACAGGTGTTTGCGCCGATCTCCACATCATTCTCAACGGTGACGCTGCCAATTTGTGGAAATTTGGTATGGCCGTTCGCACCATCAGTGACGTAGCCGAATCCATCCGCACCGAGGACGACCCCTGGATGTAGGATCACGTTGTCACCGAGGGTGACATTTTCCCGCAGGACCACATTGGAGTGGATGATGCATCTTCGACCAATCTTCACGTTTCGCCCGATCTTTACTCCGGCATGAAGGTGGGTTTCGTCGCCGATCTCGGAGGAATCACCAACGCACACAAAGGCTTCAATTTGAACCTTGTCGCCAATTTTCGCGTTTTCGGAAATGGAACTTAGCTGGTGAATTTCACCCCGAGATTTTTTCTGTGAACCGAGAAACAATGCGGCTTTGGCAAACGCGAGTTTGGGGTTCTTGACCCTTAGGACGGGAAAAGGAACCTTCTCGGCAAAGGATTCCGGAACGATGACACAGGAAGCGCGGGACTGTTTGAGCAGGTCGGCATTGATTGTCGATAGAGCAAAGCTGATCTCTCCTGACCTTGCCGAATCGAGGCTCGCGACCTGATGAATTTCAATTTCACCATCTCCATCCAGAGTCCCTTCAAGGTGTTTGGCAATATCTGCGACTTTCATGTCATCGGTCGAAATAGTGTAGTGGCGGTTTGGGCCGGTTCTCCCACGGAAGAGGGGAACAGGGGCGATCCTTCTCGGAGCCGGGAATACCGATGCCGACAGAGACAGGGGGAACTTATAGCTGTCGGGGTCTTCATTGCCAAGTTTGTTTTTTCGGCGGATTTTGGAGTTTGGAGTTTTGAAACGGGAGGCTTGACGGCTTGGGAGCAATCTCTTCCTTTCCGCCGAGAGAGTTTTGCTGTAAGGACCGACAATGGAAAGAAATGGCGATCCGGAAACGTTCTTTACGTTTTTGTCAGAATCCAGCTTTTGGATGGCTGACTGGGTCCCCGTTGCGTCGGTATGGCACGATCATGCGCCGTTTGCATTTTGGCTCATGGAAATCCACCGACCGCGCTGTCTGGTTGAATTGGGTGTCCACAGCGGGTTGTCCTACATGGCGTTCTGCCAGAGTGCCAAGGCCCATGGATTGGACACGAAATGCCATGCCATCGATACGTGGAAAGGAGACCAACCCTCTTCTTTCTACGGAGAAGAGGTCTTCTCCGCGATAGTCGCCCACAATCGAGAGCATTATGGAAGTTTTTCGACATTGATCCGCTCCTCGTTCGATGAGGCGGTAGACCAATTCGAGGATGGTTCGATTGACCTTCTTCACATCGACGGGCTGCATCGTTACGAAGCGGTACGACACGATTTTGAAACCTGGCTGCCGAAGGTGTCGGATCGGGGCATCATTTTATTTCATGACACCTGTGGGCATCGGGAGGACTTTGGTATTTTTCGCCTCTGGGAGGAGCTGAAGCCCCAATATCCGCATTTTGAGTTTTTCCATGGCCATGGACTTGGAATTTTAGGCATCGGAAAGGAACTGCCGGAAGCCCTTCAAAGCCTTTTCGAACTTCCTACCGATGGCGCTGCAAATCACGTTCGGATGGCCTATGCCCGGTTGGGAGAGGGGATATCCCGGGGCATTCGCGCCGATAAGACGCTCCAATTGGAGCCGCATTTGGCGAACTCTACAGAAACATTTCAGAAGTCGCGGAAAGGCCTCGCGCGAACGGTGGCTCTGCATCGCAAGAGAGTTCACTTCCTGGAGAAGAATATCGAAAGAATGCAATTCGTTGTTCAAAGTCTTCAGGAACGCAGCCTGGAGTATCAGACGGCCATGGAATCCCTGGGACTGTGGCAAAAATCCTGGTTTCGACGGGCGTTCAGTCGGTGGCGCCCTATACCAGCCGAAAACCATCATGGTTTTTTCAGGCGCCTGGAGCTTTCCGTCAGGAAGCGTCGCAAAAGGATTTTGGCGCGACTGCGCGGGGCTGCGGAAACCTCGCAGGGCGGGAATTCCGGCAAAAAGCCTCTGACCTCCGACGGTCCATCACCTGCGGACGAGACAATTCCGGGGGACCCTCTCAAACACGCCTTCCGGGTTCATCTCGAGGCTGAATTGCAGGTCTTTCTGAAAAGTGAAACTCGAATTGAGCTGGAATGTTCCGGGCCACCAAAGATCTCGGTTCTGGTGGTCCTCTATAACCAGGCCGCATTTTCTCTTCTTTGTTTTCAATGCCTGGAACTGGAGTCAGAGATCCCCATCGAGTTGGTGATTGTGGACAACAATTCGACGGATCAAACAGATTCTCTGCTCGAACGGGTTCACGGCGCCAACGTGCTGAGGAACACCGCGAATGCTGGTTTTGTGAAAGGGGTGAATCAAGCGGCGGCGAAAGCACGGGGTGAACACCTGCTTTTGCTGAATAATGATGCCGTTCTACGTCCTAATGCGTTGGCGAATGCCGTCAGCACCCTGGAAAGCGCCTCGGATATTGCGGCGGTGGGTGGCCGTCTCGTGTTGCCGGATGGAACCCTTCAGGAGGCCGGTAGTATCATATGGGCCGATGGGAGTTGCTTGGGATACGGACGGGGACTTGTCGAGAATGCCTGCGAGGCCATGTTTCGCCGTGACGTGGATTTTTGTTCGGCTGCCTTCTTGCTCGTGAGACGGAGCTGCTTCGAAGCGGTTGCTGGTTTGGATGAGGGTTTTTCACCGGCCTACTCCGAGGAGACGGACCTGTGCATGAGATTCTATGAACAGGGGCTGCGGGTCGTCTATGAACCTGGGGCCGTCATCGATCATTTTGAGTTCGCCAGCTCTGTCAAACCGGCCTCGGCCATCGCTCAACAGCGAAAGAATATTGCCCTTCTCCGATCGAAGCATGAAAAAATATTGGAGGGCCATCGGGCACCCAGCGAAGGGTCCATTATCCACGCCCGCTCGCGCAGGCCCGCGAAGGGAAGGATCTTATTTCTTGATGATTTTGTACCGCTGCCCACCAAGGGCAGTGGATGCCCTCGCGCTCTGGAAATTCTGCGAACTCTCGACCGGGCGGGGTTTTTTGTCACCTTGTGGCCACGCCGCCAGGACGATGTGGAGTTGGAGGATGCTTATCGGGTGTTGCCCCGCGGGATCGAAGTGATAGGTGGTCGCACCCTCGATGACCTCCGTGCCTTCCTGATGGAACGGACCGGGTATTATAACATCCTCATTGCCAGTCGGCCGCAAAATATGGAGGAGGTGTTGACGGTTCGGAGGGCCGCGCCGCACCTCCTTGAGGGAATCAAGATAATTTACGACGCAGAAGCGGTTGTGGCCTTGCGTGACATTCAGAGGGCGGAGGTCTTGGGTCATCCTTTGCCGGTCAGCGACGCAGAAACGATGCTCAGGAACGAATTGCGTCTCGCTGAACATGCCGATGCAACCGTCGTGGTTTCTGAACGCGAAGCTACCCATTTTCGCCAAGCGGGTATTTCGAATTTGCGTATGGTAAATCACAGCCTTGACGTCCAGCCCGCGTCAAACGGATTTTCGGAGCGGAGGGGATTTTTGTTTGTCGGCCGCCTCACCGATGAGGATTCACCGAACTCGGATTCGATTCTTTGGTTTGCCCGAGAGATCTTTCCCCTGATCCAAAAACGTCTTGGAAAGGATATCGACGTAAAAATTGTTGGCGCCAATTCTGGCGCAATTTTTAAGAATATCGAAAACGCATCCCTTTATTGGCTCGGTGCGGTTGAGGATCTACGAAGCCTCTATGCTAACTCACGGGTTTTCATTGCGCCAACCCGGTTTGCCGCCGGGATCCCTCACAAGGTCCATGAGGCAGCGGCCCACGGCCTTCCCGTTGTCGCGACGAATCTATTGGCAGAGCAATTACAATGGGTCTCGGGCCAGGAGTTGCTTTCCTCGGATGATCCAGGAGAGTTCGCCGAAAACTGTATCAGACTTTACACTCAGGAAATACTTTGGCGGGAGATCCGGAGCAAGGCACTCGCCAGAGTTTCAGCAGAACAATCCCCGGAGGTATTTTCACGCAGCGTGCTCTCGCTGTTTTGAGTGTGTCGACGATTGTCTGGACAGTGATCTGCGTCCCGGTCACGAGAAGTGGCCTCTTCCATGGATAGGCGCTTCGTTCTCCTCTGAATTGAAGATTCTATGGATTAAGTGGGGAAGCTCTGCTGTCACATTCCTCCGTGAACCTGCGGCGAATCTGTTGCAAGCACGGGTGATGTTTCATGATTCTTACAGAATCGCGAACCTGATCCCGACCGTGTTTTGTTTCAAGCGCAATAGACCCATCACGCATCAATTCCATTCGTCGCAGAGGATCAGAAAATGACTGGGATTTGTGGTGAAAGACAAAGAGGTCGTTGGCAAGCATCAGATCGAAACCCGCCTCACCGGCGCGGAGACAGAAGTCATTTTCCTCACCATAGCCGAAGGGAAAGAGTTCCTCGTCGAAATACCCGATGCGTTCGAAAACTTCGTTCTTTATCGCGAGGCAAAAGCCATGAACCAGTGGAACCAGAGGGTATTGTACAATTTCGTTAGACAGATCAACGCAGAGCTGATTGATCGAATCGAGATCCTGCCCGCAAGGGAAGTCATTCACGGCGGTTTGATCTTTGGTGCCTGCGATGTCGGGAAGGGACTGGTAGCTGGCCGCGTTCGACATCGGCCCGACCACGCCAACATCCGGATGGGAATATAGCGCGTTGAAGATTTTGTCCAACCAGCGCATTGGAACCACGGCGTCACTGTTTAAGAGGACCAAGAATTCAGTGGTTGCCGCCCGCATGCCGAGATTCGCGCTCTTGGTATATCCCAAGTTCTCTTCATTCCGAAGGAGGGAGACCCTGGTGCCCCTGTTGGTCTGGAGATCCGACAAATAGGCCAGGATCTGTTCATCGTTCGAAGCATCGTCAACGATAACCAATTTGTCTTCAGGCAGAAAAGTGGCAATCACCGACTCAACACATTCTCTGACCGCTTCGTAGGAATTATGAATGCAAATAACCACAGCCGCCGGGGGGCGTCCAGGAAGGGGGGGCTTGATGTAGGGTTCATTTCTCTGCTTCCAAGTTTGTGCCGTGGGTTGCAATTGAAATGACTGAATTTGATTGAGAAATTCCGGGTCCTCGAAGTACCCGTTCCTTCGGCATCCATGAGAAAACAGTGCAAAGGTGGAGTTGTCGCGTGTGCAAAAAACTCCATCGAAAAGATAGTTGGGCTCTATGCCGGTTGTGAACTTTACAAAGGCAAGCGCGAGTTGATCGCGGCGGCTTTCTTTTTGCAGTTCCGACCACCACGTCTCAAAGAAGAGGCGGGTCTCGTGGTTCGAGGTATCGACAATAAAGAAATTGGTCTCGTAGAGTCCGCAATTTTCTGGGATTCCCAGGGTCCGATACCGAAGGCATTGACGATCAAGTGCGTCATCGGCTTCATTGCCCAAGACTTTGCATGCTTCGGCTTCCTCATAGACGCACTCACGTCTCGGATGTTTTAAAAAGAGAAGCGGGGCGTCAGGGCCGAGTTCCTCAATCAGGGGCCTTAGGGGTTTTCTTAAAAGAATGTTGGCGTCCGCCCAGATGCAAATCTCGTATTGTGGCAGCAATTTGTGGGGATTGAGTTTTACAAAACGTGCCGTACGCGTGGGATCGATATGAAAGTATCGAATCCGGACGACGGTCCAAATGGGATGAGCCCGAATCGGCCCGTCGGAGAAGCAAATGTAGTCCACGTCCGGTTCGACAAACTCCGGAGCTTTCAAGTTATCGTAATTGCCGATGA
>CALBXK010000238.1 GCA_937890535.1 uncultured Spartobacteria bacterium
AACAGCGGGCGGGCTTGCTTTTCGGTTGCGGCGATCAACGGCGATTGCCGGGGGTTCCGACCGCAGGGCGGTGGAGTTCGCCCAACAGAGTAATCAAAAACGCCTCCAGAAGATTTTTCTCAAGCCTGCGGCGATGGGAGGGGCGGACCGGAGTCGAGATGTCCTCCAGATAGCGGAAGGCCGCCTGTCCGCAGGGGCTGATATGGCGGTGGGTGGCCACGACCTTCATCGTTCCCTCAGGGGTCGCGCGGGTTCGAAGGAGAACGAATCCCTCCCGGACCGGCCAGCTCACCAGGGTCTCAAACTTCGTTCTCAGATCCCGAGGGACCTCGCCGTGGGGGACTCCGGCCGGCATGATGCAAACATCCCCGGTGCCGAGCCGAAAATCTCCGCCCGGACCCGAAAAATCCGTCCCCCCTCCGATCTGAAGAAACACTTCCGGCACGGCGTGAAACCATGTTCCAGGAACCCGTTGATAGGATCCCTGCAAGCTCGGGGTATGCACCCGCTGTCGACCCGCCAGAAGTCGCCGGAGAACGGCCTCCATATCTCTTGCTGCGTTCGAAACCTCCACGACGGAAATTTGTTATCAATCGCAGACAATTGCAATCAATTGCCATTGAGCTCCATAGATGTAAGCTCTACGGTCAAACGGAAATCTTCTATGACTGAGACTCTTCGCATTACTGTCTGGGGCGAATTTCGCCACGAAAAAAAGAATCCCAAAGTCGCGGAAATCTATCCGCAAGGGATCCACGAAACCATCGCTGCCTTTTTGCGCAAGGAGGAGGGGTTCACGGTTCGCACCGCCTCGCTGGATGAGCCGGAGCATGGCCTTTCCGAGCAGGTTCTGGCCGAAACCGACGTTTTGCTCTGGTGGGGGCACATGGCCCACGCTGAAGTTTCGGACGAGGTGGTCGAGCGGGCCAAGCGTCGTGTTCTCGAAGGCATGGGGTTGATTGCCCTTCATTCGGCGCATTTTGCGAAACTTTTCAAGGCCCTCATGGGCACGACCTGTTCCCTGAAATGGCGGGAAGCCAATGACAAGGAACGGCTCTGGAACATTCTGCCAAATCACCCCATTGCCCGCGGGATTGCGGACTATTTTGAAATTCCCTCCGAGGAGATGTATGGTGAGCCCTTCGGGATTCCCACCCCCGACGAGTTGATCTTTATCTCCTGGTTCACCGGTGGGGAAGTCTTCCGCAGTGGCGCCACCTGGCAGCGTGGTCACGGAAGGGTTTTTTACTTCCGGCCCGGTCACGAAACTTATCCGACCTACCACCAACCGGAGGTGCAGCAGGTCATCACCAACGCCGTGCATTGGGCTCGTCCCACGGTGACCATCCCTGACGACTGCCCGAATTGTCTCCCGCTCGAGACCCTGCCGGAGGATTCCGCCGCGGCGCAGAGGTCAACTGTCGGACACAAATAACCAGGAGTATCCAGCTATGAGCAAGAAACCCACCCGCATCGCCATCCTCGGCACCGGAGGCATGGCCAACGTCCACGCCGAAAATTTCGCCAAGAATAAGGACTGCCAGGTCGTGGCTGCCGCTGACGTGGATCTCGCCCGGGCTCGCAAATTCGCCAAGAAGCATGGCATCCCCCAAGCCTTTCAGGGCAGCGACGCCCTTCTGGCTGGGGTGGATTTTGATGCGGTGAGCATTGTCACCCCAGACGCCTTCCATGCGCCGCTCGCCCTGCAATGCCTCAAGGCAGGCAAACATGTGCTCTGCGAAAAACCCCTCGCCCTCAACGCCCCGGACGCCAATCGAATGGTAACGGCCGCCCGCAAGGCCGGCGTCATCGCCATGGTTAATCTGTCCTATAGGGACTGGCCGGCCATCCAAGCCGTGGCCAAATTGGTTCGCAAGGGGACCCTTGGCGAGATTCGCCATGTGGAGGCGAGCTATCTTCAGGCTTGGCTCGTCAGTAGCTCCTGGGGCAACTGGCGCACCACCCCCGCCTGGCTCTGGCGGCTGTCCTCTGGCCACGGCAGCAAGGGAGTACTCGGGGACGTGGGGGTTCACATCGTGGATTTCGCCACTTTCCCGGTCGGGCCGATTTCCTCGCTCTTCTGCCGCCTTAAGACCTTCCCCAAAGCGCCAGGCAACCGCATTGGCGAATACAAGCTGGATGCGAATGACTCCGCCATTATCAACCTAGAATTTCAGAATGGGGCCCTCGGAACAATCCATACCACTCGCTGGTGCGGAGGCCACGCCAACCGGCTCCACCTCAAGATCGCCGGTACCAAGGGCTCGGTCGATATCGACTCAGACCGGACCACGACGGGTTACCGGATCTGCTCGGGGGCAAACCTTCACAAGGACCTGTGGAAAGACGTGGAGGCCCCTGCGACCCCCACCAACTATCTGCGCTTTGTGCGCGCCATTCGATCCGGGAAACAGGATCAACCGGATTTCGTCGCCGGGGCCGAGGCCCAAAAGGTGCTCGACGCCTGCATTGCGTCGGACGCCAAGCAGCGTCCGGTCAAGGTCTGAGCTGCCCCAAGCTCGGGAGCTCTCCGCCTGAGCCCCATCGCTTCCTTGGGTCAAGGGGCCAGGAGGCGCACCACATCGAGATGCTGCTCACTGAAAAGGACCCAGGTGTCATTTTTGTCGGTGAGGCTGTTGCGACGAGAAATATTGAGGGTGGTTTGGAGTTCCAAGAGGGCCTTCTCGAAATGCGTTCTCGCCGGCCTTTCGGTCATGCTGAGTTCCTTGCGCAACGCGGCGGTAGTCATCGGATCGAGTTTGAGCCGGGCAAAAATTCTCCTCGCCAGGTGGCTGCATTGGCGGAGGGGCAGATGCGTTTTTGGATAATGATTCTTGCGAAGATGGTTTACGGTCATAAGAACGGCCAGACCCCTGGGGAGTTTCCCGTAGAAGAACTTGTCCGGCCAGCGGGCGGGAAGTTCATTCTTCCAGGTCCAGACCGCCGTGATTTTTTGCCCCCAACCTTTTTCTCCGGGCCGGCGCTCGGGAAGATCGACGGCATCCCAGAGGCATACCATCCGGCCTTCATTGTCGGAAAAAATCCCGCAGACTTTGACTTTGAGGACGTAGGCCTTCGCTTCCTCCAAGGTGCGGATCCGGGGATTTTTCACGGAATCCATCCTTTCATGATCACCATGAGAGCCAAATGCCAACTGTGCTCGGCGGAATTCTCCAAGCGGGAACCCGACAAGAGATGGGTGCGACGTTGGATCTCCTTCAGCTTGTCCGCTTCAAGGAGAAAGGTGATCTGGGATTCGAGGCGATCGATCATGGAAGGCGGGAATCCTTGATGATTCGCAGTTTCGCGTCACTCCCAAATGGCCGATGCATCGCTTTTCCGCCGGAGGCCTGGAGCGAATCGCAGATCCAGGGGCATGGGTTTTCGGGAATCGGGCGAAGATTGTCAGCAAATAGGCTTTCCGAATCGGCAGCGCCTCTCAGAATATCCTCTTTATGTCCGATACCAAATCCAATCTACGGGAACTGAAGATCCGGGCCCAGCGGATCAAACCGACGGTTCGGCTTGGTAAGGCGGGTGCGACGCCGGAGCTTATTGCCGCCTTGGATGAAGCCCTCCAGCGCACTCAGCTTGTGAAGTTGCGGTTCGAGGGATTCAAGGACGAGCGCAAATCTCTCTCTCGGGATTTGGCCACGAAGACCGGCAGCCAGCTCGTGCAGCAAGTGGGTCACACGGCGGTGTATTATCGGCAGGCCGCCGAAGCTGCGGAATCCATCGGATCCATCGAATCCGACGGATCCGAGAAATCCCCTTAGGCAATCGCGGATTACCGGGCGGGGAACCCGGTCGTCTTTCATCTCTGGCAACGGTCTGGCCTTCGAATCTGCGGATTCAATCCGTCTCTCTTCAGCGATAAAAGGCTGCGATCTGACCGGAAATCGCATCATCGATCCGGATCCGATGGGAATCGAGGAAGGGCTCTGGTAGGGCATGGGGAGAGAACCAATCCACCGCGATGGACTCGTCGCTCAAGGCGGACTCTCCTCCGGTCAATTTACATTTAAAGAGAAGGCTGACATACGCCACCACATCACCATTGGGATAGGTGATCGTGGTCGATTTCGGATCTGAGTAAATACCAACTAACTGGACGACGTCGACAATGTAGCCAGTTTCCTCCACCACCTCGCGGACGATAGACTCATCCGCTTGTTCGCCGGTTTCAATGGCACCGCCAGGCAGGGCCCAGAGTCCGTTGTCCGATCGCTGGTGCAGGAGAATGCGTCCGCTGTCGTCGAAAACAGCGGCGGTGGTGGCAGCGCGGCGAAGGCGGGCGGGGTTGGGCTTGGGCATGGATTCTTATTAGGGCTTTTACCGCACGGAATAGAGAAATTTTTCCGTCAAAGCAGCTACTTTTTGAGCGGCATATGCGGGGAGGAAGTGCCCGGCCCCGGGGATCTGCTCGTGGTGAAAATGTCTGAGGTTTGCCGTCGCTTTTCCGAGATCGGAGAGGGGAAACCGCCGCGGAAACATTGAGAGTGGGCCCGGTCACCCGGGGAAGGATTACTACATTTCATTGGAAAATCTTCCGTGCAACAAGATATTTAGGTTTTAGATTGAAGGATGAACCTCGGTTGGGGGCTCGCCGCACGGGTCAGACTTGGCTTCGGCACCCATGGGGCGGCGGAGACCGACCCGGAATTCTCTCGTATGGACATGATCACAACTCAAATCAAGGGCCGCGGGATCACTGACCCCAGGGTGCTGGTCGCCATGGAAAACGTTCCCCGCCATGAGTTCGTGCCGCCGGATCTGCGTTCACAGGCCTATGAGGATGACCCTCTGCCCATCGGCCACGGACAAACCATTTCTCAACCCTACATCGTGGCGCTGATGACGGAAACGCTGGCCCTGAACCCTCAGTCCCGGGTTCTTGAGATCGGCACCGGTTCCGGTTACCAGGCCGCCGTTTTTGGAGAACTCGCCCGGGAGGTTTACTCGATTGAAATCATCAAGCCCCTGGCCAAAACCGCCCGACAAACCTTGGAGCGATTGGGGTACACAAACGTTCATGTCCGCACCGGGGATGGCCGGCAGGGCTGGCCGGAGGCCGCCCCGTTTGACGCCATCGCCGTCACCTGTGCCCCGGATGAGATTCCAAGCGCCCTGCCAGATCAACTCCGCGAAGGCGGACGGCTCGTCATCCCGGTCGGCCCCGCCAATGCCGTCCAGGAACTCGTCCTGCTGGAAAAATCCCACGACGGGATGAAACGAATATCCCTCATTGAGGTGCGATTTGTGCCCATGACCGGGAGAACCGACGATTCCTGAGTCTCAACGGAGTCTTAACCTTGTGGCTCATTCCGCCGGGCCACATAGACGGTGCTCGACGATTCGGAGTTCTGAATCGGATTGGAAAAGGTCACCACCTCGGCTCGCGGTTCGATGAAAACGATCCCGAGCGTGGCAAGGAAATCGGCATCGGGGGGGCCATCCGCCCACATGGCGAAGACTCCGCCAGGATGCAGGTGATGGGCCAGCCGCCGCAACCCCGCCTCCCCATAAAATGCGGCATTTTTTGGATGGAGCAAATGCCGGGGGGTGTGATCGATATCGAGAAGAATGGCATGGAACCGGCGTCCCGGATCGTCAGGATCGAGCCCCGCCGAAGCCACCCGTTCGAAAAAATCCGCATGGACCATGCGGCAGCGCGGATCGGCCGTCAGCGCGGCTCCAAGGGGCACCTTCCCGGTCTGGTGCCAGCCGATGACTTCCGCCAGAGCGTCCACCACCATCACCGAACGTACGTCCGGAATCTCCAAGGCCGCCCGGGCCGTGTACCCCAAACCCAAGCCACCGACCACCACATCCCGTTCCAATCCCGGGCAGGCCGCCAGCCCGAGACGAGACAGTTCCTCTTCCGCAACATGGAAGAGACTCGACATGAGAAACTCCTCGTTGAGGATCACCTCGAACACCTCCTCATCGTCGAGCAGGGGAATCCGGCGACGACGCAGGGTCAATTCCCCCAGAGGGGTTTCGCAGTGGTCAATTTCTTCGAAAGAGCGGCTCATTTTTTTGCTGTGGAACCGGGAGACCATCGCCACCGGACATGGGATTTGGATGGGACGGGATTCCGTCCATTCTTAGTGGGTCTTGGCCGGTTGCGACGAAGGCGGCGCGGGTCTTGCCCCCAAAAGCACAGGCTGTCGGGGAGCGGCTTGAGAAATTTTTGGCGAGCCGAGAAATCTCGCAAAGAGCCGCCGGAAGAACCCCGGTCGGCCTCCTCGACGGGCAGGGCCGCCCGCGGCGGTCTCTTTCGCTTCGCGTTGGCGGGTGAGGGTGGGATCTTCATAGCCCGCCCGGAGAAACGCCTTGCGGCGATGTACCTCGGCCATGTGGCAAAGAGCTCCTTTCGTCTTCAAGAGATCGTCAGCCATCCGGAGCATCCGCCGGTTGGGCAACATGGCCGGGCAGGCGCGGCGCACCATGCCGAAGGCGATGGCGGGATGATACCCGGCGGCTGTGATAATGGTGATGGCCGAGGCGGTCGAGCGACTGATGCCGGCTTCGCAATGCACCAGAAGCCCCCAGTCGGGGAGCGATTCCATCGCATGGCCGAAGGCCACCAATCGGGCCACGTCATTTTCATCCGGGGATGAATAGCGGGCAAACATGGGCAACGTTTTCTCGATGTCATCGAGATCATTGAAAATCAACCGCAGGGTGTGAGTGGTGGACTTCGGGGCTTGCAGCGGAGTTTCCCGCTCATCGGGATCAATTAAGCTCACGAAGTGGGTCACCGGAGATTCGTGAAATCGGGTGACTCCAAGCCGAGGGCAAACCATCAAGCGCATTGTGTACTGAGACTAGGCACCGATCCGGCGTGTGACAATGGAAATGCCGACGCAATATAGTCGTCTTCAGCGCATTCGTACCGCTGTGGCCAATACGGTCTGAAAATTTGGGGCCTGTTTCTCCCTGGCCACCACTCGGACATCGATTTCGGAAAATCCCGCCTCCTGCAGCATCTCATGAAGTTCCACCTCGGAAAACCCCAGCCAGACGTGGGCGTAGAGTTCGCGGGCTTGTTCGTAGCTGTGACTGACCAGATCGAGGATGACGATGCGTCCGCCGGGACGTAAAATGCGGTGGGCCGCATTTACGGCTGTCTGCGGGCTGGCGGCGTGATGCAGGGCCTGACTGAATAACGCCAGATCCACGCTGGCGTCGTCAATGGGCGGCGTTTCGATGTCCCCAAGACGGTATTCGAGATTATGGAGCTTGTTTTCGAGCGCCAGATTCGTGCCGAATTCAACCATCTTTTCCGAACTGTCAATCGCGATGACTTTTTTGGCCGAACCCGCCAACAATTGCGACAAGGTACCTTCGCCCGCTCCCAGATCGGCAATGACCATGGGCGGCATCAACCGCAACAGGGAATGGGCCAGCGCCTGCCAGGATCGCCCGGGAATGTAGGTCCTGCCGAATTTTCCGGCCAGCTTGTTGAAATATCCGGCCGCCAGATCCTTGCGCTTACGCAAGGCAAGCCCGAGAGCGGTTCGGTCCCGCTGCGCTTCGGGTAATTCCTCCCGGGCGGCTTCCAATACTGGCCCCACCGAACCCAAAGCCCCCACGCGTGCGGAATAAAAGATGTTCTTGCCCACCCGTCGGTCGTTCACCAGAGCCTCCCGTTTCAATAAAGCCAGACTGGCTGAAATGCGAGACTGCCCCATCCCAAGAATGTCCTGCAACTCCGCCACGGTCAGTTCCTCGTCCGCGAGCAATAACAGAAGCCGCAACCGCGTCGGGTCAGAAAGTATTCGGAGGGATTTGACAAGGGAGGCCATTTGACTTATGAAGATATTGCAATATCTTCATAAGTAAATAACAGTAACTCCAAACAGTAACCGAAAATACGAAAATATCATGTCACGAAGCTACATCTTTTCATCCGAATCCGTGGGCGAAGGTCATCCCGACAAAGTCTGCGACACCATTTCCGATGCCATCCTCGACGCCTGCCTAGCCCAGGACAAGAACAGCCGGGTCGCCTGCGAGACCTTTGTGAAGAGCAATATGGTGGTGGTGGGCGGAGAAATCACGACCAAAGCCAGCTTTGACTACAGCGAGGTCATTCGCGATGCCATCCGCGGTATTGGATACATCAACAACGACGACATTTTTCACGCGGATCATGTTTTCATCAATAACTACCTCACCCGCCAGAGTGAGGACATCTCCCAAGGCGTGGATGCCAAAAAGGCGGCCGGCAAGAAGACCGCCGAGCAGGGCGCCGGGGACCAGGGCCTGATGTTCGGTTATGCCACGAATGAGACCCGGGAATTGATGCCGGCGCCCATCATGTTTGCCCACCGTCTGGGACGCGAACTCACCCGTCTGCGGAAACGCGGCGTCGTCGATTGGCTTCGTCCCGACGCCAAGAGTCAGGTCTCGGTCATTTATCAGGACGGCCAGCCGGTCGCGATCTCGAACGTCGTCATCTCGACCCAGCACGCCGAGGGCGTCAGCCACCGCGAGATCGAAAAATTCTGCATTGAGAACGTCGTCAGGAAAGTTCTGCCAAAGAAGCTGCTGACAGCCAAGACCGAGTTTCTCATCAATCCCACCGGCCGCTTTGTCATTGGCGGTCCCCAGGGCGATGCCGGCCTCACCGGCCGCAAGATCATTGTGGACACCTACGGGGGCATGGGCCGTCACGGAGGCGGAGCCTTCTCCGGCAAGGATCCCTCGAAGGTCGATCGCAGTGCCGCCTACATGGGCCGCTACGTGGCCAAGAATATCGTCGCGGCCGGTCTGGCTGCGAAATGCGAAGTCCAGTTTGCCTACGCCATCGGTCATCCCCGTCCGGTCAGTATCCACATCGACACCTTCGGGACCCACACCGCCTCAGAAGCCAAGATCGAACGCGCCGTGAAGGACACTTTCAGCTTCAAGCCCGCCGACATTGTCAAACAACTCAATCTGTTGCGTCCCATCTATTCGAAGAGCACCAACTACGGACATTTCGGCAAGACCGATGCCGACCTCACCTGGGAAAACACCGACAAAGCTGCCGCTTTGAAAAAAGCAGTCGGCTAAAGAACAAAGAGTTTTAAGTATGAAATTTCCGCCAGACTCGAAGGTCTCCGCAAATCAGTGATTCGGACGAAATCGTCAACAAGCCCCACCACTTAAAACTTTATTCTTAAAACTTAACACTAAATCATTATGACAACTGCAACACTAACACCTACGGACGCACCGAAAACCTCGGCACCCACTGCCGACGACTTCCACGTCCGCGATATCACCCTGGCCGACTTTGGTCGCAAGGAACTCGACATCGCCGAGCATGAAATGCCGGGCCTTGTCGCCACCCGCAAAAAATACGGTCCCAAAAAGCCGCTCAATGGCGTGCGCATCACCGGTTCTCTCCACATGACGATTCAAACCGGCGTGTTGATCGAGACCCTCAAGGAACTCGGTGCCGACGTGCGCTGGGCTTCCTGCAATATTTTTTCCACCCAGGATCACGCCGCAGCGGCCATTGCTGTGACTGGCACCCCGGTCTTTGCCTGGAAGGGCGAAACCCTCGAAGAATATTGGGAATGCACCTGGAAGGCCATCATATTTCCGGGCAACAAAGGCCCGCAGCTCATCGTGGACGATGGTGGCGATGTGACCCTTCTCATCCACAAAGGCTACGAAATGGAAGACGGCGACAAGTGGGTGGACGAACCCACCGACAACCATGAGGTATCCGTCATCAAAGCTCTTCTGAAAAAAGTTCAGAAGGAACAGCCCGGCATTTTTCACGAGATCGTCAAGGAACTGAAAGGCGTTTCTGAAGAGACCACCACCGGCGTTCATCGTCTCTATGAGATGCAAAATGCCGGCAAGCTCCTCTTCCCGGCCATCAACGTCAACGACTCCGTCACCAAGTCGAAATTTGACAATCTCTATGGTTGCCGTGAATCCCTTCTCGATGGGATCAAGCGCGCCACCGACGTCATGATCGCCGGCAAGGTCGGCGTCGTCTGCGGCTACGGAGATGTGGGCAAAGGTTGCGCCGAAGCTCTCAAGGGCATGGGTGCGCAGGTTATCGTCAATGAGATCGATCCGGTCTGCGCCTTGCAAGCCGCCATGGCTGGCCACCGCGTCATGCCGGTGGAAGACACCCTCGGCATTGGCGACATCTACGTCACCACCACGGGCAATAAGGACATCATCACCGCGGACCACATGGAGAAGATGAAAGACCAAGCCATCGTCTGCAATATTGGTCACTTCGACAACGAGATCCAAGTGGAAAAGTTGGAGAAGATCGCCGGCATCATAAAGCTTAACATCAAGCCTCAGGTGGATAAGTACACCTTCCCTGCCGGCAACAGCATCTATTTGTTGGCCGACGGACGCTTGGTGAACCTCGGTTGCGCCACCGGTCACCCGAGCTTTGTCATGAGCAACAGCTTCACCAACCAGACCCTGGCCCAGATCGAACTCTGGGAAACCCGGGCCGAGCGGAAAATTGACGTCACCGTCCTGCCTAAGAAACTCGACGAAGAAGTGGCCCGTCTTCACCTTGAGAAGATCGGTGTCAAACTGACCGTGCTTTCCAAAGAGCAGGCGGATTATATCGGCGTTCCCGTCGAAGGGCCGTATAAGCCTGAGCATTATCGCTATTAATTGAAATTCGCCGCCGTAAGGCGGCGACCCAGAGAAAAAGGCCGCCCCGAAAGGGTCGGCCTTTTTTTGGTGCGGATGTCCGCCCGGGATATCGCGGCGGTTTCTTTTTCCTCCTAGGGATAACCGTGCTGAAGACTCTCTGAATCCTTTTCTCCCGTTGCCGTTTAGAAAGGAGAAGACATTGAAAGCTGATAGACGAGCGTGTTCCAGTGCAACGCCTTGTCATCCGCTTGTTGTCTGATCACACGGTCATGGGCCGGGCCGCCAAACAGGATGCAAACTCCGATAGATAACGCTCGCCGAGACCACTCATTTCTCCTTCTGTAACCGCGCAACTAACTCATCAATATTGCCTGCCGTCACCTCTCCGTCGAATTGATACATTGTGGATAGAAAGTGATGCAGTGTCTCATTCTTCTTGGGTGCTGATTTCAAGAGACGTGATATCACAAAATCAGTAGTAAGGGGCAGCTTTGATTTCTTCTCATTGGACTTCTGCTGGTATTCTGTGGTGAGCACTCCTGAAAACCCCCAGTTCTCGGGGTCGATCTCATCGATCACAATATGAATGTGTTCAGGCTGCTTGCCGAGGTGGGTAACGAGGCTTGTTGTTATGTCGTGAACAAGCGACTGCTTTTGCGCTCTGGTTGCGCTTCCCTTTGTAATCTTGACGTTGAGGTATGTGTTTCCCTTTCCCTGATTCACCTGTTGGTTGAGCTTGGCCATGTCAGTCTGGAAGGTTGCGATGACCTTGGCGTCATTATAGGATGCCAGCACTTCCGGATCACCCATGTGGCGGAATTCGTAGCCGGCGCGCATGGGGAACTTCGCGTCCATCCAGACGGGGTCTTTCCCCTCGAGTGCCAGGCGGTGATAGTGGAAGTCCATGCGTCCATCCGCCGCCGCATCTTTCTTGCAGAAATCATAAGCGAGTGAGCCGGCGTTGAACATCATGCGATAGCGTTCGCTCGAGGCCACGTAGGTCATCATTGGGAGGAGCGCCGCATAATAGGCCTCGTTATGGGTCCCCTCCCGGACCCTCACCTCGTCGAACTCGTGCAGCAGGATGAGGTAATGCAGGTAGCCCATCAGATCCACGATCCTGCCGCGAACGCCCGAATTCTCCTCGAGCCCGTACGCCTGATCCAGCAACTGGCCCCAGGCGAGGATCGAGGACGACGGAATCGGCGGACGTGCAGTCTTGTAGCCTGCTTCGAGAAGCTCTCGCATGACCGGCGCGGCCTTCCGGAAGCACAGGATATAGAATTCGTCGAGCAGCGCATTCACATTTACGTCAGGATTCCAAATCATTTGCAATCCGATGTAGAGCTGCGGCGTCTGGCAGCCGAAGAAGCTCTGATGGCCCAGTTCGGTGGCGACAACATTGAGATTCTGGTAGTGCTTAAGGGTCTTGCGTGCCGAGTCATAGGGGGCCACATGCTCGGCCACCGGTGTGCCCGGGAATAGGCGAGTCTTGCCGACCAGAATGCCATTTCGGAAGCTGCCGTCGCCCCCGGCACCAAGCAATGTCGCTTTGTCGCGCCAGGCTCCGACCGCGGTCGATCGCGTGCCAATGTAGACATTGGGCTCAATCGGGAAGGAAGGCGGTTCAATCGCGCGAATACCCAGGAACCCGTCTGCAATCTTAGCGCGCATTCCCCTGGCCACGGCGTTGACGAAGCGGAAGAGGACGTCCACGTAAGGGCCGGGGCTGCAGTCGGCGCACTGGCATTCGTCGCCGCTGGTCTGTTCGATCGTGACCATGGCGGAGAAACGGTCCACCGCCCGCATCTCGCGAAGCTTCCGCACTCTGTCCTCGGTAACCAACTGGATAAGACCAGGATTGCTCAGACAAAGGCTGGCACGATAGACGTTGTCGGGATTGTTTCGTTGGCCGTTGGCCAGGAGCGCGAAATACTCAGGGTGCTCGTCAAAGGCCGCCTTGTTGTCGCGGACGATTCGGCCGGTGCAGGGGCCGACGAAGACGCGATGCGTGTTGGAGAAATGGTGGGTGCCAGTGCCGTGGTTGGCGTAGGCAAAGCGATGGCCGCGTTCCCACATGATCACCCCCGATCCGCAGGCCCCAGTATTGATATCGTATCCGCGCTTGGTAGGCACCGCTACGTCGAAGAAGGTGGGGATGTGAATCAGATTGAGGTCGATGGCCAGCGTCCATTGCTCCGGTACGATCCACCACCGTGGCGAGCTATTAAAATAACGGAACCCGAGGCGGTTCAACAGCAGCGCCACGGCCTGCCGACAGGCCAACTCGGTCTGCCCAAGGATGTAGAGCCTATCCGGGGTGGAGACAATGCAAAACCCATCGTAATTCGGGAAGGGATTCTGCTCGCGGGCTGCAAAATCGAATCCCGCCTCTTCCGCGATTTCCCGGTAATTCTCGGCCAAGGAAATCACGATGGCGGCTCGGGACGGTTGCTCATCGACCAGAATCGGCAAGCTGGCCCCGGTGGATTTCTCCAATTCCTCGGCCAGCCATCGGGCAAAGGGCTGCAGGGCGAAGTAGTAGAACCGGCCCTTAATTTTCATTTCCGCCTGCTCCTTTTGGAACGCCGGGGCGGAAATGCCGGAGCCTCGCGTATCCACGACGATGTCACAGACCGCTTGACCTTCGCAAACTGCGACAAATGGCTCGGCCCAGGCCATCGCTCCCCAGTGCACGGCAACGCCCAAAAGGCAGAATATGTACGTCTTTGTCAGGCCAGATTTTGGCATACGTTTCCTTTCCCTGCTATTTTTCTTCGGTGGTACAATGCGTCGAGGCAGCTAGAAACCGGCGCCGCGAACTTCCTGTGTGCACCTCTCTGCTTCCAGTGTCAACAGTCAGTTGTCCTCGACGGCAAAACTGCGGTATACCGCATAAATTGAAGGCGCATCGCACTATCCGGAAAATCAATCTGTTGGTGATGCCTCCGGTAATTTGGATTTTTCTTCCGCATATCACTATATTGATGAGAGCTGTTCAAGGGATTCCCGGCCTTGGGCGGAGTAGTGCCATAAATGAAAATCGATGGATTCGTATTAAGCGAAAGCGAGATATATTCCGTCGCTTCAGAAGAAACCGCAGTCTTCCCAGTTAACGAAATCGCAACAAAGATCAGAAGTATAGTGGTGACTTTCATAATTGGTATTTAGCCGGGCAGGCGTTCGCCGACAAAATATATTTTCGCCGGTTCCTCGCTATTTCCAGTGGGAGATTTTGAAAGCCCGGCCGTTGCTTGAAAGCCCGGCCGTTGCTTCGCATCCGTTGCAGCTGCGCGAGTCTGTTTTTGTGACATTGACCCACCGAAAACAGCGATTAGGAAGCGACTGTCCTACCACCAGAAAAACGACAAGAATAGTTTCCAGTTTGAAGGGCGACAGTATGAAAAGACCGAACGATCGAGCGAACTCCCGTCCCTGCGGGACTTTTGGCATCTCGCCTGCGGAGCAGGCTTTGGTCCCAGAAGCAAGCAGGGATACCTGATCGAAGACGTTCGGTCAATTGCGACCGCTTAAAATCTAAACGCGATCGAGTTTTCGGCGCCAGAGGACGAAGGGGACGGAGACAAGATACATGGTTATGCTGTATACGGCTGCGGGCACGGTCGTCGGAGGCAGATTTCCAGAGTCGGCCATCGCGATAAAGGACCCTACTGCGATGGCGAGAGTCCCGTTTTGGATTCCGGATTCGATCGAAATCGTGGTGGCGTCGGAGTTATCTAGTTTCGTCGCCTTGGCGGTCGCTAGGCCAAGGCCCAGTAGAATGACGTTGAGAAGAACGAGCGCTGGAGCGAGCTCGACGAGGTTGCTTGAGAAAACGTCCCAGTTCTTGGCGAGGGCCGCTATGATGATAAGAACGAAAAGGGATTGGGCTGTTTTTCCGATGAGAGCGGCCCGTGCTTCCGCAAATCGTGGAGCGGTGGCTGTTATCAGCATGCCGATAGAGACGGGCACGGCCGTGATGAGAAACATTTGAAAACCGAGTTTGGTGACGTCGACCTCACGTGCCTGTTCTCCCATGAAGTGGTGAACCGAAAAGGCGACCAGTAGGGGAACCGTGATGATCGATAGGAGACTGGTGATCGCGGTTAGGGAGATTGAAAGGGGCGTATTTCCTCTCGCGATACGGGTCAAAACGTTGGTGGTGACGCCTCCGGGGCAGAAGGCGAGAATCATGAGTCCGACGGCGAGTTCAGGAGGTAGCTTAAACGCGATTGCCAGTCCGAATGCGACAAGGGGCAGGAGAACGACTTGGTTGAGCATGCCGACGGCGAAGGCTTTGGGAAATTTGAGAACTCTGGCAAAATCCGCGGGTTTGAGCCCGAGACCCAAAGAGAACATTATAAAAGCGAGGATGAGAGGAAGCGCGATTTTTACGATCATTGAAGTGTGGTAGAGTTTGCTTAGAATACAAAAGGAATTGACAGAAGCCAACCCCCTTGTTTCCGCCCGGAACCGTCTGAAGGCCAAATACTGGATAAACCGAGCAGAGAATCAACCAGCCGAACAAGACGCGGGCCATCAACAGCCTGTCCGCCATGAATCGAAAGTGGATTGATCATCTAACGATTAACCTTGTTGTCGGAGCGCGCGCCGGGCGGCAGTGAGTCAGCTTTGACGTTCGGCAGAATAGAAAGAAAACCCTGACCCGACGAGCTGAAGCTTCTCGTCGTTCTTTCTGCGACGAGAACTCTACTCGCTTGCTCGACTGAAGATGGGATTAGCGGTGAGGATCCGGAGGAGACCAGGCGCGATATAGAGAAGGTTATCAATTCCTTGTGGAACAAGGACGTGTCCGCTCTATCGCGGTATTGGCGCATTCATTGCGCGCCTACAGGCCCACTTCAAGAAATCGTGGTGGCGAATGAATGGTCTGATTTTTATAGCCTATTGGCGGAGTAATATGATTCCCTAGATTTTCTCCCAAAGAAATGCAAAGCCCCAACGAAATAGTTGCCTCACTGGTTCTCCTCTGGGCGGTAATTGACCCAATCGGGACGCTTCCGGTTTTCATATCTGCCACGCAGGGGCGAGAGGCTTCGGAACGCAGGAGAATCGCGTTTGTGGCGGCCAGCGCAGCAGCCGGAATTCTTCTCTTCTTCATCGTGGTGGGCGAGGTGTTGCTGCTCGCGATGGGGGTTCCACTCCTTGCATTTCAGATTGCAGGCGGGCTGATTCTTTTCCTATTTGCGCTGACGATGATTTTCGGAGAGAGCAAGCCCGAGGTGGAAGTCAAGGCGGCTCGTTCAGTTCAGGATACGGCGATCTTTCCATTGGCCACACCGTCAATTGCCTCTCCTGGTGCGATGATGGCGGTGGTTCTTTTGACTGAGAACAGCCGGCATTCGCTCTTGGAACAGTCCGTTACCGCGTTGCTCATGCTTCTCGTTGTAGGTGCTGCCTATCTTCTCATGTTGGGCGCGGGATGGATATCGAAAGTCATTGGAGAAGGCGGAGCCAGTATCGTGAGCAGGGTCATGGGACTTATTCTGGCGTCAATTGCCGCCTCCAATGTTCTGGAGGGTATCAAAGAGTATTTTCAATGAGCTGAATGATGCCGAACCGATGCAACAAATCGCCATCCCTGCGGGACTTCGGGCGTGGCTCCTGCTGATGCCGGTTGGCAGAGGTAGTTGAACGAAGAAAAGTGTCTGCCTGTCTCGCGAGGCCTCGGCTCACGAGCAGGAGCTACGCCAAAAGCATGCGGGCGCCGCTGATCGCGGACGCTCGGAAAAAATTCAGACGGCGTTTCCATAATTTCTTCCACATATTCCGGAACAGCTCGACAGGATATTTCAAGGCCCTCAGTTTAGCTGGCGAGCTTGTTCCATTTGGTATTGTCCACGGTTTGCCTCGTCTCGAAGCTTGGCATATTTTAGAAAGCTGGCACTCGGCCTGGAACCGATCTAGAAATTGATCGATTCTGAGCCAGGCAAAAGAGTATAGGTTCTGGAGATGTATAAAATAAATTTCAAACCATCTGGCGTGCGCTCTATCATCCAAGTCTCTCCCGCAACCGCTTGAATGAGAGAACTCCCAGAAGCTTGATTGCGATATCGAGCCTCCCAATATACAGTTAAATTAGCACGAACCCTCTCTGGATGATCGTTGATATTTGTTAGTTCCAAGGAACCAAGGATATGTTTTTCATCTTTCCATTGCTTATGTAATTCATGGTGTTCGTCCAAACTGTAATTATTTCCATTACCAACAAACACCCGTGCGTCTCTACGCAGATGAAATGCCGCTTGCTCATCACCTGTTCCACCACTCATTACACAGTGAAACCATTCGCTAGCAAATCCTTTAACTTCATCTAAAGTAATGTTCATAACATATCCCATATACGGCAATCGTAGTTTTGCAAACTCGGAAAGGCGGAGCAGATCATGGTCAGAAGAGGTGACGTGTGCGTGTTCTTCCGGCATATAGAACCGAGCTCACTACTTCCCCCTCGGATATCTGAGGGCGGATGATGACAGGCTCTCACCCGCCTCCAGAGAGTTTTCCAGAAATGAATGGTTTCGATATTTAAGCATGACATAAGGGCGTGGTTAATAAGATTTGTTTGGAGTTTTGAACGTTGAAGCGAAGCCTGGTCCCGTTGAGGAGTTCTGTCAGGTCCGGTTCCCTGCCCAGAGTCTCCTCCCGCAATTACTGGCAGATGGGTCAGGAAAATTCCGGACCGCCCGCCAGCCATGCGGTGGAGGATTTTGAATCTGCTGGAATGCCGCTTAGAGTGCGGCCTGAATGAGCTCTTGGGCTTTGGTTAGAGCCTCAGTGAGCTTGCCAGGATCGGTGCCGCCTCCTTGGGCCAGATCGGGACGTCCTCCGCCTTTGCCGCCCACCAAGGGGGCGATGGTCTGAATCAGTTTTCCGGCCTGAAGGTTTTGCGTGAGGTCTTTGGGCACCGAAGCAATGAGGGCCACTCGCCCCTGACTCACCCCGGCGAGAAAGACCGGCCCGGGGAAGCTGGCACGAAGGATTTCGACGATGGCTTGCAGGAGCTTGCCATCGGCCTCGGGAATCTCTGACACACAAAATCCCGCGGGGGCGTGAACTTCCGAGAGTTCCTTGGCCAATGCCACCGCTTGGGATTTGCGCTCGCCCTCCGCGGCTTTCGCATTCTGTTTTTCGAAAATTCGCACTTCTTCCTCAAGTTTTTCGAGTTGGGATTTTCGGGATTCCACTGATTTTACGGCCGAGGCAGCATCCTCCAACTCCAGCGAAGTCAAGGAGGGAAGGTCTGCTTTCTTTCGCTGCAGGCTGGCAAATTGTCCGTCCTGTCGGACGGCCTCCTGCCGCGCCCAATTGCCAAGCGCCTCCCCGGCCACAGCTTCGATTCGCCGTACCCCGGCGGCAATGGCCCCTTCTGAGACAATCTTGAAAATGCCAATCGACCCGGTGTCCCGCGTGTGGGTGCCGGCGCAGAGTTCCATTGAGTAGCCGTCGAGCTGGCCTGCCGCACCTCCGATCTGCACGACTCGGACGGTTTCTCCGTACTTGTCGCCGAAAAACTGCATAATGTCCGGGCGGTCCTTAATGCTGGCGTGGGGAACTTCGCTCCACGAGACGGGAGCATTTTCTGCGATGTCGGTGTTGACCTGGCTCTCCACGGCGCGGATTTGATCTGGCGTTAAAGGACCTCCGTTAAAATCAAAGGTCAGCTTTTCCGGTCCGACGAACGAACCCTTCTGGGTGGCCTCGTGGGACACCACCTCATGCAAAGCCCGGTGGAGCAAATGGGTGACAGTGTGATGGCCTTCGATGGCCCGCCGGCGTGGTGCGTCCACCGAGAGAGTCACCTCATCGCCGACTTCCGGAGCCTCGTCTGAGACCAGGATATGCAGCCAGGTGGAGCTGGACTTTTGAGTGTTAGCGACCGGCCAGCGGTCGGTCCCGCGGGACAGCTCGGCCCGATCGCCGACTTGCCCGCCCATTTCCGCATAGCAGGCGCTGGCGTCGAGAACGACGGCTGTCCGGGTTTTCAACACAAGCACCTCAAGCACCCTTGCGGAAACCTCCAGGGTATCATACCCGACGAAGCGAGTGGGCTCTTTGGTGGAAACTTCGGAAAGTTCGATGACCTGTTTTTTCTGCGAGGCGCGGGCCCGGGAACGTTGGGCTTCCATCAAGGTCTCGAACCCTTCGGTATCCACAGTCAGTCCCCGCTCGCGGGCCATGAGTTCGGTGAGATCGAGGGGGAAGCCGTAGGTGTCGTAGAGTTGGAAGGCGAACTCGGCGGAAATACGGGGCGCGTGCGCTCCCTGGAGTCGATCCGTCTCTTTGTGGAAAAGCTCGATCCCTCGATCGAGAGTCCGGTTGAATGCCTCTTCCTCCCGCCGGAGCACTTCCTCGATGTGTTTTTGTTTGGTGCGAAGTTCTGGAAAGACCTCTCCCATCTCGCGGGCTAGGACATCGACCAGTTTGAAGAAGAAGGGTTCGTGAAAACCAAGGGTGCGCCCATACCGCACTGCCCGACGGAGGATGCGTCGGAGGACGTAGTTCCGATCTGTGTTTCCGGGAGAAATTCCGTCGGCAATGGCAAAGCTGAGGGTGCGGATATGGTCGGCAATGACCCGAAAGGCGACGTCGGATTTTTCCTCATTGGTGTCTCCGGTGCTGCCGGGAGGTGGAAGCGTGTGACCGTAGGGTCTGCCGCTCAGTTTCTCGATCTCGTCGAAGAGGGGCCGAAAAACGTCCGTTTCGTAGTTTGAGATATTGGCATTGGCAAAATCGGTGAAGCCCTTGGTGCCTTGAATGATGGAGGCGACGCGTTCAAACCCCATTCCGGTATCTACATGCCGGGAGGGCAGTGCGGAGAAGGTCCCATCGGGATTGGCATTAAACTGAATAAAAACGAGGTTCCAGATCTCGATGCAACGGCCGTCGCCCCGGTTGACCAATGCTCCCCGGGTATCGCCGGCCGGCGTAAGGTCGAAGTGCAACTCCGAGCATGGTCCGCAGGGCCCCGTGTCGCCCATCATCCAGAAATTGTCCTTCTTGTCCCCGTTGATAATGTGGAGATCCGGATCGAGCCCGGCCGCCCGGAATTTTTCCGCCCAATAGCCCCAGGCTTCCTCGTCGCGTTCGGCGGGATCCCCTGCGGCTTCGTCAGGTTGATAAATGGTGGCGTAGAGCCGCTCGGCGGGGAACTTCCACCGTTCAATCACCAACTCCCAGGCCCAGTGAATGGCTTCTTTTTTGAAATAGTCTCCGAAGCTCCAATTTCCGAGCATTTCGAAAAAGGTGTGGTGATAGGTGTCGAGACCGACATCATCGAGGTCGTTGTGTTTACCTCCGGCGCGGATGCATTTTTGGGTGTCGGCGGCACGGGTGTCGCTGCGGGGAATGGCCGATGCCCATTTGCTCACGTCCGGATTTTGTTCCCCAAGAAAAATAGGCACAAATTGGTTCATCCCCGCGTTGGTAAAGAGGAGATTGGGCGAGTCGGGCCGAAGGCTCGAACTGGGTACGAGAGTGTGGTTCTTCTCCTGGAAGAAATCGAGAAAGCTCTGGCGGATTTGGGCGGATGTCATGGCGTCGCGAATCGGGGAATTAACCTACCCATGAGCCGCGAAAGGTAAAGCTCTGCCCGGTGGGAAGGCGGATGTTACCCGGAACGCCGTAAAAATGGCATCCCGACTCGTGATCACGCTGGCAGTTTTTTAGTCAATGCGGAGGGTTCCATTGATCCGAAGGCCAAGTATAGATGTCTCGAGGGTCATCGATCGTCCATGAGACGATCCTGGCATGATTCCGCCGAACGCCGGGAACGGCTGCCAGCCGGTCGGCGAGTCCGTTCCAAGCATGCTCGACCAAAATTTCAATGGGGCCGGCGAGCGTCAGAGGTTTGACAGGAGGTCGGACGCTCGGTGCGGCGGCGACATTGGAGGTAATCTGCCTGTATGCCGATGCCTTGGAGTTTGCGGAAAACATGAAGCCGTCGGGTCTCGATTTTACATTTGTGCCGGTTACGGAGGCCATGATCGACAAGGGTGCATGACGGCAGAATTATAAAAAACGGATATGAGGGGAATTTTCCTTGAAA
>CALBXK010000239.1 GCA_937890535.1 uncultured Spartobacteria bacterium
ATCGGGATGCCGCCGACTTCAACAAACGCCTTGGCACTCTTGCCGCCCACCTCGGCGACCGGGTCGGTGGGGCTTCGTGAGCCTGCCAGTACGAGGACCTTCACCCTTCGATTCTCGCCTCTTTCACGCGGGGAGATGTTTTTGGGCAGAAGCTCGTGTCGTGGATTCATGAGATTTTCAAAAACATGGTGACTAGCGCAGTCGGAAGAGAAGCGCAGCCAGTCCGGTGCCACCGAAGACCGCAAAGGCCCCCCAAGCTGCGAGCATCGGAGGCAGATCCCCTCCTTCGCCCAGAGAAAGAAGGATGCTTTGGAGAATAAAATACAGGAAACCGAGAAAAAATACTCCGATTGAGACGAGGATGCGCCGCCCATTTCTCTGAACCTGCAAGCCAATCGGAGCGGCCAGAAGCACCATGACCATCCCGCCCATCGGCTGGGCCAGGCGGTAATTGGTCCAGACCCGGTAGAGTTCCGGAGGATGAATCTGGGTTTCGATATTTTTCCATCCCAGGGTGCGCAATTGCGAAAATCGAAGTTCCTCGACCGGCTTGGCAAAAGAGGAAAGCAATCGGGGAGCGATCGCAAGGGGAAGGCGTAGATCTCGATAGTGCAGCTCAGTTTTGCGCTCAAGATCGCGCCCGGTCACATCTTCCAAAATCCACCCGTCCCCATCATACGTCGCCGCCCTTGCATTCCAATAACGGGTTGCAACTCCCATGTCATCCGTCTCGATGACCGTCGGCGAGTACAACTCGCTGCCATCCGCACTCACACCCACCAGCTGGATAATAAAATTTCCACTGGCCAGCCACTCCGGGGAGTCCTCCAGGGCGTCGAGTTTCGGCAATCCCCGATAGCCGTCCGCCTTCCATTCATTCAGGCGTTCAGTCGCACCCGTGACGATTTGGTCGGCAAGGCCAAATTGGAGGACCGCCAAAGCTCCGGCACCAGCGACGAGAATCAGGGTGATCCGCGGGAGGGTGAAGCCGGACGACTCCAAGGCAATGATCTCGCGCTGCCCGGCAAGGCTTCCAAAGGTTTGCACCGCCGCGATCAAGACGGCAAACGGCAGAATAAAAACACAGATGGAAGGGAGACGGAGCAGCTCGTAAAACAGGAGGGATAGCAGGGGGGGGGCTCCGCCCAGCGAGACTTCGCTGGCGTGCGCAAGCAGGTCGAACAACGTCAGGATGGTTGTCAACGCGACTCCCATGATCGCGACATTCCAGGCGAATCGGCACAGCAACCAGCGAATAAACAAGAAGGGCATCGATCAGTTCCCCTTCGATGAGCCCCAGAGATTGAATATCCGTCGTCCCAACAATTTTCTGTCGCGATCCGGTCGCCCTCGATCCCCGGAAAATTGCCGATGGGCAAGCATCGCCAGAGCAATCAAAGCAAACCAGGGAACCCATAGACCGATCCAAGGTGAGAGGCGTTCGCTCTCGGCCATCACCTTGCCCAGTCGCGCCGTTTTCTCAAAGAGCACGAGGACGACCAAGCCCAGAGCCAGCCCACTTGCCCTCGCAGAGCGACCCTGCCCGATCAGGGCCAGCGGAAGCGCCAGAGCACCCAAGACCGGAAGCGATAAAATCTGAACGATGCGCCAGTGCAGTTCGGCGCCCATCTGCGCCGGTGTCGAATCCGGCTCACGTCCGTCCGCGCGGCCCGAGACCAACTCAAAAGCCGTCAGTTCCCGCTCATCGCGCCCGCGCGGCCCGGGTTCTTCGAGCACACTGCCCGTCAAGATCGAGAGCCGCATCTCTTCGAATCGAAACTGCAGAGTGATTGACTTGCTGTCGCCAAAATCTTTCTCACGGATCAAAATGCCATTTAAAAGCATCAGATCCAGAGCCCCTTCCTCGGTGGAGGCGTCGCCTTCCAGCACCTCAGCGGTCGTGGCTGTCAGAAAATCCCGCAACCCCGGTTCGGTCTGCCTCGCCATAAAAAATCCTTCGAAGAATTTTCCGGGCACCCGCACCATCTTGGTGCGCACGATATGGTCGGCGCCGATCGACAAAAATACACCCGGGGCAAGCGGCCCCAGGACATCGCTGCTGATAATCGTGTTCATCCGATTGCGGAAAAGGTAGCGGGCATGAGGCTGTACCCAGATCGTCAGAGCCAGCATGGCCAGCGTCAGGAGCGCGGCCAAAGCACCAACGGGAATGAAGAGTCGACTCATCGACACGCCAAAAGATCGCATGACCACCAGTTCGGAGCGCTCGTGGAGGCGTCGAATTCCGAGCATCACTCCAAAGAAAAATCCCGCAGGCACCGCCAGACCCAGATAGTGGGGTATCAGGTACACAATCAACCCCCACGCCTCGTGAGCGGAAGCTCCATGTCGGGTCACCACTTGCACCAATCGGAGCACTCGCTCGAGGGCGAGTGCGAAAAATACCAGGCTCCCAACCGCGAGCGTCTGATACAGAATCACCTTAAACACGTAGAGATTCAGAACCGGAAACCTCCACCGTCGGGGATATTCCTTCGCGATCTCAATGCTCCCTGATTCTGTCCCTCGATGCATAACGAAAAAGTCAGATGGAAAAATCCTCACCCAAATAGACGCTGCGAACACCGGGATCGGCCACGATCTCCTCGGGCGTGCCCTCGTGCAAGATCCGCCCTTCGCTGAGAATATAAGCGCGATCCACCACCCTCAACGTGTCCCTGACATTGTGGTCGGTGATCAGCACCCCAATGCCCTTGCATTTCAACTGCGCGATCATCTTGCGGATGTCCGCCACCGCAATCGGGTCGATTCCCGCCAGGGGTTCGTCGAGGAGAATGAAGCGCGGCTCTCCTGCCAGGGCACGGGCGATTTCCACCCGTCGCCGTTCGCCTCCGGACAAGACGGACGATGGGGCCCGACGAATCGCTCCGATCGAAAAATCGTGGAGCAATTCCTCAAGGAATTCGTCACGTCTCTCCCGTGGCAGCCCGCGAGCCTGTAAAACCGCATAGATGTTTTCCTCGACATTGAGGCCGCGAAAGATCGAAGGCTCCTGGGGCAAATAACCGATTCCGAGTGCGGCCCGTCTATGCATGGACAGGGAGGTGACATCCTGCCCATCGAGACAGATCCGGCCAGAGTTGGCGCCCAGCAACCCCGTCATGATGTAAAAACATGTCGTTTTGCCCGCCCCGTTCGGACCCAGCAGCGCAACCGCTTCCCCGCAGGCTACTCGCACGGAGACCTCGTCGAGCACCGGATGTTTTCGGTAACGCTTCGAGATTTTGTGGGCCGAGAATTCGCTGCGGACTGAATCGTCCGTGCCTTTCGGGCCGCCGGGTTTTTGGGCAGGAAGCTCGCTCCTCGGGGCTTTCGTTCCGTGATTTTTCATATTATCGATTTCCCGTCAGAGCGCTTTGGGTTTGGGGATTGACCTCACCTACCGCCTTCCGGCTGAGGCGGATCTGCGCCCCGTTTTTTTCGTAGGTCATCAAGACGAGAAGTCCTTCCCCGTCGTACCAGGCATGGCGCTCCCAGTCACCCCGATAGATGGTATGCCGAAGCTTCGTCTCTTTGCCATCAACACTTACCATTTCGCTGCCGAGATCAATTTGTGAAACCTTCATCACTCGTCCTTTTTCTGTCACCAAAAGGGCGGAATGGATATCGTCAATCAACCAGGGAAGAAACGTGAAACATTCCAAATCAAGTTTTCGTGCGGTTCCGTTGACATTCAGGGAAGCCGAGCCTGCGTCCTGCTTTAGCTTAATTTTGTAAAATTTTCCGTTGTAGCGGGATTGGCCGTCCATGGCACGCAGACGATTGCCAGACCAGACTTCGTGCCGCTCGTGCGACGCTCGATAGATCGTCACATAGAGAAGTTTCACCGCAATCCGCATCACGGCATGCACCTTGCGAGATTCTCCGTCATCAATCACATCGAACCTGTAGTTCCCCACCTCATCACCATTTCGAGAAATTGTGAATTCCATGGTACGGGAACACACCTTGTCGCCCTCATCCGCGCTGCCTGACCCTGCCGCAAAAATGGGCAACGAGGCAAACCACAGGATGAGGGCCAGACTCCGAAAAATCGAGCAACGGAGACCGGCAAATATTCCCCTGATCATTGGTGGCTCTACCATTTCACAACCTTCATTCGTCGGGCCACAGCGGCCAATCGAGTCCTCAGGCTTGGACAAACGACCGTCGGAGCGTCAGACCATTCCAGAAGGGGCAAATCGCAAAGGTCATCGCTGTATGCCGATACAAAAATCTTATCCCTCGTCACGGTGTCGTTTTGTAATAATACCTCGGCCACGCGGATCAACTTCTCCTCACCGTAACAATTCTTCCCTGGGATACAAAGAAGCTGCTGGCCACATTTTCCAACGGCGGTGGAAGTGCAGACCACATGATCAAAACCCAGGTGACGGGCAAAAATGCTGGCATACAGATCGATGCTGGCTGTCGCCAACACCAGGGTATCCCCGGCCGCCCGGTGTTTGCTGATAACCGACAAAGAACCATCGCGAATGCCAGTTTCTAGAATTCGGGCGACGAAACGCTCCGCGGCTTGTTGAATTTCCTCCCGACTCCTCCCGTGAAGAGCAAGGGCCAGCATGCGATTTTTGAGGCTCGCCCGGTCAATCCGCCCCAACTTGTAAGCAATCATATGTCGCAGGATGCGAAGCATGAGGGCAACTCGGGCAGCGATGTTCTTTCTGTTTGATAAGAGGAACGCGGTGAAGGTGCCGTGCTTTGTGATGGTACGATCCAGATCAAATACGGCAAAAACTTGGTTCACCTCAAGGCGTTGAACGGGCCCGAGAACGACATCCGCAGGACCAGTCTCGCACCTGCGAACAATCATTTTTTGGACGCCATCATCCGGTGCTTCTAACGGGGATCGTAGAGAGGTGCGAAGATTTTTTGTCACGCCAAGCGTCATCGACTCCCTTCCGACCGGCGATCGAGTTTGGTAAGGACAACCTGATGGATAGCCCGTGCGGCGCGAAGCGCTCCTCCCTTTGCCGAGGATCCAAAGGTTGCCTTGAAGGCTTTGGCCTGACGGGCGACGAGTCCTTCGTCGTGCCAGTCTTGATTTCGAAGGAGTGGCGCGAGACTTGAGACCTCATCAATGACACGCCCAAGCCGCCAGTGGGAATAGTTGGGATTTTCCTCCCAGGCGACCTTGTGACTGTTTAAAAAAATGCAAGGCTTGGGTTTGAGGAGGAACTCATAAATCTGGCTCGACACATCCCCAAGGTAAATATCGGTTGCGCGGGTGTACGTCATATCGACGCAGGCCGGACTTCCGGGATCGATTAAAATATGGGGGACGCGAAAATACTTGGCTGGAATCTGCCGCCGCCATTTGAGCCGCCAGGGGTCCGTCGAGAGATGAAGGTGGCGGGCCCCCAGCATGACATGGGGCGCGACCACTAAATTGTAGTCAGATCGCATCCGAAAAAATTCCATGACCTTCAAGCCGTCGAGAAACCAGGAAGTCAGGCCCGGATGGCAATGAGGATTATAGAGAACGACCGGATTATCGTTGGGGAAGAGGCGCGGCGAACTGGTCAGATCGATGCCGTCAAATTTGGGATATCCTACTTCAGAATAAGCGCCCGGACGGATCACCTCCTCAGCCAGCATCCGGTCCCTGATTTTTGGGCCAGGTACCAGTACATGGTCAAAATACCGAATCGACGGTTTAAAGCCGACCGCCCGATCGCCTGCTCCATGTTGCGTATAGATGAGCGTTAAGTTCCGGCAGCCAAGTCGTGTCTTGAGAAAAATGCTGGTGGTTTCCGGGACAACCAACGCGTCCATGTCCGCAAACTGGCGGCGATGGCGCCAGAGGATTCCCATACGTTCAAATGGGACTGCCCGCCCGAACAGCCTGTCCAGCCCCCGGGCAATGAGCGGGGCCTCGATTGGATGCCAGGCGGTCCGGGATAGAATCCGTGGGGCCAGCAACTGCCTCAGGAATGCGGACCTACGCTTGCCGGACACAAAAACATGGATTTCCATGGAGGAATTCAATTCGCACAGAGCAGCCAAAATTGGGGCGACGTGTGGAATCTGATGCAAGTGATCATGATTAAACAAAAATCCCACTCGGATCGGCCGGCATTCCTTCGAATCCGCCATCGCTTGAGTCTTCAAAGGAAAGATCGAGTTTCGGGTCATCGTTTCCCGAGTCTGCGGCGAAAGGGAATAGGATTCCAAATTTTTCGAGCGTCCGGCGATTTTTTTATGCCTTCCATAAGAGCGTCTCCGGGTAAAATGCCTGCCAGGCGAACCAAAATACCATTACCGAGGGAATCGGCTCGCCCGAAGCGCCTCGCACCTCAGCATGCCGAGCCTCGGGATCCCAATGAATTGTTAATTTACGAGAGTTGATTTCGTCTTCGAAGCTCCCACCGGCGGGCAACTGATCGACGGGATAGGCTTTGGCGATGCCGTCCACGAGAACCCCGACAATCCACGCTTTTTTTGGAAGCTCCAGGCGCGTAATGGGCACCGGAAACATGGTTTCGCTACTGGCAAAATACGAAGCATAGGCATCCTCCTTGTAATTTCGGCGATGGCCGGTGTCGGGCGACAACACCTCGCCGTTGGGATGCGCTGTTCGCCATGCCTTCCAAGTCAGGCGTTCGCTGGGCAGCCAGGTCAGCGTTTTGCCAACAGCGGGTCCGCTCACCGCCCGCATACCAAGTTGCGACCAAAGCGAATTCGTCTCGCGATCATACATGAGGACATCGCTATTAAAGAGCAGCCCCGAGACGCCAAAGCTGCGCTGTCGCCCGTCCACCGTCGCGTCGAACACCATGGCAGTACCGCAGAGCGGGCAATACGTCACTGTCACGGGCTTGTCGGCGATGACGTCATTTACGATCTCGTGCCAGACCAGAATGCGCAGCGGGTAGGCCCTGGCCTCGCCCTTGTGCTCAACTCCGATGACAATGTCGTCGTCTCGAAGGAAATTGACCTCCGGTGCGGGTTCGATTTTTGGATGATCGATAGAGGGAATCCCATCGCGTGGTGGGCCTCCGGAGCGAATTTCCTCCACCGGGATGGTGGCGTTCGACACATCGAACCCATTGAGTTGCCTAGCAGAAGCACATTGCCCAGATAGTCCAGAGACAGCAAAGGCGAGGGCAACGACCCCGGGAAGAGGGAATGGAAGATTCATCGGCCATAAGAGCGTTCAGGACTTCGACATATTCCTCAAGCGGAGCGCAAGCGTTGGTTTGGAAGCGGATGCGTCGCCTCTCGCCCCTTTGATTAGGCGACCTCGCTCAGTCCGCGACAAGGTCCTTCACCCACGCAATGCGGCAAATTGAGGATGAGAAAGAATAGCTTCTTCAAAAGCGGCTTGCTCTTCGGCCGGCAACCACTCCGGGATGCGGGCTCCTGATCGATGCCATTTGGCCAGCCACTCCGCCCCCAACAACTCATAGCGGGAGGCAAACCGTCCCGCCAGCGCGGATGGGGTAAAGGCGACCGTGGTCTCGGCTTTGTTCCCGGCGACCCGGCCTTTGGCAACCTGAAACCCTGCCACCAACATCGCGGCCCGCGACGCGGTGGACATTGTATAGGTGAAGAGTTCTGCGGGTTGAGCGGCGCAGACCGCAAACAATCGTTGAAAGGCCTTCAGCGTCCATTGATCTCCGTTGGTCTTTCCAGAAAATAGGTCATAGAAAATCACTTCCGGTCCCACGGGAGCTTGGTCCATGGCGGTCTGAAAGTCTCCCGGCACGAGTTCCCAACTGAGCCCGGCATAGTCCCGCGACTGCCAGCGTCCGGTTTTAAGAATTCCCGCCGGACCACTATGCCGCAGATAGGTGAAGAGTTCGTTGTGGGCAAAGGCGAGTTTGAGGGAATCGAGATCATTTTCGAAACTGATAATCCGTAGCGGCCGCACCGGTCCTGCCGCCGCCTGGGCCTCATAGCAGCGAATGGCCGCCATGGCATTGGCCGCTGCGCCCAACCCAACATCCCAAATCACCAACGGATCGCGGCAGGTGTCTGCCCGGACGCGTTCGGTCAGGAACGCCTGGTCGGCATAGAGGTGTTGCGCCTCCTCCATTGGTGGGGTGCGCGAGTGCATGATCTCGCCTGAAGAAATATGGAGGATGCTGGCAAACCCCTCGCGCGCAGTATGGATCTCATAGTCTCCGCGACGGGGTCTTTTGACCGGCTTGGGTCCGGGGTCGAGCGACGGATTATCCAAGTCGTCCTCCTGGAGAAATGAGCGTTTGTTGGAATACAATTCCAGGAACCGATCTTCGAGAATGCTCTCACGAATCTCCCGCATCAGCTGATGATAAAAGTGGATATTATGTTTGCCGATCAACTGCCACCCCAGGGTTTCCTTGGTTTTGGTGAGGTGATGGAGGTAGGCGCGTGAGTACCGTTGGCAGGTCGGGCAATGGCATTTCGGATCGAGGCATTCGTCGGAAAACTTGTGAACTCCCCGGCGCAATTGCAAAAATCCGCGGGAGGTAAAAGCGCCGCCGCGTTGGGCGACCTGGGTGGGAATGATGCAATCGAACATATCCACTCCGCGATGCACAGCCTCCAAAATATCCAAGGGCGTCCCCACGCCCATGAGGTAGCGGGGTTTGTCCACCGGCATGAGATCCGCCGTAAATTCACACAAGTCTTCCCGTTCGTTCTTCTCCTCACCGACCGCCAAGCCTCCAATGGCCATGCCGTCAAAATCCAGTTCGCACAAGCCGAGGGCGCTTTCCTTCCTCAAGGATTTGAACAAGGCCCCCTGAATGATTCCAAACAATGCCTGGGAGGAATCCTCCCGTGCCGCCAGACTGCGCACCGCCCAGCGTTGGGTGATCCCGACGGCCGCCCGTACCGTGGCCTCGTCCGCTGTCGAAGCCACGCATTGATCCAGAGCCATCATGATGTCGCTGCCAATGGCACGCTGGGTTTCGATGCTCAATTCCGGACTCAATAAGATGGACTTGCCGTCCGTATAGCTCTGGAAGACCGCTCCGGCTTCCGTCATGGAACGGGAATGAGGGAGGGAGAAAATCTGAAATCCCCCGGAGTCGGTGAGGACAGATTTTTTCCAACTCATGAACCCGTGGATTCCGCCCGTGCGTCGAAACACCTCCGGGCCTGGGCGGAGGAGAAGGTGGTAGGTATTGGCGAGAAGGATCTGCGAGCCTGCATCCTCCAAGCTCTGCGGCAATTGGGCCTTCACCGTCGCCTGGGTGCCCACCGGCATGAACAATGGCGTCAGGACCTCGTTGTGGGGGGTGCGAAACCGCGCCGCTCGCGCCCTCGAGCCGGTGGCCAGGGCATCAATTCGAAAATTCAAGCGATCCATTTCTGGGTGGGAAGTTGGGAATTGCGGGCAGATTGTCAATCTTTCGCCCTCAGGAGCGATTCGATCCGCGTTCAAGTGGCGTCAACAAGCCCGCCAGATGGGAGGCGAGGTAACAATGCGAACCACACGAAACCAATCCGTGACGACGAAAGAGCTTCCGGTAAAATTTTTCTCCGCGCGGATCGAGGTTTTCGAAATCTCCTGTCAGGGCGGTGTCACTTGCGTATGCCTCAAGGAAGGCGACACCGGCCAGACGATCCACCAATTCGCCAAAGCCCAGTTCCAACTCCTGGCGGGAAACGTAATACAAGGTGTCGCTGCAAACGATAAGGTCGTAAGAGGTCGCCAGCCCAAGATCGCCGAGATTGGAAAATCCTCCCAGGCGGAGTTGACGGCGGCGCCCGAAGCGCTGCACGGCGTATTCACTGGAATCCACTCCGGTGTAGCGGAGCTTCGGCCGCCACCCGGTCAGGATCGGTTGCCAATGCCCCTCGCCGCACCCGATATCCAAAACGGTGCGCACCGGGCGCTCCAAATAGTATTCGGCCACGGCGAGAGCGAGGGCCGCCTTGCGTCGGGCACTGGCCCGGCTACTGACGCGATGGACGGGATCGCGATACCATTTGTCGAAGTAGGACTGATCGTATTCCGTTTTCACCGTCGCACCACCTTCACTTCTGGACGATAGCTGATGCGCACCAACAGGTCGCCCCGTCCGCCCCGGGAAGTGGGAAGGCCTTCCTCCGCAATTTTGACAATCGCTCCCCGGCCGACCCGTTCGGGAATCTCGACCTCGACCGGAACTCCCAGCGCACCCGTCACCGTTTCGGTCCCGCCCTGAGCGGCCCGTTGGGCGCTGATGTGGAGATCACATTGCAAATCAGAACCTTTCACTTTGAAACGATGACCGGAAAGGGCTTTCACCCTCACGGTGACAAATCCTCCCGCGAAAGGCTCTTCCCGGGGAAGACGAAATCGGGTGCCGGGCGCTGTGTCCGGCGGCACCTCCAGGGAGAGAACTTCGGCGCCGTGAGGGTTGGCCGGATCGTTGACCCGCACCTCCAACGACACCCCCCGGAAAAAATCCTCCACCGAAAGGTTTGTATCCTGAACGATGTTCCGTTCGATTCGACCTGTTCGTTGGGTGGAAGTGGTCGATTTTTCCTCGTCCGCTATTTCGACATCATAATGGCGACGTTTTTCGGGATCACTCAAGACCTCGTGAGCGGCATTGAGTTCCTGCAAGTGCCCGGTCGCTTCGTTCGATTGCAGATTGCGATCCGGATGAAGTTTTTTTGCCAGGACGCGATAGGCGATCCGAATCTGTTCGGCGGTGCATTTGCGGTGCAGCCCGAGGGTCAGGTAGTGGTCTGGAAAATTCATTGGCACGGCGGTGAGTGTAGCTGCGACTGGCGAGATCACCAGTCCCGCTTCGGAGGCGGGAGCCGCCAAAGGCGATGCAGACGTTTGGCATAGGTGCGCAATGCGGAAGAGCTTTCGGAAGCCTCCGCCCGATAGACGCTGTCTTCATGCGCGCCCGCCATCCCACGAAGTGCATCCGCTTCGAGGCCCGCGCCGGCGTCGTTCTCTAAACGGGCCAGCCAGGCCAAGGGAGTTTCCCCAGCCCGACGGGCCCGATTGCTGCCGTGGGCGCGACGTTCGAGTTCGTCCATCACCCGATCGATTGTCCGGGCCTGGCCCCGCTGTCGCCGAATCAACCAGACGATTGCTGCTAACAGGTACAAAACCGCAAGGGTCGGTTGTACATATTCCCAAGCCTCGGACGACATCACCCATGCCAAGCCGCCTTCCACTGCGGTCACGGAAATCGTAATTTTCGCCTGGAGGTAACTCAGTCCCAGTCGATACCAGGGCCAGGTGTTGGCCTTCATATTTTGGGCGATGCGTTCCGCCTGTTCGGGAGCCACCGCATCTGTGGGGTCGAACCGTCTCCAGAATCCCGCCGACTCATCCCAAGCCTCCACCCAGGCATGGGCGTCGGAATCACGAATCGTGAGGGTGCGAAGCCAGGGGTTCCATTCCCCGCCACGAAACCCAGTGACGATGCGAGCCGGAATCCCGCCGAGCCGAAGAAGATTCGCTGACGCGGCAGCATAGTGGCCGCAAAATCCCATGCGATCGCTGAAGAGAAAATTCTCCAGATCCGGGATCCGGCCCGGCCGCATCGTGTAGGTAAAATCGGAGTCTTGAAAGTAGTCCGCCAGAGCGCGGAGATTGGCGGGCAGATCGTGATTTGGACGAAAAACGCGTTCGACCAAATCCTGCATCGCCGGATTTTTACGAATTCCCCCTGGTACCTCTATGTCGCGGTCGGCGATGCTAGCTTCCGGAGCGTCGACCATGGGATTCGATGAAGCACTCACTGTGAGGGAGAGTGCCCCCCGGCCGACGGCGCTTAAGACCGCCGCTCCCCGGTCAAAAACTGCGACCTCCACACCGGCCCGCCGCGCCTCCACGTGGACGGCATGATCCAAGACCGGCACAATGCCTCCAAGATTTGAGGTCAGATTTTGCTCATAATACCAACCGGGAAATCCGTCGTCTGGAGGGTCCACTTCAAGGGTCCGCCCACCCTCCGGTCGGCGGCTTTCCTCGGTCCATCGGAGACCTGCGTTTTGATCCAGAACCTGGCCCCTCCAATACAAATCGCCTCCCGTGGGCAGAGGGTCACCTTTCGCGAATTGGGCCACCAGGGCAACCCGCCGGGATTGGGCTAGCGAGGCAATTCCGCCAGGGCTGAGGTCCCCGCCACCCGCGAATCCGGTGAAGGTTGGCGTCGAGAACATGGAAAGATTGGGAAAGAGCCAAAAAACGGTGCTGACGACGAGGGCGACCGGAACCACGACCCGCAACGAACGGAGCATCGAAATCCAAAAACTCACGACGACTTCGGGCGGACGGCGAATCCGTTCGGATAACAAAAACAAGACCACCACATCCAAAATCACCGAAACTCCACCCATACCGGTATACGGCGTCAAAACGATGGCCACCAAGAGAAGTAAAATGCCGAAGAGAATCCAGAGTCCACGGGCCGGGGTGAGCCGGGACAATAAAGCGATGCCACCGGCGATCCCCGCCAGGCCTCCGAGGACGAATTGGGGACGGATTCCCGGAGAAACCATCGCCACCGCCACCAGGCTGCATCCCAAGAGCATCGCCCCCCAAAGCGGTGGCAAATAAATCCGCCGCACCCGGAGGATTTCCCCCGCCAACAAGACCGCGATGGCTGGCAGTAGAATCGCCGCGGGAGGGCGCAAAATCAACAAATGAATCGCCAACAAACCCGCCAGCAATCGGGGCGTAGCCGTCACCGAAGATTCCTGGCTCACATCCGGCCTCCGAAGACCGCGAGCGCCGCCTGACACCCCGGCACATTTCGTTCCGTCAAGTCGCGGCGACCGTCTTCCAGATCCAAAATGAAATTTCGATCTTCCCGCGTGCATTGTGCGATCCAGAAACTCAATTGTTCCAGGCGGGCTTCCTCATTTGGAAGAAAATCAGTGTCCGACCAACGAAGCGCCACGGCTCCGCCGCCCCCTTCCTCCAGAGTTCGCACCACCAACTTCCCGGTGCGGGCAAAGACCCGCCAGTCCAGTCGTGTCGAAGGATCACCGGGTTCATAAATGCGATGTCCACTGACATCCTCGCCCCCGGCTTCCGCCACCACGCCCACCTCCCCTCCGTGCGCAACCGCCGTGCCGCCCCGCGGGCGGCCGCGTGGGGCGGGATAAACAAAAAATTCACCACATCCAGAAAAGATCTTCCAAGCGAAGCACAAGCCAACCGGCATCACGCTGTCGAGCCACAGCGTCGGCACCTCAAATCGACCCCTCCCGGTGGCGGGAAGCGACAAGCGCACCGTGCACATCTCCCCGGCATTCAGCACCGGAATCCAAATTTTTTCCCCTCCCCGCCACTTTCCCCGCCAGCGCAATCCTTCCCGTACCGTCACGCCCACCCGCTCACGAATGCCCGTGTTGCGGATTATCAACTCCAGCACCACAGGTTCTCCAGCCGGCACCGGCACGGACAGGCAACGCACGATCTCCAACCCCCGCAGGTTCTCATTGCTTTGAATCAACGCCGCCACACCCGCCACCACCAGCGCGATACCAAGAATTTGGGGAAGCCCCTGGGGACCAGGCTGGACAAATCCCAACCCGAAGACGAGCAGCACGATGACAGTGAAAACCAATCCCGACACCCGGGGCACAAGATAGATGCGTTCGCGGGGGCGTTTCATCAGGCGATATTTTTCTCTATTGAACTTATCGGGCTCGGACTTGCTCTAGCAGGGTCTGGGCCATGCCGATCGCTTCCCGGGTGTCTCCAGGAACGAGGGCGCATTGCGCCAAGCGGTGGGTCATCACCGGAGAAAATACGGCTTGCACATCATCCGGGAGGACATGTTCCCGCCCCTTCAAAAAGGCCCGCGATTGGCTTGCCCGCTGCAATCCCAGTCCAGCCCGAGGCGAAAGGATCCATCCCCTGGACTGAGCGGCCTCAAAAAGATCCAAAATATAATCCGCCACAGCGTCCGAGACATGCAAGTGGCCGGCCTCCCGTTGCCAGGCCACGAGTTCCTCCGGCGAAGCGAGGACGGGCAGGCTTTGAAAATCAAACATGAGGCCGTTTCCGCCCCCCCGGTCGCGTTGCAAAAGCTTCCGTTGAGTTGAGCGGCCCGGCGACCCCAACGCGATTCGCATCAGAAATCGATCCACCTGGGATTCCGGGAGCCGGGCCGTTCCGACCTGTTCGTGGGGATTTTGAGTGCCGACAAAAAAGAACGGATCCGGCAGGGGATACGGGTGTCCTTCGATGGTCACCTCATGCTCGTCCATGGCCTGAAGGACGGCGCTTTGGGTGCGGGGAGAAGCACGGTTCAATTCATCCCCCAGTACCAATTGGGCGAAGATCGGCCCCCGATGAAATGAAAAGCTCTGTTGGGCGACATCGAAGATCTGGCTGCCAAGAATATCCCCCGGCAGGAGGTCGTTGGTAAATTGCACCCGTTTAAAATCGAGCCCGAGCAGACGGGCCAATACTTTCACCAAAGTCGTCTTGCCCACACCCGGAGCATCTTCGATGAGAAGGTTTCCTCCTGAAACCAAACAACACAGGGCCAACTCCAGTTCCTCCTCCCGATCGATCAGGGCCCGGCTGGATTCGATATGAAATTTCTCCAGAAATGATTGCATGAATCATTCAACGATATACCGAATCCGCCTTCTTTGCGGAATTAATTCGCCATCCGCAAGCACCGACGTCCGGGGCGACGTCATCCCGAGGGGCCTCCCCTGCCAACACCGCTTGCTTTTCCGAACCGTCGCGCTCAGAAGAAACCATGATCAATCCCCAGTGGCCCAAGGAAATTGAAAACGGACTCATCCCCACAGACAACGCCATGGGGATCATGACCACGGAGCTCTCCCCGGCCGCAGAAGCCTTCATCTCCCATGCCGGTCGGGCCAGTCGGCCGGTTCTGGAAGTGGGCGCTGCCTACGGCAATGCCACCCTGCCCGCCCTCAAAACCGGAGCAACCGTCATCGCCAACGATCTCTCCGCCTCGCAACTTGCAGTGCTGGCCGCCTCGACACCCGCCGACCATTCCCGCCACCTCGTCCTTGCCCCGGCTCGCTTTCCAGACGAGCTCAAACTCAGCGAAGGAAGTTTAAGCGGCGTCCTGGCCTCGCAGGTTCTGCACTTTCTCGACGGAGAGGAAGTCGAACGCTCGTTCCAATGCGTCTTCCGCTGGCTCGAACCCGATGGGAAATTTTTCGTTCTGGTCATGACGCCAAGCCTGAGTTTTTACCACGATCTGCGCCCGGCCTACACAGAACGCGCGGCCCGCGGATTGCGCTGGCCGGGAATTTTTGACCCACGCATCGTCGCACCACCAGAATGGCGCGATCAGCTTCCGTCCATGGTCCACCTTTTCGAAAAAGACATCCTCGCTCGCTGCGCCACCGAAGCGGGATTCGAAATCGAAACCCTGGAGTATTTTTGCTTCGACAACTTCCCAGAGAAACACCGCACTGACGGACAGGAATACGTCACCATGACCGCACGAAAAAGGCCGTAGCCTCTAAGGTTTGGGCAGGAGGCGAATTTCCGTGGAGTCAATCGCCACCCGTCGTTTCCGATAAAGCGCTCCCACCGCCTGCTTGAAGGCCTTTTTACTCACTCCGAAGGTTTCCCGAATCTCTGCCGGAGTGCTCTTGTCGTGAAAGGGCAAACGGCCTCCCGCGGCCTGGAGTGCTTCGAGGATTTTGTCACTGAGAGGTTTCACCCGCACGTATCCGGCGCGGTCAAGGGAGAGGTCGATCTTGCCGTCGCCGCGAACGGTGCGGACATAGGCCTGCCTCCGCTCTCCGGGACTCAAGGGGGTGGGAATTTCCGAATGATAGAGAAGGCCCCAGTGGGTGTTTTCGACAATGGCGTTGTAGCCAAGCGGGGTCTCGCCGGTGATGAAAATTTGCACCGGTTGCTCGGGAGCATAGCGGGCCGGAGGGGAGCCCAACCAGCGATTCAGACGGGAGCTGGCGATGATGCGGTCGGACTTTTCATCGACGAGAATGCGGACAACCACCAGGTCCCCTTCGCGGATCGAATCGGTTTGTTCCCGGCGGGGAAGAAGCAGATCCTTGGCCAGCCCCCAATCGAGGAAGGCCCCAAGATCGACCCGCGTGCTGACGACACGGAGAACGGCAAACTCTCCCACCATGGCCAGCGGAGTCTCGGTGGTGGCGACGAGGCGGTCCTCCGAGTCCCGGTAAACAAAGACATCCAGAGACATACCCGGGACCGCTCCTTCGGGAATATAGCGGCCGGGTAGCAGAATCTCTCCTCGCTCGCCCCCATCAAGGAACAAGCCCGAACGGACTTCACGAAGAATGGGGAGAAGGTTGCGACGACCAAGTTTTGACATGGGTGACAGATTATCGCCCGGCGAAGGGAAGGCAACGGGGATCACCGACAATTGGCAACCGATGCCCAAAGATCTTCGGCCGTGGCCGTGACTTCGGCAGCGGTGAGGTTGCGCAGACGGGCCTTGCCGTCCTTGTCGGTCGCGGCCTGCAGGGCCCGGTTTTTTTTGGTCGGAAAATGCCAGTTGGAGAGGCGGGTGGGGCCAAACAACGTCAGCCCCGGAACGCCAAAGGCGGCCGCTAGGTGTGAGGCGGCCCCATCGACGGTGAGGACCATGCGGGCCCTGGCACAAAGCCAGAGGAAATTCTCCAGCGTCGTGTCACTAGCGAGGCTCTGCACGATGGGACCTGCGAGGCTTTCGATCTCGCGGCAGTGTTGGATCTGCCAGTCGGTGGACGCACTGGTCATGATAAACCCAGGCACGCCCGCCGCGTGCAAAGCCCGCAAAACCTCCGCCCAACGCTCGGGCTGCCAATTTTTTTGTCGCCACCCGGAGGTAGGGTTTAGCAGGACGAAAGGTTCCATCCCCACACTCTGAGGACGCCATTCTGCGGGCGGAGCGGTCAAACGAGGAGGCCGGAAGGGGCCATCCGAAGGCACCGGAACATGCGACCAAAAATATTCCGCGACGTAGCTATCTTCCAGTCCAGGTGCGATCAGATCTCCAAAAAACGGACCGTGATACCAGGCCGCTTCCGCTTTCTCTGGAAGAATGCAGTGCTTTTTGGCGGCCGGAACGAGGAGGGATCGCAGGGCGGATTTATTCAGCGGATCGAAGCAATAGAGATGCCCTCGCGGCGTGAGGGTCAGTCCGCGCTGGATCCGCACACCGTCCATGAGGCGGAGCAAGGGCGCGTGGCCGCTCCGGGTGAGAACTGAGACCGTGCCACCATGATGGGCGCGGAGCCGCGCCAGGGCGGGCTCCAATAAAAGAAGATCCCCCAGTTGCTTGTGAAAGACAGCATAACACCCGGACATGGGGGAACTTCAAAGTGAAAAGCGGAAAGTGGAAAGCGGAAAAACCCCGCCATCGCGCATCGATCAAAAAGGGAACATAAGATCGAAGTCGTTCGGGAAGATTCCTAATCCCGCCCCGCCCACGTGAAGGTCCACGTGAAGACGGCGAGAAATCAGCGACTCCGACCCTCTCAACATTCTTTTTCTCATAGAGCTCTCGGAGAGAGCCTTTTGCCCACCCCACTTGACAAGCCGGTCGAGCCACGTACCTTTCCCTCTTACCTCCCCATTAATTGGGGTCAAATCCACTCCTCCATCCCCATTTCCCATGCATAAAATCCGCACTCTTCTTCTCGCCTCCTTCGCCGCCGCCACCCTTTCGCTCAACGCCCAAATCAAAACAGCCGCTCCCAGTCCGGCCTCGGAGCTGAAGCAGACCGTCGGCGTCACTGATTTCACCGTGGTCTATTCACGGCCGAGCGTGAAAGATCGGGAAATCTTCGGCGATTTGGTTCCCTACGATGCCATCTGGCGGACCGGAGCCAATGCCACCACGAAAATCTCATTTGATTCCGAGATCACCTTCGGAGACAAAAAGGTTCCCGCCGGGGAATACGTTCTTTTCACCATTCCCGGAAAAGACAAATGGACAGTGATCCTCTACGGCGACACGAAAGTGGCCAACGCAGGTCTCTACGATGAGAAGAACGATGTCGCACGCATCACGGTGGATCCGATCGAACTGAAATCGCCGGTTGAATCGTTCACTATCGGTTTTGACAATTTGCGCGATGACTCGGCCACCCTCTTCATCGATTGGGACAAGGTGCGAGTGCCGGTGCCCCTCACCGTCGATACCAAGGCGCTTTCCACAGCTTCCATTGAAGCGTCCATGAAATCAATGGACTCCTGGACGGCCCGCGATTACGCCAATGCCGCCGACTTCTACGCCGAAAACGGCAAGGACCTTGGACAGGCGACGGAATGGATGAAAAAAGCCACCGAAATGAACAAGGATGCATTCTGGTGGCAATACGCCTACGCCAAGCTGCTTGCGAAACAGGGCAAAACCAAAGAAGCCATCGCTGCGGCTGAGCACGCCCTCGCCACCTCCAAAGCCGCGCCTGGTGGAGCTTCCGGTTATATCAAACGGAGTCAAGACCTCCTCGCGGAACTCAAATAGGTAGGCCAGACATCCGGTCGCCGTCGGCGCGCTTCGATCTTTCCGGCGAAGGGCAGACACCTTTTTCCCATGCGTACGTTTTTGGCCCTTGCCTCGATGCTGACCCTGCACTCCGCCCACGCCCTTGAGCCCGTGCCCAGCGGACAACTGGCCCTCGCCCTGGAAAAGCTCAACACGCTGGGGAGTGTCCTCTATGTGGCCGCCCATCCCGATGATGAGAACACCAAACTTATCACCTACCTCGCCAACGAGGCCAAGGTTCGGACGACCTATCTCTCCCTGACCCGCGGAGATGGCGGGCAGAATCTTCTCGGCGTCGATCTTGGCGAAAAACTTGGCCTCATCCGCACCCAGGAATTGCTAGCCGCCCGCCGCATCGATGGCGGCGAACAACGCTTCAGCCGCGCCAAGGACTTCGGGTATTCAAAAACTCCGGAGGAAACCCTGCAAATCTGGGGCAAGGAAGCCATTCTCTCCGATCTGGTCTGGGTCATCCGCTCCACCCGTCCGGATGTGATCCTGACCCGTTTCTCTCTGGAGCCCGGTTTCACCCACGGCCACCACACAGCCTCCGCCCTTCTGGCCAAGGAAGCCTTCACCGCCGCCGCCGACCCCAAGGCCTTCCCCGAGCAACTCGACAAGGTCGAGCCCTGGGCCCCCAAACGTCTGCTCTGGAACACCTCCTCCTGGTATTACCGGCAGCGGAACATCCCCTTCGATCCCACCGGTTTGTTGGCGGTCGATACCGGAATCTATTCCCCCCTTCTCGGTGCCTCCTACCCGGAAATTGCCTCAAAAAGCCGCAGCACCCATAAGACCCAGGGCTTCGGTGCCACTCCGAAGCTCGGCGAGTCGATGGAGTATTTCATCCCGCTCGACGGCAAACCGACGAGCGACTTGCTCTTCAGCGGCATTGATATGACCTGGAAGCGGGTCCCCGACTCGGCCCCGGTCGCCGCCGCCATCACCAAGGCGATCGCCGCCTTCTCCCCAGAATCGCCCTCCCTGGCCGTCCCGCATCTGATCGCGGCCCACCAGGCCCTAAGCCAACTCCCGGATCAATTCTGGAGGACCCAAAAACTCCACGAGCTCGAACAGGTTATCGCCTCCTGCCTCGGTTTGGACGTGGAAAGCCTCAGCTCCCGCCCTTCCGCCGCCGTTGGTGGCGAAATCACTCTGACACTCAACGCCATCCAGCGCTCGCCCCTCCAGGTTGCCATCGAATTTCTCAGCCCGGAAGGCACCCCAATTCCCCCGGGGCAGGATCCACAAACCCTGGCCGCCAACCAGCTTCTGAAAATCACCCAAGCCTACCGCCTTCCCGACCAACTCGAAATCTCCCAACCCTACTGGCTCAAAGAACCATCCGAGCCCGGCCGCTACACCGTGAGCGATGCGGCCCAGATCGGATCTCCCGAAAATCCCCCCACCCTCCCGATTCAGGCCCGCCTGACGGTGAGTGGCTATCCGCTGACCTTCACCCTCCCGACCACCTTTAACAAAAACGATCCCGTCCACGGCGAGATGAAGGAACCTTTCATCCTCACGCCTCCCGCCATGGTCAACCTCAGCGAGTCCACCCAGATTTTTGGCAACTCCGATCCGCGCAAAATCACCGCCCGGGTCATCGCCCAGTCCCCGATCACCGGAGGCCAGCTCCGATTCCTCGTCAAGGACGGCTGGCGGGTCGAACCCGAATCCCTCTCCTTCGATGCCAAGACCGGGGAAGAGCTCACCTTCGAAGCCAGCCTCATCCCTCCCCAGGAGGCCGGTCAATCCACCCTCTCCGCCGAACTCGTTATCGATGGAAAAACCTACCGCCGGGGATTCGAGCGCATCGCCTACGACCACATCCCGGTCCAAACAATTTTTCCCACCGCCGAGGCCAAAACCGTCGTCCTCGACGTGAAAACCGCCGGCGAGCGCATCGGCTACATCCCGGGAGCGGGCGATGAAATTCCCGATGCCCTCCACCGCATTGGCTGCCAGGTGGACGAACTCAGCGAAGCCGACATGCAGGCGAAAAACCTCGCCCCCTACGACGCCATCGTCCTGGGCATTCGGGCCTTGAACACCAACGACCGGATCGCATTTTTTCTTCCAGCCCTCTTCGAATACGCCAAGGCGGGCGGCGTGGTCATCCTCCAATACAACACCGATCGCAACCTCAAGGCCGAGACCTTCAGCCCCTTCCCCCTCACCCTCTCGCGGAATCGGGTGACCGATGAGACGGCCGCGATGACCGTGCTGGCACCGGAACATCCGGTCCTCAACTTCCCCAACACCATCACCTCCGCCGACTTCGACGACTGGGTGCAGGAACGGGGTCTCTATTTTGCCTCGAAATGGGATCCCGCCTTCACTCCGATTTTTTCCGCCCATGATCCCGGCGAAGATCCCTTGCAGGGCGGTCTCCTTATCGCGAAACACGGTTCCGGCTGGTTCGTTTACAGCGGGCTTTCCTGGTTTCGCCAGCTGCCCGCCGGGGTGCCGGGCGCCTATCGTCTTTTCGCCAATTTGGTCTCCTTAGGCCACGCCCAATGAGGAAGGCGCCTCCCACGAAATCCTCCATCCCCTGGCCCCTCGTCTATGGAGCCGTCTTGACCTGGCTGGTCCTCCTCATCGTCCTCATGCGCCTCTTCACGGAAAGGTACGGATGAGCCCGATCGATTGGATCGTACTCCTCGGCACGATCTTCGGCATCGTCGGTTATGGATTGTGGACCGCACACCGCCACCACTCGGCCAGCGACTTCATCCGGGGTGGAAGCGACCTCAAATGGGGCACCATCGGCCTCTCCGTCATGGCCACCCAGGCCTCGGCGATCACTTTTCTTTCCACCCCCGGACAGGGCTACGAGCAGGGGCTCGCCTTCGTTCAGAATTACCTCGGCCTGCCGATTGCCCTCATTCTCGTCTCAGCGGTTTTCATTCCGATCTACTACCGCCTGAAAATCATCACCGCCTACGAATTTCTGGGACAGCGCTTCGATCAAAAAACCCGCCTCCTCGGGGCCGGGCTCTTTCTTTTGCAGCGCGGACTCGCCGCCGGGATCACGATCTACGCCCCGGCCATCATCGTTTCCAGCCTCCTCGCCTGGCCGCTCAATCCGACTATCGTCGTCACCGGAGTCCTCGTTATTCTCTACACCGTCACCGGCGGCACCCGCACCGTCAGCCTGACTCAGAAATACCAAATGCTCATCATCCTGGCGGGCATGACGATCGCCTTCGGCTACGTGGTCCACGGACTGCCCGAAGCGGTCTCCTTTGGCGACGCCCTCTACCTGGCGGGAATGCACGACCGGATGGAAGCGATCAGCTTCTCCTTCGATCCCGGCGAACGCTACACCATCTGGACCGGTCTCATCGGCGGCACCTTCCTCGCGCTTTCCTATTTCGGCACCGATCAATCCCAAGTCCAACGCTACCTCGCCGGCAATTCCTCCACCGCCAGTCGAATGGGCCTCATGTTCAATGCGGTCCTGAAGATTCCCATGCAGTTCTGCATCCTCCTCCTTGGCGTCCTCCTCTTCGTCTTCTACCTCTTTCAACCCCCGCCAATTTTTTTCAACCAGTCCGCCATCGCCCAGGTCGCACCCGAGATCCGCGCCCCCATCGAAGCCCGCTTTTCTGAGGCCTTCCAGGCCCGGACCACCGTCCTCCAGGCTGCCATCGCGGACCGCAACGCCGGGCAGCCAGCCAGCACCGACACCCAGGAGGAAATTGTTCGCCTCGGTGAGGAAATGGCCACCCAACGAGCCGCATTCAAGGCCGCTCTCGCACAAGCCGATCCCGCCGCCGACACCCAGGACTCCGACTACATCTTCCTCAACTTCGTCCTCGGCAACCTTCCCTCCGGTCTGGTTGGTCTATTAATTGCGGTCATCTTTCTCGCCGCCATGTCTTCGACCGCCTCCGAACTCAACGCTCTCGCCTCCACCACCATGGTCGATGGCTATCGCACCCTCGTCCACAAACAGGGCAGTGAGCGCCACTACGTCTGGGCCACCCGGATTTTCACCCTCGGCTGGGGACTGATTGCGATTGGCTTTGCCATGACCCTCACTCTTTTTGAGAACCTCATCGAAGCGGTCAACATCATCGGCTCTCTTTTCTACGGAGCCATTCTCGGGCTTTTTATCATCGCGTTTTTTCTCAAAAAGATCCACGGCACGGCCGCCTTCGTCGGCGGCGTTTGTGCCGAACTCCTCGTCCTCGGGCTCTACTTCTCACCCGTCAATATTGGCTATCTCTGGTTCAATCTCGTAGGCTGCGCCCTCGCCGTCCTCATCGCCCTCGCTGTCCAAACCGCCCTCAACTTCCAACCTCCTGCCAGCCCGTCACCCACCCATGACTAAAACACCGGTCATCGCCTTCGGACAGCAACCGTCCGGGTTTCTGCCCCGGCGCTACCTTTACGCGAAAATCCAAACCGCCCTGCGCCTGCAAAGCCAGATCGGCGGCCGGATCGTTTTTTTCTACCATGACAGCGACCACGATCCCCGGGAGACCCTCACAGTTCTCATCGATCCGAAGACGGGGGATGAACAGCGGCTGAACTTTTCCTTCGCCAACAAAATCCAGAAAAAATACACCCCCCTCTACGCCAAGTCGGTCGACCCCACCTGGCAGAAAGATGTCGCCCGACAGCTCCCAAAATATTTGGAACCCGCCCCTCTCCAAGCCTTTCAATCCCTCCAGGCCACCACCATCGCCGACTTCTGCCTGGAGATGTATCGGGCCCTCGGATTGCTCGAAGGTCTGGATATCGTCCGCTCTGGCGACCCCCATTTCCGAGAGGCCGCCTGCCCGGTCGAAGATTACTTTGTCGATGTGCCCTACGAAGGGGAAATCGTCCGGGCCCGACGTAGCCCCGAAGGCCGTCTCCGGCTGCACAAGGGGGGTTCCGCCTACATCGATTTGCCGGACCAAAGCTGGCAACCCCGCCAGATCAGTCCCACCCGCGACACCCGCCTGCGCTGGATGCAATCGGTCCTCCACTGCACCCATTACATTGCCGGAGCCGGAGAAATGAACTATCTCAACCCCGACGAAGCACCGGAGATTGCCTTCGTCCCCCGCGATTCCATCGCGGATCCCAACATCGCCTATCTGCCATGAAAACTGATCCCACCGCACCTCGCATCCTCGCCCTGGGTGCCCACCCCGACGACTTGGAATTCGGCATGGGAGGAGTCCTCCTCAACGAATTCGACGCCGGAGCGGAAATTTTCCTCGTCCTCACCTCGCAGGGCGAAGCCGCCAGTCACGGCAGCCCCGCTCAACGCCAATCCGAAGCCCAGGCTGCGGCCGAACTCCTCGGCGCTGCCGAACGCCTCCAGGTTCTCGATTTTGGCGGCGATGGACAACAAACGGCCTCGCCGGCCAACGCCACCCAGATCGCCCGCCTCATCCGTGAACAGAAACCCTCCCTCGTCTTCGCGCCCATTCCCTCGCCCAATCAACACCCCGACCATGCGGCCGTCGGCCAGGCCACCCGCGATGCCTGCCGGCTGGCCCGCTACGGCGGCTTGCCGGCCCTGAAATCCACCCCCGCTCACGTCGTCGATTCCCTCTGGTTTTATGCCGTCACCCCCCTCCCCGATCTCGATCTCTCCGGTGCGGTGCTCATCGATGTTTCCACGGTCTTGGAGCGCTGGAAGACCCTCATGGCCTGCCATGCCAGCCAAACCGCCTCACGTCGCTATCTCGACCTGCAAATTTCCCGAGCCCGCCAGCTCGGACTCCTCGCGGGCTGCGAATATGCCACCCCGCTCTGGCCGAACGACCCTCCCGTCCTTGCCAGCCTCCAACCCCTCGCCCGAACCGCCCGGGGATTCTGAAAATGGACAACCGTCTCAAAGTCGGCATCGTCTGTTATCCCACCATTGGGGGCAGCGGCATCGTCGCCACCGAGTTGGGCCTCCTCCTCGCCGAGGCTGGCCATGAGGTCCACTTCATCAGCTACGAACAACCCGTCCGCCTGCACGTCGAGCACCCGAATTGGTTTTTCCATCCGGTCCTGGTCAACGAATACACCCTCTTCAAATATCCCGACTACACCCTCCCCCTCTCCGTCCGGATTTCGGAAGTGAGTCAGGATTTCGGACTCGACATCCTCCATGTCCACTACGCCGTGCCCCATGCCACGGCGGCCCTGCTGGCCCGCCTTATGCAGGGAGAAACCCGGAAACCCGCCCTCATCACCACCCTCCATGGCACCGACACCAACCTCCTCGGGAACGACCCCCATTATCGCCCCATCATTAAATATTCGATCGAAAATTCCTGCGGGGTAACCACCGTCTCGGAAAGCCTCAAACAGCAAACCATCGCCACCTTTGGAATCAGCTCACCGATTGAAGTCATTCCCAACTTTTTCGAGCCCCAGCCGCCCACCCGATCCAGCGCCAGCATCCGAACCGAACTCGGGGTCGAGGACGACGAAATCCTCCTCCTCCACATGTCCAACCTCCGCCCCGGCAAGCGGGTGATCGATATTCTCCAAGCTGTTTCGCTCGCAAAAAATCGCGCCCGCCTCAAGTTGTTCGTCCTCGCCGGAGGAGATTTCCAGCCCTACGAATCCGAGGTCCAACGTCTCGGCATCAGAAACCAGGTCATGGTCAAAAACAACGTCAAAGAGATCGGCGACTACCTCCAAGCCTGCGATCTCGGCGTCTATGCCTCGGAAGAGGAAAGCTTCGGGCTCAGCATTCTAGAAACCCTGGCCCATGGAAAACCGGTCGTGGCCACAGACATCGGAGGCATTCCCGAAGTCGTCCAATCCAAACAAACCGGCCTCTTAGTCCCCCCCCACGATCCCAAGGCCCTGGCCGAAGCCATCGACCAATTGGTGGACGACCCGGTCCTCCGCCAAAGCTTCGGAGAAGCCGCCCGAATCGACGCGGCCACCCGCTTCAACGCCGCCCAAGCCCGCGACCACTACCTCCGCTTCTACCGCAGGTTTCTATAGAGAGACCGAGATTTTCTCACGCGGAGGCGCGAAGACGCGGAGATTTTTTTGAGTAAACTTCCTTTGGAGGAGCTAGGGCGTGGCCGTGGACGGCGAGCCAGACGGTGGCGGGATCTTGCGAAGTCGATTCGACCCGATGTCGCCGATGAGCCGGAAGGGAGATCCAATCCCCCGCCGCGAGGTGAAGGATTTCGTCCGGGTCTTGCAGCCGCATGGTTGCCTCACCGCGAAGGATGAGAACCCATTCGTCCCAATTCTGATCATACCAAAATCCTGGAGGGGAGGCTTGGCCGTTGGACACAATCCGTTCGATGCGAAACCCGCCCGCCTCGCAGAGGGTTTGCAGTTGTTCGCCTTGGGAGGCGTCCGGGAGCGAGCGAAAGAATTCTCCGTGCGTCATAGGGGGCACTGTGCCGGGTCCGCCTCGAATCGTCCACTCCCAGCGGACGTCGACATGACAGGCATGGCCTTTAGGCGCTATCGCTTGGTGGGAACGGCGGCAACCATCTTCTCGACAGCCTTTTCGATATTACGCGCATTATTACGTTGGCCGCCGACGACCGCCGTGCCGGTGCCACGGAAGACGAGCTTGTCCGTGCGTGTGTCCACGACGTCAACAATCAAGGTGCCCTCGGTGTATTGGGCTGCGTCGGAATAGCTGTTGGGTGCGCCGGACCACATATCATAGGAGTCGTGTCCGGAAGGCCAATTGCCCCGGTTCCCGCTCCCAAAAGCGGACGAGGAATGGTAGCCCCAGTCGGTGTATTGCCGGTCAGAGATTTTCTTATCGGTGAATACGTGTCGCACAATCGCAAGATCGCCTTCGCCCGACGTCGCTTCCTTCACTCCGCGGGCGGCAAGTTGGCTGCGAATGGCGTTGCGCAATACTTCTTCCGAGCGGGGCGTAAGTTTCTGCCCATGGGGCGCCGGCGAAAGAGTGTAAGTTTTGTATTC
>CALBXK010000240.1 GCA_937890535.1 uncultured Spartobacteria bacterium
CCCCCGGGGACCCCAAAGGGAGGTCCGGGGCCCCTCCGAGGCACCATTTTCATCTTGTAACCCATAGTCTGAAACCAGGAGAAAGCCACAGAAAACAAAATCGAATTGGGTGAAAATTAGGCCATGTCTTTATCGCTATCGAGGGGTAAATACTACGCACTTGTAAAACAGGGTGGCAAGCAAATCCGCAGATCGCACGCCTAACCGCGGGGTCGATTCTCCAACAGGCGCTCATAGAGTGCCACATGGCGCTCCACTTGGGTTGTCGGAGAAAAATCCATTCCCAAACACCGTTCTTGCAGGCAGACCCGCGAGTCGGGATCCGCCCAAACCTTTCCGGCCCGTCGACACGCATCAAAGAGGCCGTCCTCCGTGGCGTTGTAAAATACAAACCCATGGCCAATGTCGCGACCAGGCTCCCAATCGCGCACAAATTGCAAGAGGCCCTCGCATTGCATGGCAAGGGGAACGGTTCCACGACAAAGGGCACGGCGAAGCCAGGTCGTCTGCGGTTCCACCGGACCGGGAAGAAGGAAAATGTCGGAGCCGGTCAGGGCAATACGGGCCAGCTTCTCGTCAAATTTTTCCCGATAAACAAAGCGGCGGCGGTGCTTGCGAATGGCGACCTCCAAGGCAATGAGATGGTCCGGATCGCCCGTCGGCCCGAGGAGAATCAACCTCATGCCCGCTGCAAGAATCCGGTCCATGGCCGCCAGAAGAATATCGAGTCCTCGGCCCTCCGTCGCCTCGGAGACACAAACCAGAAGAGGCCCTCCGTCGTCCAATCCCAACGTCTTCTCCAAGAGAGCACGGTTTTTCGCACGACCAGCCGCTTGGTCCACGAAGGAACCGCCTTCGGATAACCAGCCTTCCAGTCCGACCGCCGTAGGAATCCCAACGAGTTTCGCCCGCTGCTCGCGGAGCACATTGTCCAAACCGCAGCCGTGCTCGGGAGTCTGGACCGCGCCGACCATGCGTTCGCTCGAAAAGACCACCGCATCCGAAAACATCAACCCGGCTTTCAGACAGTTCATGCTGCCGAAATACTCGACACCCTGGGCGGAAAACCAATCATCGGGCAGGTTGGTCAACCCAAAATCGTAGCTCCAAAAGTTTCCCTGATACTCGAGGGAATGGGGAGTGAGAACGGTGCGCAGGGGAAGGTTTCGGCTTCGCACCAAAGCCGAGGCGAGGGCGGATTCCCAACTGTTGAGGTGAAGAATCTCAGGAGGATTTTCCATGCGAGCTGCCAATTCGACGACGCACTTGGTGAAAAAAATGAAGCGGGCGGCATTGTCCTGATAATCACGTCCCTCGACACCATAGATTCCCGATCGATCAAAAAATTCGTCACGTTCAACCAAGAACACCCGGACGCCATTCAACGGCTGCGCCTCCCGGATCTCGCAGGACAGCTGGTCAGGGCCCACGTCCACCATAAATCGAATTTTGGACCGCTTCGTCTTTAAGGATTTGTCCTCCCTGATGACTCGGTAATAGGGCAAAACCACGCTCACGTTGTGGCCGGCCTTTTGAAGTCCGGCACTCAATTCCACAAGGGAATCTGCCAGTGCCCCGGTGCGGACAAAAGGGGTCAGCTCGGCAGCAGCCAGGAGAACGTTCATTGGTATTCACCTACCACGATGCCCGCCGCCTGTCACTTGAGAGTTGAGAGATGTGTCCCGAAGGTGAAGACTCCGGATATGCCCATTGCTCTCGTCACCTGCGGTCCCGCCCACGAGCCGATTGATGCGGTGCGCCGGATCACCAATCACTCCACCGGCGAACTTGGCGCTGTTCTCAGCGAGACCCTGCAGGCCTCAGGCTTTGACGTGGTCTGCCTCCGGGGAGAATCCGCCCCCCACCCGCCTCCACCCTGCGCCCGCGTCATCGCATTTTCCACCAACGGCTCATTGGCTGAGGCCCTGGAAGATTTGCCTGATCTTCCTGCGGTGGTTTTTCATGCGGCCGCCTTGGCGGATTTTCATGTCGCGCCTGTTTTAGGTCAAACGCCGACGGATGCCAAAATCTCCAGCGACACCGCGGAGCTGGTTCTCACCCTCCGCCCCGCCAAAAAAATCCTCCCGCAATTGCGAGGGCTCTTTCCGGAGGCCCTGATCGTAGGATGGAAATATGAAGTCGATGGCGACACGGTCGAATCTCTCGGCCGGGCCCGTTCCCAAATCACCCGGGCCCGCACTGACGCATGCGTGCTCAATGGCCCGGCCTATGGTCCGGGGTTTGGGTTTGTGGAGGCCGACCGTGACGAGCCACTCCACCTTGCAGACAAAGCCAGCCTCGCAAGGCACCTCACGGACTGGGCAAAGGAAAAACTCATCCGGCCGTAAAGAGGTGCCAGAGGCTCTCCACGCCCGCTTTTCCCGCCAGCGCGATGAGGGCAACGTAAACCGTCGCGAGAATCGTCATCCCATATCCCACCAAGAGCATCACCCCATCCCGCTCACTGAGGCCAAGCGAAAAAAATACAATCGCAAATCCCGGGATGGTATTCGTCAAAGGAAATGGCGGGGGAATGGGCAGGCTGAGAAGCAACCCGGCCAGCGCGATCGCCAGCCCGGTCGTCATCCGCATCCCCGCTCCATTAAAGACGAATTCCAACCGTGGCCGAATGATTTTTTCCAAGCGCGCATAGACCGCCAGCCCGACCCGGACCATCCGCTCCAGGGCCTTGTGAGAAACCTGATGTCGCATGATGAAACCGGGCAACCACGGTTTGTGTCCAAAGCCGATGCGAAACCCGCACACCACAATCGCAAGCCCAAAGGGCAACGAGAGACCAGGAATCGTCACCGGGGATAAAAATGGCAGGCACAACAACAGAATAATCATGTGCAACCCCCGCCCCTGCATCACTTCGACCATCTCGGTCACGGCCATCGAATGACCGTCCGCCGCTATCATCAACCGCTTCAGCGCATCCGTCAGGCGTTCGTTCTCCACAGGTTCAGGCGAGGGGGAAATCATGAAGATGGCAATAAAACATGCTCCTTTCCTATCCGCAATCGCTCTTGACCCTTGCAGCCGGAGCAATTTCAACAGAAAATGCCCTGACACAATGACTGAAGAACTCCAACTAGCCGTCGAATCCGGATCCATCACACCCAAAGCAGCCGAAATTATCGCCCTCCTTACCCCGGGCGCTTTCTGCCTGCACAAGAGCTGGGGATTTGGGCGGGTGGCAGAATGGAGCCTGCCCACCGGGCTCATCCTGATCGACTTCGATTCCCGCAAGCGCCATCCGATGCAGGCTCCCTACGCTGCTGAAACCCTAAGCCCGATTCCTAACGAACACATCCTGGCCCGATCCGCCTCCGATGCCGCTGCCGTCAAGACCGCCGCCACTAAAGATCCCGTCGGCCTGGTGCGAGACATCCTCCGCGATCACGGAGGTCGCGCCACCCCCACCCAAATCTCCGCGGTTCTGACGCCGATCGTCTTTACCCTCCCGGCCTATAAAAAATGGTGGGAAGCCACCAAGAAAAAGCTCAAGGGCGATGGACACTTTCAACTTCCGGTCAAAAAAACGGATCCGATTGTTCTTCTCGACGTGGCCGTCGCACCCGGCAGCGGGCTGATCGAAAGATTCCGCGGAGCGCGCCATCTCAAGGATCAGGTGGCCGCCTTGGATCAAGTGACGAAGGCGCTCGGCGATTTCGTCGACGAAGTGGAGGAACTCCGCTCCCTTGCCGCCCAAATCGAGGAAGCCGCCCATAAGGGTCGGAAGCTTCAACCCGCCCAAGCGCTCGAGCTTCTCCTCGCCCGGGACGAAATCTTGGCCCGCCATGATGCTCTCCAACCCGGGGAGAACGCCCCCGCCGTGGCCGATATCCTCACCGGGGAACAAAGCCGCCTGCCGGAACTTTTTGCCGCCCTCCCCGCCTCGAAACAACGCCGGGCCGTTGAGCAGTTTCCCGTGGCCTTTGGCGAAGACTGGATGAAGATCCTCTTTCGACTCGCCCAGCAGGCTCCGGCCCGCCTCGTGGTTGATATCACCCGGGTGGCAAAAAAAGAGGGCCGTGAGGCCGAATTTGCCGCCGCCCTCGCCCGCTGGATCAGCGAGCGTTCGGCCTCTTCCGAGATCCTCATCTGGCTTTGCAAGGAACGCGGGGCCGATTTCCCGAACCTCTTCGGCCCGGATCTTCTCAGCGCCGTTTTTAGCGCACTCGAACTCGACCAACTCAACGAAAAACGCGGCACCCGCCTGCAGGATCTTCTCTTTGACGACCGCGAACTCATTTCCGATTTCATCAAGGACGCCAAGCCCGATGAGGTTCGTGATCTCACCCGTCGCCTCATCATGAGCCCGGTCTTTGAGGAAATGATCAAACGCTCGCTCCTTGGCCGCATCATCAAACTCCATCCTGAAATGCAGAGTCTCGTCAGCGGCGAAAGCACCAGCCAGACCGAGACCCTCACGGTCTCCTGGGCCAGCCTCGAAAAACGCAAGGAAGAGTTTGAAGACCTTATCAACCGCCAGATCCCGGAGAACCTCCGCGATATCACCATCGCCAAAGAAGAGGGCGATCTTCGCGAGAATTTCGGATTCAAGGCCGCCAAGGAACAACAACGAGTCCTCCAGCGCCGCCGAGCCGAAGGCGAGCGTGACCTGGAACTCTCCCGGGGAACCAATTTCGAAAACGCCGACACCTCTCAGGTGTCCATCGGCACTTCGGTCTCAGTTCGTCTTTCCGACGGAAAGGAGGAGACCTTCAACATCCTTGGCGCTTGGGACAGCGCCCCGGATCTCAGCATCGTTTCTTACAAGGCCGCCATTGGTCAGGCCCTCATGGGCCACAAACCCGGCGACGAGGTTGAACTTCCTTCCGAAGGAGGCACCTACACAGTCGCCATCCAAAGCATCTCAGCCTTCACTGCCATCGACGTCCTGCGCGAAAAAGTCCACGCCCTGCGCCCATCGAAAAACGTCGAGGCCTGACAGACTGTTGAAAAACTCCGACACGAAAAATTTGATGGCGAAAGGCGGGAAAGAATACGGCGAAGCCGGAACAGGGACGGATCGAAGACGGTCACCCCGCCTTCAATGGCGCTTCATACCGGATTGAAGAGCCGGAAGAATGTCGTCCAATTGATTGGCGACCAGAAAATCTCCCGGTTGGCACATATCGCTCAAAAGATCGATGAGGGGATCCCAGAAATTGAGGCCGGCGTGATTTTTTCGATTAAAAATGATCACCGGTTTGTCCGCCATGAGGGAATTCTTCTGATGTTTAAAAATCATCAACGCCAGGAGCTCCTGAACGGTCCCCGCCCCGCCGGGAAAGATGACGAAGGCGTCCGAATTTTCGATCATCACTTCCATACGGGTGTAGATATCCGGTCGCAGCCAGAAGCAGGAGAGTCCGTCCGGCACGCCTTCCAACTCGATGATGTGGGGAACATTGGATCCGGCCGCCCACCCGCCGGCATCGACCGAACCCTTGACCACCGCTCCCATAATCCCGGAACGTCCAGCTCCGGAAACGCACCCAATTTTGTTCTCCGCCAGGATGCATCCAAGAGCCTCACCATCCGTCAGATAATTGGGATCCTCCAATGACGCGGAACAAAAGATACAGACACTGCCACCATACTCATCGGGAAGCGGAATCTCCCTCGCCACCGACTCACTGGCCTCGATTTTTTCTCGCCCTGCGTCCGGGAACCCGCCCGAACTGAAATCACGCAAGGTGTCGATGACGGCTTCTGGGGAGTGCACTTCAAGTAAATATTTCTCAAAATCCTGCAAAACAGTTCCCATCTTTTGCAGATGAGTCAGAACGGCAAAAAACGGGTTCCAGGAAGCATCTTCATTGAGAATAATCGTCGGCTTTCCCGCCAGATTGCGGTCCAGGGTCTGAAACCCCACAAAGATCGAAATCGCCTTGAACATATCCTCCAGGGTCGCGCCCGGCGTGAAGACGAAGGCGTCCGACTCGATGATTTTTTTTTCGATATTCGAAAGGGTAACCCTCTGATCGCCGTTGGAATTATAGATGTCCCATCCCCCAGCGAAGAGAAGATAGAGGAGTCGCGCGCGGGAGGTCCGGTTCGGGTCATCGGCACCAAGAACGGTTCCGGAAAGTCTAACTTTTGCCATGGGAGAATAGTTTTATTGAGCTTTCAGACTAGCAGGTCCCGGGCCAAAATCTTCCTTTTTTCGTTGGCTGGATTGCTGAGCCCGGGGGGGACCGATCATCTTCTGGATCCCGAAGGCTCCACTCCGCACCGATCGAAGAACCGGTCAGCCGCCTTCTCAATCGGCAAATATCGCCGCATCCATGGTTCGAAGATCCTGCGCGATCTCCGGCAAAAAATCCATTCGCCCTACCACATCCCTTTCGACATCCAAACCGGGCGCGATTTCAATGAGACGCCATCCCTTTGGTCCGAGCGCAAAGACGCAACGTTCGGTCACGAGTTCCACCACCTGTCCGCGAACACGAGCTTGATCCGCACTGAACGTGATTTGTTCGACCTTTTCCACAAACTTCTGCTGCAGACCCTCCGTCTGGATCAGAACCCGACCGTCGGCAAAGGCACCTGCAAATCCCTTTCCATTGAACCCGGAACAAAAAATAACCCGCTGGGCCGATTGCGTAATATCAACGAACCCACCGCATCCAACCGACCTCCCTCCAAATTGACTGACATTGACATTCCCCGAAGCATCGGTTTCCGCCATGCCCATGATGGCGACGTTGAGATTTCCCCCGTGGTAGAGGTCAAACATCCGGGTCTCCGAAATCCGGGACGAGGGCGAGTAGGCCACGCCAAAGTTCTGTGCCCCAGCCCCCATGCCTCCCACGACCCCCGATTCCAGAGTCGAAATCACCTCAGAGAGCAATCCCGTTTCCGCCAAGGCAGCTGGCACTGCATCTCCGGGAATTCCAATCCCCAGATTCAAAAGATCCCCTGGACGCACACTTAGCGCAGCCCGTCGTCCGATCCATTTTCGGGTGAGATCGAGCGGAGCCTTTTCCTCCGGCAAGGGCTCAGCGCCGGAATAGAGCGCCGGCTCAAACACAAGTGTTGAAGCGTGCCGGTGATGCTTATTCGGATCCTCGGACACAACCAGGGCATCGATAAGAAATCCCGGGATATCGACTTCGTTGGCATCAAAAAAGCGGTCTTCGATCTCGCGGACCTGACAGAAAACCCGCCCTCCGTGACTGCGCGTCGCCAAGGCAATATCGCCCGCACACAAAAGAAGAGGTTCCTTTCGCATCGAAATGTTTCCGCGTCGATCGGCCGACCAGCCCCGGATGAAAGCGAAATCCGGTTTCAATTTCGCATAATGAAGACATTCGTCTTCTCCCTCGCAAAGGGTGATCAACGATCCGCCGCGGCGGGAGCGAGGGTTCACACACCCACCGAGCTGCCGAGGATCAATGAAGGTGCCCAGCCCGATCTTGCTTCGCAGACCGTTCTCGCCGGAACCTGCGGCCCGAAAGGCCCCGATGACAACTCCCTGCGGCCAGTTATGCATCTCCAACTCATCGGCAGCCACCCTGCGCCGCAAATTGGGCATCAACCCCCAGTGCCCGCCAATGACCCGATCCAACAACCCGTGCTTGGCCAATAAATCGACGCCGATATTCTCCGTGTGCCCCGCCGCGTGGATGGCAGTGAGATTTTTCGGGTCCCCACATTCGGCATGTCGTTTCGCCAAAGCCTCGCAGAGGGACTGGGCCACCCCGCAGAGCCCAAACCCGGAAAACGCAATGGCCGCGCCATTCCAAATTTCGGCGGCCACTTCCCGGGAAGTCAACCGGGGAGGAACGAGGACAGAAGGCATTTCTTAGGTCTCGTAGGTGTAAAATCCTTCGCCGCTTTTCTTTCCGAATTTTCCCTCCGCCACCAGACGGGGAAGATCCGTTCCACAATCAACCGGACGCTTCATTCCCGCCGCCTGGGACTTCAGACAATCCTGGATGGTATCGAGGCCCACCAGGTCCATTAGTTCCATGGGACCCATAGGAAAATTCAGACCAAGGCGCACCGCCGTATCAATCTCCATGTGCGAAACGCCCTCCTCATGAAGAGCCAGGGCCTCACGAAGAAGCGCATCCAGCAAACGATTGACGATGAAACCCGGACGATCCGGAGCCCGCACCGGCGTTTTCCCCCAATGGCGCACCGACGCTTCCGCCGTGACCAAGGTCGCTTCCGAGGTGCGTTCGCCGGCAATAATTTCCACCAATTCCATCCGCGGCACCGGGTTAAAAAAATGCACTCCCACCAATCGTTCGGGATGCCGCATCGGCCGGGCAATCTCCGTGATCGAGATCATGGAGGTATTTGTCCAGAGCGACGTCTCGGGTTGCGTCTTTTTTTCCAATTCCTGAAAGACGGCTTGTTTGACGGACAGTTCCTCCCGGACCGCTTCCACGACGACCGCGACACCACGGGCTTCGTCCATGCACTCGATCGGACGGAGCCCCTTCAAGGTGCGCTCGCGAACGGTGGCCGTCACATATCCCTTGGTTTCCGCTCTCCGAAGCGAATCCTCGATGCGTTGTCGGGCTTTGACCGCGGCTCCCGGCACCAGATCATAAAGAAAAACCGTCGCTCCGACCGCGGCCGCCACTTGGGCAATTCCACCTCCCATGGTTCCCGTTCCGACGACAAGGAGATTTTGAATCGGTGAATTCATGGCCAGAATGAACAGTTCCTATGAGATCTCGACGATGGTGGCGGCCCCCATGCCCCCTCCCACACAGAGGCTGGCCAACCCTCGGCGCAGACCGCGGCGGCGCAATTCATGGATGAGGGTGACTACAATCCGTGCCCCGCTGCATCCCACCGGATGACCGAGAGCAATGGCCCCGCCATTGACATTCAACTTTTCAGAAGGAATGGGAAATTCACGCACCACACCCAACACCTGGGCGGCAAAAGCCTCATTGATCTCGTATAAGTCCATGTCGCCCGGCGACAGATCCGCCCGCTTCAAGGCAATCTCCATGGAGCGCACCGGCCCCAGCCCCATCACTTCCGGCTCAATGCCTGACACCGCATGAGCGACAATTCGCGCCAACGGTTGCCAGCCCTTCTCCTTGGCCGTATCTTCCGAGGTCAGCAAGCAATAGGCGGCCGCATCATTGATACCTGAGGCATCTCCCGCCGTGACGGTTCCATCCTTATCGAAGGCCGTTCGCAATTCTCCCAACCGATCCAACCCGGAAAGACGGGGATGTTCATCGGTGTCAAAGACGGTCGCTTCCCCTCGTTTCGCCGGGAACGTGAGAGGCACGATTTCCTCCCGGAAACGCCCGGCCTTTATGGCGGCAGCCGCCTTCTCCTGACTCCAATGCGCAAATTCGTCTTGTTCCTGCCGGCCGATGGCGTGACGCCGGGCCACATTCTCCGCCGTAACGCCCATGGCCACACCGGTGACCGGACAGCTCAACCCGATTTTCAACCAATCCTCCATGGCGGTGTCGCCATACCGCGCTCCCCAACGGGTGCTGTGTGACAAATACGGCACCGCCGACATGTGCTCGACACCCCCCGCGGCAATCAAATCCACCTCCCCAAGCTGAATCATGCGGTGCGCTTGGTGAATCGCCACCATTCCAGAGGCGCAGGCCTGATAGACGCTGCTCGAAACTGTCGAAGCCGGCAGGCCCGCCGCCAAAGTAATGGCCCGGGTGTCCGACCCGAAACATTTCCCCGTCACCACCTGCTCGACCTCCTCAGCCGGAGCTCCCGCGGTGTCCAAGGCGGATCGAAGGACCTTCGAAGCCCAGGAGTTCAAAGGCTGATCCTTCAACGTGCCTCCGAATTTTCCAATGGCAGAACGTCGGGCGGAAACAAAACAAGTGGGTGATTTCATAAAATAATGGAGTGGGAGAGTTGAAAATCAGGTGCGGGACTCACCGGAAAGGAGATTGCTTTTCCGGCTCGAGCGGGAGCGTTCGATAAACAGACAAAGAAAACGCACCGGTTTGCCATTGGTTGGACGCAGGGCATGTGGAAGTTCCGGATTGAAATAGATCGAATCCCCCGTCTTCAGCTGCATCTTGGTTTCACCCAATTGGAACTCTCCCTGACCCGATAGCACATGAATGAACTCATCTCCTCCATGCTGGAAAGTTCCCTCCTTGTCTTCCGGACGTACGGTCAAAATAAAGGGCTCGGCTACCTTACCAGGAAATTCCAAGGCGAGCGCTTCGTAGGAATATCCATATTGGGATCCGTCTCGCACCAGGCTAATCCCCTGCCCTTTCCGAGTCAGAATATGAGTCACCGCTTCTTCCCCCTCTTGAAAAAAATCCGCCAAGCGGGTGCCCAGCACATTGGCGACAGACATCAAAGTGCCAATGGGAGAGGAAATTTGTCCCTTCTCGATCTTCGACAAAGTTCCCTTGGCCAGCCCCGCCTGCCGGGCCACCTCGGTCAGACTGACCCCCGAAGCCTCTCGGAGGGACCTAATATTTTGTCCGATCGACTTTTCATCCACAGGAAACTATGTATCGTATGAAGAAACACCTAGGCAAGGAAATTTCCAGTGGACCGACACGGGCTCGTCGAATCTTCACCTGATTTGGCGGGCATATGGGCGATCCCGCCGCCACCACCCCGGAGAAAGGGCGTTCGCTTCTCGATGCCGTCACCGACGAATTGGTCCGCTTCATCGATGCATTTTCCAATTGGCCAACTCTGCAAAAAATTGGCCCCAAAAACCTCGAATAGCGACAGCCCCCTTCAGAGCGAAACCCAAAATAGCGTCTTTTATCCGGCCCTCAAGGCCGCCGCCAGAGTGATGGCAGGCAAGCCCAGCACAATGAGCCAACCGAGAAGTTCACGACTCAAACTTCGGGGCGGTCCCGGTCGCAGCCAAAACGCCATCGCCCGGGAAAAGTACGGCATAATGAGATAGCTGAGAATGGCGACATCGACAGTGAGCAGGATCAAAAACGCGAGAGGAAAAGGCAAGACGATGAACAGGGGTGCGAAGATTTTTCGCAGGATCATGATGAGCGGGAACAAAACGCTCAAGATCACCAATCCCTGCCGCCAGGCGGCCGGTGGGCTTTGATCCTC
>CALBXK010000241.1 GCA_937890535.1 uncultured Spartobacteria bacterium
CCGGCCCCGTTGTTGGGATTGGCCTCCATCGTCGAGTTGATACGGCCGACCGGAAGCTGCCAGAGTACGACCGGCAATCCGGTCTTCGTGTTCATGGCCTGGCAGAACGTGAGGTAATTTGTCCAATGCACGGCGTTCCAAAACCAGGTGGAGGTCTCGGGATTCGCCGACTTGCCCTCGGCGCCGGCATCAAGGCCGTACTTGTCCACGGAGACAAAATCCGCGCCGTGAGTCAGCACGCCAGCCTTCACGTAATAATCAGTGATGGCGGCAGCTTCCTTGGCGATGTCGGCCCGGCCCTGGGTCACCCCGCGTTCGTCGGTGATACGCATAAGTCCCTTGACTCCGCTGGGTGTGGTCCAGCCGCCTGCAGGCATGGCCCAAAGGTTAAACTGCCAGCCGAAGTAGGCGGTTGGCAGAGATTTATTGATGGTGTAGTTGATCGCCTCGACGAGACCGCGCACGGTGTTGGGGAAGATGGGATCCTTCGCGCGATCCAGGACGCCGGCATCATAAACGGCGCTGGTTTGGGCGGCAAGCGTCGCGGGATCCTGGCGGTTCTGGGCCAGGTATCCGAGAAAATCGGGTTCTAACACGATGCCAACCATCTCATCTCCAGCTTCGGATTTTGCCAGTTCGAGGGCGAATTGAAGATCGGTGAAGTATCCCTCCATGTAGTTGGCGTTTTGGATGTGCTCCATGTTCGTGGTGTAGCTCTCTCCGCCGTCGGGAATGTTGTAATAGACGAGGATCGGAATCATCCCGAGCTTGAGGCTTTCGCGGATGAAGGAAGTCACTCGGAAGCCGTCCTTGTCGGTCCAGGTTCGCCAACCCACATTTTGATTTTTGGGGCCGCCATTGATATAGATGTAGCGGGCGTCCATGCGGCGGTTCTTGGCATCACCGGAAAATGCCCGCCAGAAGGTGAGGTCGGCGGCGGAGTCCTCGCTCACTGAGCCGATCGGAAGGTAGCCGGGCAGACCGGGGAGCGTGCCATCGGAGTTTTTCACTCGGACACCGAGGAAACGAACCTCTCCGCTGGCTTGGTCTTCGATTTTCAACGAGGAGCGTCCGGGCGCAGTGCCGCGGAGACGGATGGTACCGTTGCCGAGGTCTTCATAGGTGAAGACGGTGCCGTTGTTGGCCGAGAGCGTGAGGTTCAGGGTTCCGGTTCCGCCCGGGCGGGTGACTTCGAGATCGGTGTTCGCGTTCTGCTCAATGGTGATCTGGCGGGCCTGGGAGGCCTGGTCGAGTGAGGAGATTTTTAATCCACTGGCTCCACCAGCCACAAAAGCCGCTGGATCGCTGAAGGTTTCCCCGGCGGAATTGATCAGGCCCACCCGGTAGGTGAAGACCCCGTAGTCGTGATTGCCGACATGGTGACGGGCGGTTTGTTTTCCGCCTCCTGCGGGGGAGATGGTTTCGCGATGGATTTCTTGTCCATCCTCCAGAACTCGCCAGGAGGTGGCGTCGACGCCGCTCCATTTGTTCCATTCGAGATCATAGCCGGCCTCTGCGCCCCAGTTTTTATAAACGGCCAGGGTGGGTTTCGCGGGAGCCGCTGCGGCGGGTGTGGCTGTCGGTGACGGAGTGGGCGATGGCGTTGCCGAGGGGGAGGGTGAAGGGGTTGCCGAAGGGCTGGGTGACGGTGTGGGTGATGGGGTAGGAGTCGTCGAGGGGGTGTTGGAACCATCGCTGGCGTCTTTCAAAACGAAGTCTGTCGGAGGGTTGGTGAAATTCCCTGGCTGGGCGACGAAGCCGAAACTGGTTTTGGCATTGGGAGAGAGGGCCTTGTTCCAAGCCGCACCGCCAATGATATATTTGTTTCCAGTGTGGCTGATGATGACGCCATTCCAAAGGCTGGTGATTTGCGAAGGCATGGTGAATTCCAGCCGCCAATTGTTCAGTGTTTTACCGGTGTCATTGACAACCACGACCTCGGCCTGAAAGCCACTGCCCCAATCGTTGGCGAGATTTAAAGTGGCTTTGGCGGAGGCGGAGGGAAGGCTCAGAGCAATGACGGTTGAGGCGCAAAATATTCCCAAATAGATTTGGGAGGTTTTTACACCATGCCAGAGTGGGCAAATGGGATGGTTCATGAATGTGTTGTGGGTGTAGACATCGTCTACGACCCCGGTGTTCAATGTTTCCCGGATGTGGCACAACGATTTGGGTGCCTGTGGGGGCATGGTTTTCCTGGGTATAGTGAGCGCTTTCATGCCCTTCAGCTTCGGGAAGTGACCTCGGGGGAACGCTGTGTCATAACCGCTTTATGAGTTTGAAGCGGAAACAACCATCCAGTGCGGTTGCAAAATTAAAACGTCGGCTCGGTGCGGCGGCTGTATTAACGGATCCCCAACGGTTGGTCGAATTTGGCGGCGATACATGGTTTGCCCACCACCAGCCGGAAATGGTCGTATTTCCGCGGGATGCGGCGGAAGTTTCTGCGGTGATGAAAATTGCCGCCGCCCATCGCCTGCCGGTCACGACGCGGGGTGCGGGGTGGGGATCCGTCGGTGGATGCGTGCCGGTTCAGGGCGGAATTGTGCTCGCCATGCGCGGCATGAATCGGATCCTCGAAATCGATGAGGGCGACTTCGTCGCCGTAGTGCAACCCGGCGTCATCACCGGGGATTTGCAGGCCGCGGCCCGCAAAAAGAATCTTTTTTATCCTCCTGACCCGGCCAGCTTGAAAAACTGCAGCCTGGGCGGGAATATCGCCACCAATGCGGGCGGCCCGCGTTGTCTCAAGTATGGGGTTACCCGCCACTATGTTCTTGGACTTGAGGTGGTGCTTGCCAATGGCGATATCGTGCGATGCGGCGGACGGACCCATAAAAATAAGACCGGATTTGATCTCGTTGGATTGTTCACCGGTTCGGAAGGATTGCTCGGAGTGGTCACCGAGGCCACCTTGCGCCTCCTCCCGCGACCTCCCGCGCGGGCGGCTCTGTCCGCAGGATTTTCCGACATGAGGGCTGCCGCTGGAGCCATCCGCGAAGTCTTTGCCCGGGGGTTCCTTCCGGCCGCGGTCGAAATTGCGGACCGCTTCACTCTCGAGGCGGCGAGGGAGTTCCGTCCCGGCGCTAAGTTTCCGCCCGGCCACGCCATTGTTTTGATTGAGATCGATGGTCAGCCCGGCACCGTGCGGGCAGAGATTCGTACCCTGGCCCGGCTTCTGCGGGATGCGAAGGCCACCCGGGTTGAGACCGCGACGACTGAAGCGGCCTGCGAGAAGCTCTGGGATCTGCGGCGGGCATTTTCCGAATCCCTCAAGGCGACCGGCTTGAAGAAGCTAAACGAAGACATTGTGGTGCCTCGGAGCCGCCTGGTGGATTTGATGACGTTTGCCCAGAAGCTGCAGAAACGTTGTAATTTTCCCATTGCCTGCTTTGGACATGCTGGGGACGGAAATATTCACGTCAATTTCATGGTGGGCGATTATGACATTCCAGCCATCAAGCGCCGGGCAGATGCGGCCCTGGACGAACTCTTCGAGCGGGTGGTGGGCTGGGGCGGTGCCATCACCGGGGAACACGGCATCGGATTGGCCAAAAAACCTTGGTGGAACCTGGCTCTCTCGTCGGAAAATCGTGCCTTGCATGCCTCTCTCAAAAGAAGCCTGGATCCGCAGAATTGTTTGAATCCAGGGAAGTTTTTGTAAGGTTTTCTTCAAGGGTCTATCGACTCATCCGGGCAGGGCATCGATTGGTATTTCCTGCCCGGGAGTGAAGATGTCGACTTCCCGCAGTTGACATCCCGCGAGGACACGGGAAAATCAATCCATGAATGGACAATGCGCCAGCGTGCATCGGAAGGGAAAATTTGCTCCGGAGGTGGTCTTCGGTGCGGCGGAAGAGCTGCGGTCGGCAACCGGAGGAACCTCCCTGCTGGCGTTTGCTTTTGTGTCACCCGACTATCTCAAGCATGTTGAGGAGTTTAGCGAAATTATACGGGTGGACGGTCATGTCATCGATTTGGTTGGTGTGACCGGTGCCAGACCCACCGCCGACGGCGAGGAGGGAGAGGCCGGATTTAGTCTGGTGGCTCTGAACGGAGCCTTTGCACGGTTTCAAATATTTTCGTTTGATCAATCGATGCTTGAGGAATCGTCCGGGGCCGGCTTCTGGAAGACACGCTGTGAGGATCTCAAGCCATCCGCCTGGATCTCGCTGGCCAATCCCTTTGTTTTCGATGCTGAGAGTTGGCTGGGCGAGTGGAATGACGATTGGCCGGGGGTGCCGACCGTCGGTGGCCTGGCCGGAGGGACCGGCGATGGGGAGAATGTGGGAGTCTTTCATAACGCTCGTGTGGTCGAAGCTCTGGTGGTGTCGGTGGATGGATTGAGGGTTATGCCAGTGGTGAGCCAGGGGTGTCGTCCCATTGGAGAGCCGCTTACGGTCACCCGGGCGGATAGCAATGTCGTCTATTCTCTCGGTGCCTGTCCGGCCTATGAGGCATTGGAAACCGCCTTCGAAGCGCTTTCCGACGGTGAAAAAGCCACCGCCAAAGGAAACCTCTTTGCGGGATTGGCGGGCACGGAATATGTCGATGATTTTAAGCCTGGAGATTTTCTGATCCGAAATATTCTTGGTGCCGATCCCAACTCGGGGGCGGTGGTCATCGGCGGAATTCCCCGGGTGGGCCAGACTTTGCAGTATCAACTTCGTGACAAATCCTCGGCGGATGCGGAGTGGAGGGCGGTGCTCCGTCATGCCGCCGCCGAATCCGGTCGGGCCCCGCTGGCGTCCCTGCTCTTTGCCTGCTCCGGTCGGGGGTCTCATTTGTTCGATAGCAAGAGTCACGACGCCGGATTACTTGAGGAAATCCTCGGCGGCCACGCCAGCGCGGGATTCTTTTGCAACGGAGAGATCGGGCCGCTTGGTGACCGAAACTACATCCACACCTACAGTGTGGTGGCGGCGTTGTTTTTTGACCGCGAGGAGGAATTGTGAAGGGCGGATTGAAAGCCTGGCCGTTCGGGCCTTGCCCGATCCGTTGCAGGCGGATCGTCTGGATTGGTCTCCTTTTTCTGGGCGTTGTTGCCGGGGGGATGTGGCTGGCCCGAAATCTCTGGACGTCTGATCCCACCGAGGACATGTCATTGGTGCTGGCCGAGGCCGAGCGTCGGGATATCGAGTCGGACCTCCTCCTCACTGGCGAGATCACTCCCGCCTTCCAGGTCGAAGTGAAGGCCGAGGTCGGCGGCAAGGTGAAACAAATTTTCGTCGAGGTGGGCGAAGCGGTGCTGAAGGGCGACGTCCTGGCGGAGATTGATGACACCGATCTGCTCACCGAAAAAGCCTCCGCGGAAACCGATATTCTCGGGGCCCAGTTGTCCGTGGACAAAAACCGTGGCAACTACGAACGGGCGCGGGCCCTCTATGAACAGAAACTGATCAGCAAGGAGGTTTTCTCCAATTTGGAGGCCGATCTGGCCATCTCGGGAAATGCTTTGGACAAGTCCAAGAGTCGTTTGCAATCCGTCGAAGATCGACTGCGAAAGACCAAGATTGTGGCGCCCGCCGACGGCACCGCACTCGAAATTCCGGTGAAGGAAGGCCAGGTCGTCGTCGCGGCAGCCAGCGTCAACGCAGGAACCGTCTTGATGACCTTTGCCAACTTGTCCGTGTTGCAGATTCACTCCCACGTCAACCAGGTGGATGCGCCCCGCTTGCGTAAGGGGCAGGAAGTGGATGTGAAGATGTCCGATTCTTCCGAGGATCCGATCAAGGCTCACATTAACTTCATTGCCCCGCTGGCCATTGTGAAAAACAACATCAAGGGCTTTAAGGTCGAGGCGGTGATCGATGACAATGATGGCCGGCTCAAGCCGGGGATGTCCGTCAGTATGAATGTTCCGGTGGGCCGGGCGACTCAAGCCATCAGTGTTCCGATCAATGCCGTCTTTAAAGATCGTGATCAGGATGTCGTGTACGTGCAGAAGGGCGACGCCACCGAACGTCGGAAGGTGACCCTGGGCGTCAATAATCTGTATTTTGTCGAGATCAAGTCCGGGGTGGACGAAGGAGAATCAATCCTGCTGGCGGAGCCCGAGGCGAAGCCGGTGAAGTCTTGAACCTGCGTGTCTGTCGTTTCGCTTCAGGAGGTCACGAAAACTTATCGCCTTGGCGATCAGGAATTTCATGCGCTGAAGGGAGTGACCCTGAAGATCGAAGAGGGAGAGTTTCTGGCGATCATTGGCCCCAGCGGCAGCGGAAAATCCACCCTCATGCATCTGCTGGGCTGCCTGGACGCTCCCTCCTCAGGTCAGATGGAGATTTGCGGTCGGGACCTGAGCACTGCCTCTGGGGATCAACTTGCCGAGGTGCGCAATCGGGAGCTGGGGTTTGTTTTTCAAGCGTTTAACCTCCTCCCCAAGCTTGATGTGGTGCGCAATATCGAACTGCCTCTCATCTATTCAGGAATTTCCAAACGGGAACGCCGGACCCGCGCTGTCGAAGTCGCCAATGCGGTGGGCTTGGGTGATCGCTTGGGCAATCGGCCGACCCAATTGAGCGGGGGCCAATGCCAGCGCGTCGCCATTGGTCGTGCCCTCGTCAATCGACCGAAAATTCTTTTTGCCGACGAACCGACCGGAAACCTCGACACCGCGACCGGGGGAATGATTTTGGAAATGTTTTGCGACCTGAACCGGGCGGGCAAAACCGTTGTTCTCGTGACTCACGATCCGGACGTGGCCGCTGTTTCGAAGCGGGTGATTGAGATCCGGGACGGCCTCATCTGCCGGGAGTACGTACCATGAATCTGATCATTTGTCTGGAAACCGGCTTGCGGGAGATCGTGGCTCACAAGTTTCGAAGTTTTCTCTCGATGCTGGGCATCGTCTTGGGTGTGAGCAGTCTCATCGCCATGATGGCCATTGTGGCCGGTATCGAGAAGGGCACCCGGACCTACATGGAAAAAATTGGGGGATTGGAATTTGTCCGGGTGCAGAACCAGGATGTGTCCGATGCCTTGTTTGAGTTTTGGAATTTGTCTCCCGGTCGCACAATCATGGACGCCAAAGCAATCAAAGCTACCGTCCCCGGGGTGACTCATGTCTCCCCAGAGATGAGACTGGGGGCCCGGGTCGCGACATCTTTTGGTTCTGACCGTTTGGCTGTCATCGGAGTCTGGCCTGGTCATTTTGTGGTCGCACGGCATGAACTGGCGGTTGGTCGCTTTATCAGCCCGCTGGATGTGGACCGTGCCACTCATGTTACGGTGATCGGGGACGAGATTGCCGAGGAACTATGGCCGCATCTCGCCAAAGAAGAAATGCTCGGACAGGTGCTGACGATCAATAGTTCCCC
>CALBXK010000242.1 GCA_937890535.1 uncultured Spartobacteria bacterium
TGGCCACGGAAAAAAGCAAGAGTCCCGTGCCGGCCATGGTCGCAGAAAATCCCAGCGATTCCTCGGCATAGGCGGGTAACCATTGGGCGAGCCCCAACTCGGTGGCTCCCCCGAGGAAAATCGCCGCCAGAGCGCCCAAGAACCACCATTTACGAAGCAAATGTCCGATGGGCATGCGGCCCTTGTCGGTCACCAGGGCCGGAAATTCCATGAGCCCAAAGGCCACGGTGAGAAGAACCGGCAAGGGCATGACCAACCAACAGGCCAGTCGCCAGTCCCCACCGTAAGAAAGGGTCATGGTCGCCACCAAAATGGTGACCACCGCGCCAACCGCATAAAATGAATGTAGCCAATTCATCGCGCCCGAGCGGGCGTGGGCATTCACCGCCGCCACGATCGGACTCAAGATCATGTCGAGCATGCCGGCCCCGAGGCCAACGGTAAACATCGCCCACAGCAAAGTGGAATAGCTGGGCGCCAGGGCCATTCCCGCCAACCCCGCCACGGTGAGGATATTGCCGCCCACCGCAAAAAGTTTAGCTCCCATCCGATCTGCGAGGGGACCGGTGAGCAGGATCCCCATCACCAGGCCGAAAAATGCCAACCCGCCCAGACGGCCCAGTTCCTCTCCGGTTAGGCCCGCTGATCCTCCAAAGGTGTCTCGAATACTGACGAGGAAAACCGGCAGGAGGTTGAGGCCAATGGCCAGGCTCATCATCCCGGCGAAACACAGGCCGGTCAGAAGTTTGGGTCGAATCATCTTAGAAAGGCCAACGGGCCTCCCGCCTCATTCCCCCTGGCTTGGCCCGGTTCCGACATCGCGAGGCTTGGATGGTGGCTTCGGAATCGGGGTGCTGATCGGGACCGGCTTGGGAGGCTTGGGCGGTTCAGGCGGCTTGACCATCGGTTTGTTGGTGGTGTTGCGGGTGGTCTGGGCGGCCTGCTGCGCAAGAGAAGGGTTGTTGGGAGGTCCCAGGACACCGGGTTGGCGATCGGCGAAGCTCTGCAGCAAGGCTTGGCTGAAGAGAGGTTCAAATCCGCCAGATTCGAGGAGGCGGCTGGTTTTCAGCAGGCGACTGAGTTCAACGGTTTGAGGCTTGGGGATTTTGGTGGCTCCCTCCGGAACGATGACCATTTGACCTGTGCGGATCATCCTCCGAATGCCGGGAAACTTGGTGAGAAAAACCAAAACCTTTCCTTCGAGCACGATCACCTTCACTTCTCCGTTAATCTTGAAAGAAAGCAGAAAAGTTGTGCCTTTCACGGCTGCGGTGACGGCGCCCGCCTGCACCTGCCCACCTCCCATCCCCTTGGGGGAGGAAAAGAGCATGGTGCCGCCTTCGAGATCCATGGAACGACCGCCCGACTCGAACCGGAACAAGGCATTGGCTCCAATCCGGGTGATGGTTTGATCGGGGAAGCTAAGTTCCGCCCGGGAGGCGGAGCCGGTTTGGAGCGCGGTGCGGCCCGCCACGGAGTCGCCGACTTTGGCACTACGCGATCCCTGGTTATTGGGCAGGAGGGACACCTTGTTCACCACCCGGGTGACTTCCGCCTTTTGAAACGGTTCGGCCTGCAGGGACGTCGCGAGGAAAAGCAAAAGAAGAACCGTAGGAATTTTCATAATTTAAGGGGATTGAGTTTAAGGATGCAGAGATCGGGATTAAAAACGAATATCGAGTCCGAGAGTTGCACCGAGGTTCACCGCCGTATATTCAAAGGCGCCTTGGGTGGAATTGTTGGCGACGAATCCTGCGCTGGCGGAAAGGCGGGCCCAGCGGGTGAGGGCGAGGTTCAAGGAAGCTCCTACATTCTGGGTGAAGTCCACCCGATCCTCATTGGTGTAGTGGAAAAATGAAACCATGTAGTACGTCTGCAGTTCCAGGGGATCGAGCAATCGCCAGCGCCAGCCGAGCCAAAGATCGTATTCGTTTCGCCGGGCCTCAAAAGGTTCCGCGGCCAGAGAAATCACCGCTTGGGCGCCGGTTTGGATGGCCATGGAATCATTGAGAACGAACTCCTTGGCCAGTCCGGCAGTGATGCCGTGGTTAACGTAGAATTCGTTCAAGGTGTCCCCATCAAGGAAGCGCTCATAATTGTAGCGGACATAGGCGGTGAGTTGTCCAACGCCCTCAAAGACGTAGTCGAATCCGCCTCCGGCATTAAAACGGCTGAAATTCAGCGACGAAAAACGGGCGTATTGGAAGACCTCCTCGTAAGCGTAGGCGTCGAGGTAAAGTCCTCCGGCGATATGGGGGTGGAGGCCGGCGCCGCCGCTGGCCACGAAAAACATGTCCCCCTGGCGACCGCCATTGGTGAGGGTCGCGTTGGAAGTATAGTTCAGGCTGGTTTGGCCGATCAAATAGGCCCCAATACCACCTTTCTCGGCGCTGACCGGGATCTGCTCGCCGAGGTCAAATTCGACCTCGTCGCTGAACTCTGAGCGGGTTCCGGTGGATTGGGCGGCCTGGGTGAGAGCGAAGGCTGAGGAGGTGCGCGACGCCGTGTCGGCGCGGCTTGCCTGCGCGTATCCGCTGGCTACGGCCATTCCAAAGACCAATGAGGTGAGAAGGAAGCGTCGTTTCACATCGGACGGTATGCCCGGAAAATCATCTCATATCAAGCCTGCTGAAACGTAATAGCAACGAATCGGTGACGCCGCGGTATGCGTCGCCATCAGTTTTCAATATTTTAGCTTTTCAGAAGCGCAATGCCGGGTTCCCCTGCTCGTCATGGTTCGCTTGGACTCTACCCGCCTCCGTTGGCTCGCCGCCGCTGTCGCAGCCGGGATGGTACTGGTCTTGCTCATGACCGTACTGACAGGGAAGCCGCATCACTGGAACCAGCTGCTTCAGGATTGGTTGCTACGACAAACAACCACGGAATCACTCCCGGACGATTATCTCCTCGTGGCACTGGACGAGCCCTCCATTCAACTCGACATGCTGGAACCTGAGGAAGTGGAAGCCAGCCGTGCGCTGCAGCTGATGCGTGCCGGATTCCCCTGGTCCCGCGAGGTGTATGCTCTCCTCGCCGAGAGACTTCTCAATGCCGGAGCCCGCATCGTGATTTTCGATATTCTTCTCACCTCAGCACGGGCCGACGATGAGGCCCTGGCCGACGTGCTGAGACGCTATCCGGACAAAATCGTTCTCGCCTCCAATTTCGAATTCATCGCCGCCAATGACGGTTCCGAGGCCGCCTACTATTTTCCGCCCACCCCCCTCCTGGCGGAGGCCGCTGGCCGCGGGATCGGGCTTGCGACTTTTCCACACCAATCCACCATCCGCTACAGTGCCATCGATGCCACCGCCGAATCTCTTCGTGGGAAGCCTTCCGCATTGACCGATACCATTCGACCGTTCCTAGGGACCGTCGCGGCCCGGTTGTTAGGGCAGACCGTGACGGAGGACCTCCGGCCCCGCCGCTTTCGCTACTCTCTCCCGCAGACAGTGCGCAAGATCCCACTCTACGAAATCTTTGTTCCCGCCTATTGGGAAAAAAATTTCCGGAACGGAGAGGTGTTTCGCGACCGGGTGGTTTTGGTGGGAGCGACGGCGGAAGGTCTGAAGGACTATTTTTTCACCCCGTTTGGTCGTCTCGCCGGACCTGAAATCCAACTGCATGCCCTGGCGGCGATCCAGCGCCAACAATGGTTGGAGCAAGCTGGCGCACCCCTCACCCTGGCCGGAATTCCTTTGGCCGGAGCGATGGTATTTCTTCTCGCCTGGGCCCAGCGCCATTCCGGCAAGTATGTTTTTGGAGTCCTTTTAGGGGCGACGGCTTGGTTGGGACTGTGTGCCGTGGTTTTGTACACCGGGTCGTATTTTCTGCCCATCGCGACCCCATTACTCACTTGGTTGATCTGTGGATTTGGCACCCTCGCCACCGATGTGGCACTCGAACGCAGGGAAAGAAGCCGTCTGCGCGGGACATTGGAACGTTATGTTTCCAAGGACGTTGTCCGCGAAATCGTAGAGAACCCGGATTCTTTCCTCCAAACCCTTGGTGGCCAACGCAAGGAAGTTGTGGTGCTGTTTTCTGATCTCCAAGGATTCACCTCCGCCTCCGAAAACCTCGACCCGGCGGCGGTCGTGGCTCTGTTGAATTCCTATTTTGGCGAGATGGTGGAAGCGGTCTTTTCCGGCCGCGGCACCCTCGATAAATTCATTGGGGATGCCCTCATGGCCACTTGGGGCGGAATCCGCCAAGCGACTCCCCAAGAGGACACTGGACTCGCCGTGACCACCGCCCTCGAAATGGCTCGGCGTCTGGACGCCTTTAATGCCGAACGCAAACTCCGCAACGAGGCCCCATGGACCGCCGGAATCGGGATCTGTCAGGGGCCGGCCATCTTTGGAAACATTGGCTCGCAGCAGAAAATGGAGCCCACCGTCATCGGGGATACCGTCAATCTGGCCTCACGCATTGAAGGACTCACCCGGATCTATGGATGTCACATTCTGGTCGATGAACGCACCGCCATGCAGGCCCAGGGTGATTACGAATTCCTTCTCATTGATGTCGTCCGAGTGAAGGGACGACAGCAATCCGAGAAGCTCTTTTTCCCCTATGGAAAGAGTGCCACCGCCGCCGCGGCCAAATTTTCCGCCGCCCGGGAAATTTATCTGTCGGGCAATTTTGCAGCGGCGCGGATCGCCCTGGCGGAGTTGTCCACCAGCGAGAAGCCCTTTCCGGCCTTGGCGGCCTGTTTCGCCGCCCGCTGTGAAGCCTTTCTCCTGGATTCGCCGGGCGAGGACTGGGATGGCGTCTGGGATTTTCTCAGTAAATAGGTGCCTGGTTGTTGATTGCTGATTGCTGATTGCTGATTGCTGATTGCTGATTGCTGATTGCTGATTG
>CALBXK010000243.1 GCA_937890535.1 uncultured Spartobacteria bacterium
TGTCTGCCAGAGTGAGGAAATGGCCGTGACCTTGCGGCAGGTGCGCAATCACGGCATGGACCGTCAATACCATCACCACGTTGTTGGGGGGAATTTTCGATTGGATGCCATTCAAGCCGCTGTCCTCTTGGCCAAACTGCCCCTGGTGGAGGAATGGAATGCCGCCCGTCGCAGCAATGCCGCCCACTATCGCGAGGCCTTTCAGGATTTGGCTGATCGGGTTCATTTGCCAGCCGAACCCTGGAAGGAGAGTGGCCTTGAGGGGCATCACACCTACCACCAATACGTTATTCGAGCCGAACGTCGGGACGCCCTGCGCTCCCATCTGACCGCCGCCGGGATCGGTCATGCCGTCTATTATCCGCGGCCCCTGCACTTGCAGGAATGCTTTGCTCATCTGGGCTACACCGAAGGTTCCCTCCCGGAAGCCGAGAGTGCCGCCCGGGAAACCGTGGCCCTGCCGATCTATCCCGAACTGCGCCCCGAAGAACTCGCCTTGGTGGCCAAAACCATCCAAGTTTTTTTCAAGTGACCTGAGGGGAGCGCACGCGGCTCGCGTGTGTGGTCCGGCGGCTCGCCGGACCAATTTCCTCGGCGAGCCGCCGAGGAATCACACTCGAGCCGAGTGTGCTCCCCGAAAATCCCTCGATTTTAATGCGTTTGCTCTGGGGACTTTGCCCGGTGCCCTTGACATCAGAGCCGTCTCGTCACAACACTCAGGTTCAACCTCCAACATGAATACTCCCAAGATCGCCCAAACATCTCCCATTCCCGTCACCGTCGAAGCTGGAAAGACCTACTACTGGTGCGCCTGCGGACAGAGCAAAGCCCAGCCTTTCTGTGACGGATCGCATAAGGACACCGGCTTCACCCCGGTGGCGTACACCGCCGAGAAAGACGGCCCGGTCTATTTCTGCGCCTGCAAGCAAAGCGGCAACGGCGTGCTTTGTGATGGTTCGCACAAGACGCTCGCGCAATAAGCCGGGACGTTGCGCGTGGGGTGTTCGGCCTATTCGCGGTAGCGAAAGTGCAAATTTGGAGCGCTGGCCGTTCAAAACCTCGTAGGGGCACGCCATGCCAGATATTTCCTTCATTCTCCTGATCGTTGGTTATTCTTTGATCATCGGACTCGGGGCCCACTTGATTCGAAAGTGGATGGTAGTTCCGGAGACTCTGCGAGGACCTCGGTTTAATTTGGTTCGCAAGTTGAACGTGGCGGTGATCGTTCTGTCCTGCATTGCGGCCATGGCCTTGATGAAAAGCTTCTCCATCAGTGGACATTTTCCGTTAGTGGGGTCACCGATCCTGATCCTGCTGTTTGCCTTAAGCGGTTCTCCGAAACGATTTAAAAACCGGTAAGGGAGTGACAACTTTTGGCCCCTCAGAGGAGCGATGAAAATCCACCTTCTCCTCCCGCTCCTCATTCTGGCTGGTGCAATGGCCGAGGAGGCCGCGGAATTTCCACTAATTTCGGAATCTGCCGTAAGCGATACCTTCCAAGGGCGTCGAAAGACGATCTTAATTTCGCCTAACGAACAGGTGAAGCTTCTTTGTTGTTTTGCTAATGGCGGCGTCGGTGTGTCCGACGAGTCCGCAGAAAATCTGAAGAAACTTTCTCGTTAGGAATTGCGGATGAATGCGGGAAGACCGTCAATGCTGTTCTGGTTTGTAGTCGCGCGGTAGGCGTCAAGCTTCTCCGGTCCTTTGTTGGCAGCCCATCGGTCGAGCGTGTCACGAGGGCCTTGGAAGTCGAAAAACGGGACAGAATAGCCGCACGAATCAGAGACACGATTGACCGTAATATGAACGAAAGCGCGAGTGCCGGCGTTGGCCGGGAACAGTGATAAAAACTCGGCGAACCTCTCGTCACTGGGGGTAATCACGGTGCCATGTCCGTGCAGTCGGACAATCTTGGGCGGGCCGTCGAAGGCGCAAAACATAATCACGATGCGACCATTCTCCCGGAGATGTGCGGCGGTCTCGGCACCACTGCCCGTGTAGTCCTGATAAGCTACCTCCAGCGGCCCGAGGATGCGGAAAGCTTCGCCGCCCTTGGGGGATGTGTTGATGTGGTCGTTCGGAGAAATGGGCGCCGTCGCAACAAAGAAAATACGCTGCTGCGTAATCCACGCTGCGAGTTCGGAGTCAATGTTTTCGTGTTGTTTACTCATGGTGAAAATTTTTCAACAATCCGTCGGAGGGTTGATGGGTGAGAGCCCTCTGTGAAATATCCAAAACATAAGAATATGAAATAGATCACCAGTTGGAGCCAACTCCGGGAGGGATGCGCCGCAAGTATCTGTCCGTAGGGAAAAACAAACCGACCGGGGGAAGGAACCGGAGTAAAGCGGAGACCGCATGCCAAATCTTTATTCGACTCCTGCATGCAATGCCAGACGAATCGAATCGAAGTGGAGACAGTCTGCCCGCAGAGCGGGCGTAGCCCGGCAACGCTGTCACGATGTGTGCCGTAGCGAGGCGGAGACACCGAAGGCAACCATGTAGGATTCTGGGGTGAAGTGACATCGGTAAAGCTGAAGTCACCACCTCCGGGATGGAAAATTCTCCAACCCTAGCAGGAACCGCCCGGTACAATTGATTGAAGGGAGATGGTCGGACAATAGGCTGCTCGAAGGACAAGTGGAGCGAGGCAAACCCGTACGCCGGGTGGCGTGGGACCCGTGGCTGATATATTCAGTTACGTGGACCCGATTAGGACTTTCATTACTCGACGAGTCGGAGCGGCCATCTTACGATCTTGTAGAAGACAGCGGCAATGGATTGAGTAAAAAGCCCGAGCAGCATAGCGATGGTCGCCGTGATCCAAGCGTTCCAGCTTGCAAACACTAAAAGACATGTTAGCAAAGCAGCTAGGAGTATCCCTAGCGGCAAGGTGATTGGGATAGGGACACCATGCATTTGAAGCACCTGCCCTTGATACTTCATATGCATTCCCTTGGTCCTCGTATCGACAAACAGAGCGCCATCGTCACCACCGGTAGAGAGCATTTGCACCTGTAATGTCTCGCTACGATTAAACACGGGAACTGT
>CALBXK010000244.1 GCA_937890535.1 uncultured Spartobacteria bacterium
GAGTGAAACCAGCGCGATAGCGCAGCCTGCAGTGGGTCACAAAATGTTTGGCCGGAATGGAGGCGGTGGGAACCGATGACATAGCCTGCTGAAAGCAGCCCGAAGGGAGTATGAGCCGGGAGGCGAAGAAGGCAACGCAACCTGAGCGGAGCGTCACGAGGCTTCAGTCGTCCGGATTTCTTGCTGAAGTATTTTCAGATATTCAAGAATCTCAGGGGATTCCTTCACCTCCGCCAATGGTGTTAGGTGTTCCCAGATGTAGTTCCAATCCAAGTTCCGGGTGCCTCGGCGGACCAGAATGCCACGAAGGTCGATGCGATCTTGCGAACGATCAGCAAAAGCCTTCATCACAATCAGATCCTCGGCGGTGCAGGTGCGGAGTCTGATGTTGGGAGCAAACTCGACTAAAGTGGAACGCTCGACGGACAATTCCTCAAAAGGGAGGCCAGCCAAAGCAATATCAATTCCGATTCCGGAAGCGGTTTGTAGAAGAAGTACCCGGTATGTCAGCGCGAACTCCCGGGCGTCCGTGCGACGAGGCGTGTACGCCAAAAGTAGATCGTCAATAAATGGCTCCTCGGCGCCGAATCCCGTCAGCAAGGTCAAATCCATGTCTTTGGTGAGGCGGGGCTGGCTCCAGCACTGGATGGCAAGTCCTCCGATAAAACAAAACTTCCATCCCTTCTTCTCAAGAAATTTCTGCAATTCTGCCGCCTCCTCAACGAGGTCAGTCATTGGTGTCGCAGTTTATTGAACCAACGCTGTTGCTCCACCAACCCGGAATTGTCTCTTGGCGGAGAGTATTTCAATGCATTTTGGAACAAGAGGTTGCAGCAAGAAACCATCGCGATGGTATCGGCCGCTCGGATGTCGGCGTCACGAACTTGCTGCAGCACGGGCGCGGCCCCTTGCCATTGGGCGACATGCCGCCGGAGTGCTGTTCTTTCTTCAGCTGTCACGAAAACACCATAACCGGTTCCGACTGAATCGCCAAGTAAGAGAGAGAACTAATTTTCCGGCAATGGATACTGCCATATTTCCGCCGATCGTTAATCAACACCAGCGCGATAGCGCAGCCTGTAGTGGGTCACAAGGTGAGCGAAGGAGGCCTCGCCGAGGAGATTTACCAGGGATCTCTTGAGCATGCACTGGGTTTTCTCCACGAGGTCAGAACCGGTGAAGTCGGCTCTCATCGAATTGTTCCGAGAACGGATTCATGATTTCGAGTGAAGGGATGACGAGCCCATCCTGCATGTCTTCTGTAAGAAGGGTCGTGGCTCCGCAATCCAAAGCAGATGCGACGATTAGACTATCCCACGAGGAAAGAGCCCATCGATCTTCGATCTCCCACGCACTTTCCAGAATGCTGGCGGTCACCTGTTTGGGCCCCCAGGCAAGCAGGTCGCGAATATCCTGTCTGGCCTCGGCAGGCGCAAGGCCAGGCTTTAGATTTTGGGTAACGGTCACGTAGTACTCTTGCAAAACCTGATTGCTCAGTTGGCCTGTCCGTTTCTTCCAAAGAACGCGCAAAACTTCATCCGCACGGGCTTGCTTCACAGGATTGCTGCTATCCCGCGAGTAAACCAGAATGTTTGTATCAACGAAGGGCATTGCGATCGTGCAAGGAATCCCGGCTGGGGTAGGAATCGGGCTCTGCCTGCAGGGGAAGCGCACCCCTGCGCAAAAACCGCGTCATCGCAGCCTGATACTCCGTTTCGCTGTCAATCTTCTCGGTCACTAGACGGCAAAGGTATTGAGACATGCTCGTGTCGGCCTCAGCAGCGAGGATTCGGGTTTTCAGACACGAGGAATCGATCTCCCATTGTTCCGCGATCGCCTTGACGGACTTCCAATGGTGACTACATTGGTTACATGATAGCGACACTACGTGAATCGAAGGCCAACTTGAGTAAGTTGGTGGAACGGGCTTCCTGCGGCGAAGAGGTTCTGATCACCGTTCGAGGTTGCCCGAAAGCCCGGCTTGTGGCTGTGACGCAACCATGCGTTGGGGGATGGGCGGAGGAACTGAGGGTGCTTCACAGAGAGCAGAGCCAGGCATCGACAAACGAATCCGGTGTTTTGGACGCTTTGCGTGAAGAAAGATGGTGATTCATGCGTATTGGGACACCTCCTGCGTGCTCAAGCTGTATTGCGAAGAAAAGGACTCGGCTGGATACTTAAGACGTATCGCGGGGTCTCCTGATCCTGTTTGTTCTTCGGTTCTTTTGGCGGCCGAACTGGCTTTTGCGTTTCATCAAAAGGAACATCGGGGAGAAATCCGAGAAGGTGCATCGACCATTCTCTATGAAAAATTTCTTGGGGACGTGGATTCCGGGCGCTTCCTATTGATTCCGATGGGAGATGATGTTCGAAAAGAGGCTCGCCGCATCGCCGGGGTTTGCTACGGCGTTGATCCACCCATTCTGCTGCGCACACTTGATGGGCTGCATTTGGCTTCGGCGACATTGGCCGGCTGCCGGGAAATCCTCACAACGGACGATCGAATGCAGAAGGCAACGCGGCTATTAGGCAAAACGGTTGGCGATTGAAAGGACGCTCTCAAAAGCGGAATCCGCGAAGGTAAGGGCAGAAGGAGCGACGGGTGGTGAGCGGCGAGTCAAAAAGCGGTATGGCCCGTAGTCGGTGGATCCCAAGCAACCCCTCAACGGAGCACCGGGATGGAATGGATCATTTTGATGGCTGCGTCCCTGACCTGAGCGACGGAGAAATTTTCGAGTTTTCCCAAGGAATAGACGGCGCGGCGAGGGGATATCGGTCTCAGACCAAGAAGCGAAATCTCCGGTAAATTTTGCAAACCTCGAAACGAATATATCCAAACGGCATCGGCGGTGAGTTCCGTATAATCAGAGATTTAGTCCGGTACTAGAATCACTTGAGGGATCCGCTGCCAGGCCGCGACATACTTTGACCACGAATCGATCGAGAAAAGGGCATCAGCTGCCTCACCGAGGCGGATGGCCTGGGGAAGGCTCAATCGGTCATGGACAGTGACTCCGTTCATCGCCAGCTCTGCGCCCGCTGGGTCAAGAACATGAAGGGAAAGCCTGGGACAGATACTTCGTATTTCGGTCAGGATATGCTTCTATTTTTCAGGGGGCCAACGTTTGTAGTTTAGTCCGGCAAGATGCGTTTGCAGCACCAAATTTCCAGCGCCGGGGTGGAACCCATCCGGCAGTAAGTCGTTGGCCTACCCTCGAAACTTCGGCCGAAAAAGTCCTTGGCCGCCTGGAACCATTTCAAGGCTTCGGCGGAGCATTCAAGTCAATGGTTTGACATACCGGGCGGAGACTCCCTCACCCGCCCATTGATAGGCGGGAAGCCGCATCACCAAATTGCGTACAATTTCTGCATCAGGGCAGGCGGCTTCTTCACGAAACTTGCCCACACCGGGAGGCAAATGTCGGATCCGAGTGCGCAACCCGAATCTTTGAAACGCAAACTCCACCGGAAGCAAGCTGATCTCGCGCAACACATCTCCGAGGCCTCCCCAGGTTGGAATGGTGAGTGTGGGTCGCATGGAAGAAAAAGAGAAACCCCCGGTCTCTCAGGCCCTATTCCGAAGCCTCGCCGAAAAATGAAAATAATTCACACTCTCGGCCTTTTCGGTTTGGACATCATGAGTTTTTCCTATCAGGGCGATCAGCGGTTCTGGGTCGCAAAGTACGGGATGCATTTCGCCGCCGATCAACCTCACGCTGGCCAGCGGTTCAAACGAGGCCAACCGAGCACGCGGAAACCGGCTGGCAAGATCCAGCGTCGCATAGCCGGCACTCGCACCCACATCCATGATGGTTTCGGGCACGAATCCGGCTGGAAGCTGGTAGATGCGGCGAAAGAAAATCTCATGAATCGTGCCGGAATCCGCCGACCGCGGTCGGAAGTAAAGCGTGTGATTTGAGTGATGAGTGATTCCAGCGAATTGGGATCCGGCACAGGCGGTGCGGAGCAGGGGCGGGTCCCAATCGGGCATCCCAAGCCAGCCGGACCGCATCCCAGGGATGGCGGCAAAACGTGAAGAGAAAACGCGTAAATCGAAATCTCATGGATCGGAGGGGGAATTCCTGTTATCAGGAATCCCGATGCGTGTTTCCGTTGTTACTCCGCTTTTTAATGAGGTGGGCAATCTTGCCGCCCTGAGTCGTCGCTTGGAATCCGTGTTTGAACAAGAGTCTTCCTATGATTGGGAATGGATTGCCGTCGATGATGGGAGCCGGGACGGCTCCCGAGAATGGCTGGAGGCCCATCCCATGCGCAACGAGGCCCGGTTGATCTGGCTTTCGCGGAACTTTGGCCAGCAGGCAGCCTTGATGGCGGGACTGCGGCACGCCACGGGCGATGCCGTAATTTTTCTCGATGGCGATTTGCAGGATCCGCCGGAGGCCATTCCGCAACTTTTGCGAAAATGGGAGGAAGGTGCGCAGGTGGTCATCGCCCAGAGGGCGAAGCGGTCTGAGAGAATGAGCCGCCGAATATTGATCCGTCTATTTCATTACCTCTTCGGCCAACTGACGGGAAACCTCCTTCCCAAGGATAGTGGGAACTTTGGATTGATTGATGTCAGAGTTGCCGAGGTTTTGCGAGGAATGACTGAGCATAGCCTCTATCTTCCCGGGCTTCGGGCCTGGGCGGGGTTTGCCCAGGCGACCATCACCTACGACCGACAGGATCGGGAGACAGGGAGTGGCCTGTCCTTGCTTCGATTATTCGGCTCCGCCTGGGATGCTATTGTGGCCTTTAGCGATCTCCCCCTACGACTGATCGCGGCGTTGGGAGTTCTGATCTCGCTGGGGAGCTTCGGGTATGGAAGCGTTCTCCTTGTCGAACGGATTCTCCAGTTTTTTGGGCTATTTAGTGGTCAGGAGGTGCTTGGTTTCACCACCGTGGCGGTTTCCGTGTTTTTCATGGGGGGAGTTCAGTTGATTTGCCTCGGCGTCATGGGTGAATACCTCGCAAAGATCTATCGCGAGGTCAAAGGTAGGCCTCTCTATCTAGTGGAGTCGATTCAGACCAAGGGAGGCGGAATGACTCAAAACGGGCTTGGCGCGAAGGCCGCCAAGGATTGAATTTGCAGATGAAAGCCCATCCGAATAGGGATCCCCAAAACGTGAGGCAGGGAAGATGCATAAAATGCCCTTTCCTTCCCCTCCTTTGCGACCTTTGCGTGAGACTCTTCGATTCGGTTTTTGTGGGAGACGGCTCAAGGGAAAGGCAAACCGGATCGTGAGTGCTATTCGCAAAATTTTGGGCCTGCCTCCCTGGGTGGCGGCGGTGCTTGGGTTCCTCATTCTTTTGCCGTCCATTTCTCAACAAAGCATCGACATGGACGAAGCCCAGACATGGGATTACGCGCGCCTCTCTTCGCTCTCGGAGGTCTGGCTCGAATTGAGTTCGGATCCTAATTCCGAATCTCAGATGCCGCTGGGGATGTTGGCCACTTGGGGGTGGTCCCAAATGTTCGGTACGAGTGAGGTGGCCATGAGGTCGGTTAATTTTGTTTGGGTTGCCATTGCCCTTGTGGCCTTTTGTCTGGTGGCCCAACAGACCGGTATGAATTGGTTGCCTGTCTTTTTCGCCATCCAGCCGTTTGTCTGGTATGCGATGGATCGGGCTCGAACGCCGATGATGCAAATGGCGGGTGGAGCGTTGTTGCTGGCGGGCTCCCTGGAACTTCTCCAGCCGCGGCTGCGCTGGTTGCGGACGGCGTTGCTCTTGTCCCTAGGTTCCATTATCCTTTGTGGGTCAAGTATGTTGGGAGTTATCCCGTTGACCGTGGTTGTCCTCTTTCTCCTCGTGGCGGCCGCCTGGAAAAAGGTTTTTTTCTCCCGCGGTCTTAAGTTTTTTCTTTTTGCCACCGGGGGATTCCTCGCGTCTCTCGGTCTCTATTACATATCGACCCTCGTGCGCGGAGCTGGTGGGGCTAAACTTTGGACAGTTTCACCGTCGAACCTGGCATTTGTGGTCTATGAATTTCTCGGCTATGCCGCGTTGGGGCCGGGCCGTCAGGAACTGCGGGCCATTATGCGGGGCCTCGCGTCGGCGTCAGACCTCTGGATATTTGTTCCTGGCTGGGTCGCATTAACCGCAGCCTACGCGGCAGTTAGCCTCGCTGCGGCCAAGTCCTGGCTGACCCGGCTTGAATGCGCCCCAAGAAAGCCGCCCCTTCGGATTTGGACACTCTGTGCCGTGGTTCCGATCCTGAGTGGCATCTTGCTCTACTGCCTGGCGACGGCGGTCAGCTTTCCTTTTTGGGGCCGGCACCTTGCGGGCGTTCTCCCGTTTGTCGTCACAGCTCTCGCCATAACCATCCATTGGTCCAACCGAGGGCTCTGGCGCCGGATGGGACGGATCGGATCGGTGGTGGTCGTATTCATGCTCATCCTGGCGTCTGGGTTGATTAGGTTCCTCCCGGCGCATCGTCATGATGACTACCGCAAGGCGTCCAGCATGGCCAGGGAACTGGCGGACGGAGGACAGACGGTTTGGTGGGTGGCGGACCACTCGGGAGGCGAGTATTATGGGATCCAATATGCCAAGGACGGACCCGGTATTCGGCATGCCCCTAATCGCAGCGAGGTGCCCGGTCCCCTGCCAGACGCGATCATCATCTCCCGGCCGGAAAATTTCGACATCCCGAAGACTGCCCAAAAGATGCTGGGCATCGGGGCCTATGAGAAAGTGACGGAGTTTCAGGCCTTTGAGGTCTGGACCAGGGAGAAAGCGGAGGGATGAAATCGAAAGGCGGAATTTCGGCAATCTTCCCGGCGGTCGATATTGTCAAAATTCAACGTGAAGGTCCCTTGATCGCCGATTTATCGGTCAATTCAGTGAATAGTTACACTTCTGTAAGACCCTTTCTCTTTGGGGTCAATTTGAACTCCGGCATTTAGGATTATCCGGTCATGCTGACTCTCCTCGGAATTTCTCTGGTGTGGATCTTTGCCTTGGCGGGCTGGGGGGCGCTCGTGGTTCCCGCTGGCTCAATGGGAAGCAGAAAGGGCGAAACTTTTGCCGTTCGGGTTGGGGTTGGACACGCTCCTGTCCTGCTCTTGGCTGTGGTCATGCACTTTTTCTTTCCGTTGGCGGGATGGCCGACGGTGGGGATTCTTTTGGTCGGCGGGTTGCTTGGCTTACGCACTCGCCCTTCCTTACGCACTGTGATCTTCGTGGTCGGAGTTGCCGCCGTGGTTGCGTTCTTTGCTTCGCGGGCCACGGTGCATGGAGACAGCGGAACCTATCATGTCCAGGCCGTCGCCTGGATGGCGGAGGCGCCTCTCGTCCGCGGCCTTGCCAACCTATTTAGCTGCTTCGGCTATAACAGCTCTTGGTGGATGCTGGCGGGGTTGATGAGTTGGCCCTTCGGAGTGGAAGTTGCGTGCTCGCTGGTTAGCATTCCGCTTCTGACCTGTTCCGGGGTGTTGATTGGCGGGGCTGCTGTTCGGAGTGCCCGCGGAGTGGGAACTGCCGGAGATTGGTTCCTCGTCCCTTGCGCATATTTCTGGCTGCGACAGACGATGGGCGTCAACAATCCCGCTCCGGCCACCGATATTCCGGCAAATCTATTTATCATCCTTTGCCTCTGGGCCGCTGCATCGTTGGGGGCGGAGTCCCGTCAGCGCTATGGAATTCCTCTTGTTCTGGCCGCTTTGGCAGCCACGGTGAAAGCCTCCGCGTTGATCCTGGTTTTGATTCTCAGTTTGATTTTTACCCTGCAAGTATTGGCTCAGATTTTCGCAAACTGGAGAAGGCACGCGGGCAGATGGACGTTCCCCGTCGGTCACTCTGTCCCGATTCTCCTGGCTACCATCCTTGTTGTGGCCTGGATGGGTCACGGAGTTATGACCTCGGGATATCCGGCGTGGCCGTCACGGGTCGGCGCATTTTGGCACCCTGCCTGGCGGGTGCCCGGCGAGGTGTTGGATGCCAGCTACGAACGGGCGCGAGCCTGGGCCTTCACCTACGGGGCGGATACCGTGTCTCGTGCCACTCAACCTGCTTGGAAACTCTGGCTCGACGGTCAGTCGGGCCGAACCAATCTCTTCATCGTGGCGGTGGCAGGAGTTGCCGCGCTGGTGGCTTTGGTTTTCTTGTTGCGCACCCGCCGTCTGCGTTTCGCGTCCGCATTTACCTATTGGGTGCCGGGGACGACGGCCTTGGTCGGTCTAGTTTGGAATCTGGCCAATGTTCCCGCGCTTCGCTTTGCCTCAGGGTACGCGTTTTCCCTGTTGGGTTGTCTGAGTGCGGTGATTGGTCCCGCGCTCCCAAAACGCCTGGCCCAGTTCGTGGTCCCGATCTGGATTCTGCTTTGCGTAGTCTCGTTGCACCGCCTCGTAGCCGGGAGACCGTCCCACCTGCTGACCGTGCCGCCGCTGCCGGTCATCACCCATGAGGAGAAACTCACCCGACAGGGCGAGATTATATACTTTCCAGGAGAGAAGGACCTGAGCTGGTTGGGTCCGCGCCCTTCAACCCCCGAGTTCAATCCGGAACTCATCATTGTGAGGGATCCCTCGAGCGGACGCATTCGGGAAATGCGAGTGGTGGGGACCCAAAAAACTGAGCGGGATTGAAAGAGAGTTCTGAGGTGATAAACACCGAAGAACCGATGAAAAAAAGACACACAGCAGAGCAGATCATTCGAATACTGAAGGAAGTGGAGGAAAACGGGCTGAAGGTGAGCGACGCATGCCGACCGAAGCGTTAGCGGGGCCTTGTATGGACTGAATCAAGTTATTCACGGAAAGGGGGGCGTATTGCGCACGATTTTGAATTTTGGATTAGGAATTTTGAATGAAGGCGAGGAAGCTTTTTTGAACCACTCATAGACACTCATCGGCCCGGGCCATTGGCCCCGGTCTTCAGTTTGGAAGAGGATGCGCGGCTCACTCCGTGATACCAGGTCTGAGGGACCAGGCGGCTCGGCACGCGAGCGTGCAAGATCGTCTGACCGCACAGACCCAAGATCCGGCCAGCCGGATCGTGCATCCTCCCGCCAACCGCCAGCACGGTTGGCTCCTAATTTTTTTTCAGGGGATTTTTCCAGCGGAGGCCGGGGAATCGAGAGAAATCGCCGTCGGCACTGTGAAGTTCCGCTTGATTTTCAGCGGCGAGCGCCGCCAGTTGAGCGTCGGTGGTCAGATTTCCGCCCGTTCCGAGGTGCTTTAGAGACTCGAAGAAGAGCCTGGAAAAGCGAGGGCCTGGATTGAGAATTCGCACCGGCGGTTGGTCCATCCAAACGTTCACATGGCCCACGGCCACCTTGACCGGCATAGGATCGGTCAAAACCTTAGGATGAGTCATTAAACGGATGAAACCTGCCGCAGTGATCCAAGAGAGGCCAATGATGGTCGAGCCGTTCAGACATTCTTCCCACCAAAGCTTGGCCCTCTCATGTTCAGTCGCCCCTTGATTGTACGCATAAACGAGGAGATTGATGTCCGGAACGATCATCTTTTCAGTTGGCAAAAATCCTCGGCCTCCAACTCGTCCACAAGTTGATTGAGACGGGCCGAATCAATTCCTGATCGGAATGCAGAAGAATGAGGCCTCACTTGAAAAGGAGCGTAAGGTTTCGGTCGGTCAATACCCAGTCCGCGCCGCAGGGCATCGTTCACAATCTCTTTGAAAGACTGCCGCCCAAGGGCCGCTTCTTGCCGGAGGCGTTCAGCCACCGTATCCTCAAGAGTGAGCGTTGTTCTCATCGCAGACATCATGCATCAATTATTGATGATGTCAAGATGGTGTTCGGTGAGGCCCGCGAGTTTAGATTTTGGATTGAAAGTCTGACAGCCCGAAGGGGAGCTGGGCCAGTTGGCAGTGGCGGGTGCAGGCACCCTGAAGAAAATTATGAATTATGAAGTATGCTGCAACGGCTCGGGCAGAGCCCAAACAGCCATTGTGGAAATATTTGCCTCACACACTCACCAAGTGTGTTCAGAGAACTTCTATCCAAATTTGACAATGGCATTGGAGATGGTATCATCTCACCATGACCTATACCATCTCAATGGATAAAGCGGGTCGGGTAGTGATTCCCAAAGACGTTCGAGATCGTCTGGGGGCTGATGAGACCACGCGTTTCAAGCTGGAACTTGTGCTGGATCGGCTCGAATTGACGCCGAAGGCGAGCGCACGAGCACAATCAAAAGTGGTCGAGAAAGACGGGGTCTGGGTAGTGGAAGGCATGGGGAAACCGGTCTTGAGTGTAGTTGAAGCGATCGAGCAAGATCGGAGGACGCGAGACGATCATCTTTCTGGCCCAGGAATTCCAACCGAAAAATGAGCGACTTTTTCGATTCCTCGGTTCTCATTGGATTAATCTTCGAGGACTGCCCGGAGCATATCGACTGTGTCAAAGCATGGACCGGATCTGCGGATAAGGTGATGTACAGTCACGGGATACTGGAAACATTTTCCCAATTGACCGGCGGGCGTTTGGCGGCGCCGGTTCCACCTGATGTTGCCACAGAATCCATCGCCCGGAATCTGCAACAAAATAGGGTTGATGTGATTGAATTCGAAGCCACGGAAGTGTTGGAACTTCTGGAGAAAACCCGCCGCATGGGAGTGCGCGGCGGAGCGGTGTACGATTATATGCATCTTTGTGCCGCTCGAAAGGTCGGGGCGGAGCGGATCTTCACCTTAAACAAGCGCCATTTCACGGCCATCGCGCCCGACCTCATACCGAAAATCTTCCATCCTTCGGATCACACCTATTAACCTAAAAACGACTCTGGGATTTGCCGCAAGAACGCACAAAAGGCACAAAATGAAAGAGTTGAGCCGCGCTCCAGGGTTCCTCGCTATTTCCAGTGGGAGATTTCGAAAGCCAGGAGCCTTCGGCTTGCAGCCCGCAGAGGATCTCAATGCGGAAAGATAAAGGCGAGGATGTAGCCGCAAAAAGGCGCAAAAGTCG
>CALBXK010000245.1 GCA_937890535.1 uncultured Spartobacteria bacterium
CTGCACCCGCGTCATCCGCGAGTAGCAGTCCGCGTCGACAAAATGGATCTCGTTTCCCACGAAGATCTGTTCCCAATTCCAGCAGCGGAGCGTGAACGTCAGGACAATCAGCGCCGCCAGCCCAAACCACGGCAAACATTTGCGAAGAAGGATCATCAAGTTCGGCCTTTACCCCATATCTTGTGGGGAGCGTCAAGGAAAGTCCCCATATCCAGTGCCTTCCAAGGGGAGATTCCTGAAAAAACGGTTGTCGCCCTGCGGGCTTCCGCCTAGAATCCTAGGGATCAGGATTTTTTCCTGAGAATTTTCCAAAACTCCGATGTCCGACGCACAGAAATCCGAAACCGCCTCCCACAAAACTGACTATAACGCCGATGATTTGAGTTCGCTCAAGGGTCTTGAAGCGGTGCGAAAAAAGCCGGGCATGTATATCGGTGGCACCGATGAACGCGCCTTGCACCACTGTGTGTCCGAGGTGCTGGATAATTCCGTCGATGAATTTCTGGCCGGACATTGCGATCATATCGACGTCAATATTCACAGCGATGGATCCATTTCCATTCGCGACAATGGCCGAGGTATTCCGGTCGATATCAACAAGGAGGAGGGGATTCCTGGAGTCGAGTTGGTCCTGACCCGTTTGCACTCGGGTGGAAAGTACGGCCAGGGAAATTATGAGTACTCCGGCGGCACCCACGGTGTGGGCGCGAAATGCGTCAACGCGGTGTCCGAGTGGTTCAAAGTCGAGGTGACGCGGGATGGTAAAATTCATGCCATGTCCTTCGAGCGCGGAGTGACCAAGCAGCAATTGCACGTCATCGCCGAAGTGAAGTCCAAAACACACACGGGGACCCTCATTACCTTTATGCCGGACACGGAAATTTTCCTGGAAACCTTGGAATTCAAGGCCGAGCGCATCATCACCCGCCTCAATGATCTGGCCTATATCAACGCTCCGCTCTCATTCACTTTTCTCGATGAGCGTGAGGACAATGCCAAGTCGGTGCAGATTCAACATCCCAGGGGGGTGGAGGAATTTGTGGGTCGTCTGGTGGAGAATAAGTCGATCGTGCATCCGAAGCCGATCATGATCAAAGGGTCGCGGGACAAGATTATTGTTGAGATCGGCATTCATTATACCGACACTTACAATGAACAGCTTCTTTGTTATACCAATGCGGTGCCCAATCCGGACGGCGGCACGCACAGCAGTGGATTTCGCGGTTCATTGACCCGTGCGATCAATCAGTACGCAAAAAACAATTCCCTGCTGAAGGACAAGGACGCGCCCATCACCGGCAACGATGTTCTGGAGGGATTGGCGGCGGTGGTGAGTGTGAAACACCCGGACCCCCGCTTTGAGTCCCAAACCAAAGTGAAGCTCATTTCCCCCGAGGTGGACAGCGCGGTTGGCTCGATTGGTTATGAGGGACTGATGTTGCATTTCGAACAGAATCCGACGGTCGGAAAAAAGATCATCGAAAAATGTCTGATGGCGGCCCGCGCTCGTGAAGCGGCCCGCAAGGCCCGCGAGACGGTGCGCAAGGGAGCGCTTACCGGCGGTGGTCTGCCTGGAAAATTGGCCGATTGTTCCGAACGCGATCCGGCATTGACTGAACTGTACGTGGTGGAGGGCGATTCCGCCGGAGGTTCTGCCAAACAGGGGCGCGACCGCAGATTTCAAGCCATCCTTCCCATCAAGGGCAAGATCATCAATGTCGAAAAGGCCCGTCTCGACAAAGTGCTGCAAAATACCGAGGTGCAAACTCTCATCACTGCGATCGGCACCGGCATCGGCACCGCCAGCGGGGAAAAAGATCAGGAAGGTACCTTCAATATTGAGAAGCTGCGCTATGGCCGTATCATTATCATGACGGATGCGGATGTGGACGGTGCGCATATTCGAACCCTCTTGCTCACCTTCTTCTACCGGCAGATGCCCGAGTTGCTGAAACAGGGCAAAATCTACATCGCCCAGCCGCCGCTTTATCTCATCAAACGCAAGAAGCGTGAAGAATACGTGGATGACGACCCTCAACTCAACCGCATCCTCATCAATCTCGGTGCCGACGAGGTGAAATTAAAGAATCTGGCGGATGGCAAGGTTTTCTCACCGACGCAGCTCAAGGATATGCTCGAGCTTCTGGAGCGTCTGGCCAAGTTCAGCGACGCCATTCGCCGGCACGGAGGTGATTTCGAAACCTATCTTGGTGAGCGCGATCCCAAGACGGGAAAGTTGCCGACATTCATGGTCAAGGTCCGGGAGGGAAATACCGAATGGGCCACCTACTTTCCAGGGGAGGCGGAGGTGCGGACGTTCCATGAGGAAAACCGGGATCTCGGCCTCTATGACGACCCGGAACCCGAGCCCGTCGAGGGCGGGGAAGCCATCGTAGTGGTGGAGAAACCCGTCGCAAAAAAAGGAAAATCCGACCTCACCACCTACCGCCGGGCCAAGCTCATCGAGTTGCATGAATCCGCCTCGGCCCAAAAACTCATCGACGAACTGGCCAAGAAAGGTCTTCGTATCGAACATTACGCCGACAGCGACAAGCCCCTCTTCGAGCTCGTCGAAGGCGAGGGGGACAAGGCCGTCACCCGTCCGATTTTTGCCGTTCCAGAGATTCTGGAAAATGTGCTTGAAATCGGGAAACGCGGTCTGTCCATTCAGCGATTCAAGGGGCTTGGCGAGATGAACCCCAAGCAGCTCTTCGAGACGACGATGAATCCCGAAAAACGCAAGATGCTGAAGGTTGATCTCAATGAGGACAATGCCATGGAGGCCGACCGTATTTTCACCATTCTGATGGGCGACGTGGTGGAGCCCCGCAGGGTTTTCATTGAAGACAATGCCTTGAACGCGCGGCTGGACGTCTGAGCGAATTTTCCATGGGAGGACTTTTGCATAAATTGCGGCATCCCAGCCGTTGTTATCTGGTTTGCGCCACGGCGCGCACCGGAAGCAACTTGCTTACGGATGGCCTGCATGCCACCCGCCGGGCGGGACGGCCGAAACAGTTTTTCCTCCCCAAGTTCGAAGGCGAATACGCCGCCGGACTGGAATTGGATGCCGGGGCGGATTTTTCCGGTTACGTGCGGGGTGTGGTCCGGAAGACGGCCACCTCCAACGAGGTCTTCGGCTTTAAGATCATGGGTTGGTATTGGGAGGAGTTTCTCACCCGCCTGCGGGGGACCCAGGCTTTTGGGGGACCTGAAAGCTCCGAAAGCGAAATTTTGCAGGAGGCGTTTCCCCGGCTGCAATATGTGCAGGTCTTGCGTCGGAATAAATTGCGACAGGCCATTTCCAAAGCGAAAGCCATCCAGTCCGGCCTCTGGAAAGTCCAGGAAGGCAACCAAGCCCTCGCCGACCCGAAGTTCGATGCCGATTTGATCGCGCGGTGCCTGCAGGAAACCCTCGCCAACGAACTGGTCTGGGAACGCTTTTTCCAGCACAATTCGATCCAACCGTTTGTGGTGGAGTATGAGGATCTCTGCCGGGATTTCGTTGGAACCATTCAGAGCGTTTTACATTTTCTTAAGATCCGTCTTCCCCAGGGAACGCGGATCGCCCCGCCCCAAACCGTCCGCCAAACCGATTCTCTTTCCCGGGACTGGGAGGAACGCTATCTCGCGCTCCAACCCGCCGCGGCGTGAATCCTCTTGATCCCTAAAACCTGAAAATCCTGTTGAGTTCGTATGTATAGCCAAAACGAAAAAGTCGAAAAAGTGAACGTGGCCTTGGAGATGTCGAGATCCTTCCTCGACTACTCCATGTCGGTCATCATCTCCCGCGCCCTGCCGGATGCCCGTGACGGGTTAAAACCTTCCCAGCGCCGCATTCTATACGCCATGAATGAATTGGGCGTGCAGCCCAATCGCAAGCATCTGAAGTGCGCAAGAATCGTGGGAGAAACGATGGGCAAATACCACCCCCATGGTGATCAGGCCATTTATCCCACCCTCGTCCACATGGCCCAGCCATGGGCGATGCGAGAGATGTTGATCGATGGGCAGGGCAACTTCGGCAGCGTGGAAGGTGACCCGCCCGCCTCCATGCGTTATACCGAAGCCCGCTTGCATCATCTTGGCGCTGTCCTCATGACGGACATGGACAAGGGGACCGTCGATTTTGTTCCGAATTATGACGAGACGGAATCCGAGCCGGTGGTTTTCCCCGCCGCTTTCCCGAACTTGCTTATCAACGGCGGCACCGGCATCGCCGTCGGTATGGCCACAAACATGCCTCCACACAATTTGGGGGAGGTGATCGACGGGATTTGTGCCCAAATCGAGGATCCAGAAATTTCCATCGAGGGGCTGATGGCCTTCATCAAGGGGCCGGATTTCCCCACCGGCTGTATTCTCCAAGGTTCGGCCGGTATTAAACAATACTTCGAGACCGGACGGGGCCAGGTCCGCGCCCGCGGACGGGTTGGCGTCGCGGAGGTCAAGGGCGGACGTGAGCAGATCATCATCACCGAGATCCCTTACAATGTGAATCGCGCCGATCTGGTGAAACGCATCGCGGATCTCACCAACGAAAAAGTGCTGACCGGCATCAGCGATGTGCGGGACGAAAGCGCCGAGGACACCCGCGTGGTCATCGACCTCAAGCGGGACGGTAATCCTCGGGTCATCATCAATAATCTCTACAAGCACACTTCGTTGGAGTCGCCCTTCAGCGTCAATATGCTGGCCATCGATCACGGTCGACCGAAGCTGATGTCGCTCAAAGATGCTATCACGAGCTTCATCGAGCATCGGCGGGAGGTTGTGCTGCGTCGCACCCGCTTTCTGCTCAATGCCGCGGAAGTGGAAGCCGAAAAACTCGAAGGCTATCTGGTGGCATTGGCGCATATGGATGACTTCATTAAGATCATCCGCGACTCCAAGGATCGGGACGATGCCAAGGCCCGCCTCATGGCCCTCTCCTGGACCCGTAAGACGGTGGAGAGTGTCGGGATTCTCATTCGCGACGAAGCCCGGCTAAACGTCAAGGGGGACTACAAGTTCACCGAAAAACAGGTTGGTCACATTTTGGATCTTCGTCTCTATCAGCTCACCGGGATGGAGCGCGACAGCATCAAACAAGAATACGATGCGCTCATCGAGACGATCAAGGATCTGATGGATATCATCGCCAAGGAAGCTCGGGTGCTCACGATCATCACCGAGGAATTGCGCGAACTGCAGAGAAAGTATGCCACGGAACGCCGGACCCAAATTGTCCCCGCCGAGGGCGAGATGGCCATCGAGGATCTCATCGCCAATGAAGGGGTCATCGTCACCCTGACCCACAACGGCTTTATTAAACGTACTCTCGTCAGTGCCTACCGCTCGCAAAAGCGGGGCGGCAAGGGAGTCATCGGCATGGTCGCACGCGAGGCCGAGAAGGAGGAAGACAACGACTTTGTCGAGTTGCTCTTTACCGCCACCACCCACGATTACCTGATGTTCTTCACCCAAAGCGGTCGGTGTTACGTCGAGCGGGTGTATGAAATTCCGGAAGGCTCCCGGGCCAGCAAGGGACGCTCGATCGCCAACTTCCTGGAGCTTCGGAGCGACGAAAAAATCGCCGCCACCATCCGGATTCAGGGGCAAAAGACGGACGAGGAAACCTTCAGCGACCAGCTCCATATTGTCTTTTCAACCCAGAGTGGCGTCGTCAAAAAATCCACCCTGCGCGATTTCAAAAATATTCGCAAAGGCGGCATTATCGCGATCAAAATCAAGCCTGAAGATCGCCTCATCGACTGCAAGTTGACCGAGGGAAACAATGAAATTGTCCTCATCACCCATAAGGGGATGAGTCTCCGTTTCAACGAGGATCAATTGCGCGATCAGGGCCGGGACACCAGCGGGGTCTGGGGCATTCGTCCCTCCAAGGGCGACTATGTGGTCGGGGCCGTCTTGATGGATCCGGAGGCGATGTTGCTCGTCGCGGGTGAGAATGGTCTCGGGAAACGAACTGAGTTCAGCGAATACCGTCTCCAGTCCCGCGGGGGCAAGGGGATCATCACCATGAAAACCAACGAGAAAACCGGCGGCGTGGCGGGAGCCCTTACGATTCGCGAAGCCGACGAACTCATGCTCATCACCAACAAAGGCAAAATGGTGCGGACCAAGGTGGCGGGGGTCCGGACGACCGGGCGCAATGCCCAGGGGGTGATTCTCATCGCCATGCGGCCAGGAGAAAGTTTGCAAGCTATCGCGCCGGTGGTTAGTGACGTGGAGGATGCCGACGAGACCGTCGAATCAGAAAAAGCAGACCATGAAGCTTGAGGGGCGAGGGGCACTGGTCACCGGATCGACCCGGGGGATTGGGGCCGCCATTGCGGACGCCTTGGAGGGCGACGGCGCTGAGGTGGTATGCCCGAAAGGAAAATGGGGCATGATTTACTGGATGAACAAGATGAAGCAAAAGAGGTTGCGAAAGGTGGGAGATGCCGCCATTTGGTGAGCGGTCGTTCCTGTCCAAGTTGCTTCCTCCCAATCCTGTAAATCCTCTCTCTCCCCGTTTTTAGGATAATCAGGAATACCAGCACGATGATCTCCCGCTCGCGGCTCCCCCGCCATGTCAGCTACGTCCCTGGCGGAATGTCCACCTAGGCCGGGGTGGCTGGGGAAGAGGGGCGGTATTGGCTCAGCCAACGGCGATAGCGCAGGGCGAGGAGATCGCGCTTCGAGGGATCGGGAAGAAAGGAGCGCGGGCGGAGAGATTCTCTAGCCGATGGAATCGGTGCGCCGGCGAGCTGCGCCGCCCCATCGAGGCCATCACCGCTGGCGCAAACCATCGTGTGCTCAAAGATATTCGCGGCGATCTGGACCCAGTGATCCAATCGGCTGCCGCCCCCGAGGACCATAATGGGTTCGCCCTCCGCATAAAAGTTTTCACCCGCGAGATGTCTCAGAGCGAAGCCAATGCCTTCCAGCACAGAGTAGGCCCTTTGCTCAACCGTGCCATTGCCCAACCACGCATCTGCCGAACCTTGCGCGTCGGGGTAAAAGAGCGGGCTATTTTCGTTAGTCTGAGCTTTCCGCGCGGACCCGGCAAAGCGGGGAGAATCAACACTTCCGTGGAGGAATTGATCCGCCCAATCGAGAGCAGAGCACGCATGGTTGAGGCAGAGCAATTCGTAATAGCCTCCCAGGGGATAGGGGCCCCATAGTCCAGACCGTGAAAATGGGCCTGGCCTCTCTCCAGCATATCGGTAAAGCACTCCGGCGGTCCCGAGGGTAAGGGTTGGGTGTCCCTGCCGACAGCCGCAACCAACAGCACCGGCCGTGTGATCGTTGCAGGCCATTACGATATCAAGATCCGGCGAGAAGTCCCGACATCGACGAATATCAGTTTTTTCTAAAACTGCGCCAGGCTCGACCAGGATGCCGAGTTGCCGGGTTTCGACCCCGGCAGCTTCCATCATTTTTGATGACCATTGTTTTTCTGAAATCGAATATAATCCTGTCATCGCAGCGAGGTTTCGGTCCGTCGCATGCACGGCTCCCAGCAGCATGGCGAGAAATGAAGGAAGGGAAACAATCCGCATCGTCGAGTTCAGACTGTGCCCCCGTCGCATCCAAAGGACTTTGCTGGTCACGTGCATCGGACTCAGGGCGGGCGAACCAGATAGGCGATGAAAGTCTTTTCCAAGCAACGTCTGTAGCTCTTTTGCCTCCTCCTGTGCCCGCACATCCGCCCAACCTATAAAAGGAGTAACGGCTTTCCCTTCAGGATCAACAGTCGTGAACGTCTGAGCTTGGCTGGTGAAGGCAATCCTTCGGATCTCGCGGTGCGTGACAGCAGTCTTGCCACAAAGATCGTGTATCAGATCCAGGAAACACCCCCACACCGCCTCCGGCGAAAGCTCCACCCTCGTCCTTGTTTGGATCGTATAAGGGAGCGGCCGCGAGGCCTCGGCCATCCGATTTCCTTCCGAGCCGTAGAGAGCGGCTTTCATATTCGTTGATCCGCAATCGACCGCGACAATCATTGAGAGTTTCCGCTACGCACGCTAGGCATCCGACCCAGCAAGGCGAGGGTCTTTTCAACGAAATCCTTTCCAGCCGCAGCCGGGAACAGGCTGTTCTGCGCTTCGTAACCATTCGCCTGCTCGGCCTCCGGCGTGACGATATATCCATGCAGTTCTCCATTCGCATTGGTCGAGATAAACGTTCGGCCTGGTGCCTGTGCCTTGACCGTGAGTCCAAATTCGACAAAGAACTCGCCGGGCCAGCCGACAAATGCCGTGTCGCCCACGTGGAGCACCTGAATCTCCGCCTCGCAGTATTTTTTTCGGACCGCTTCTGCTTGGCCAGACTCCTCGGCCTTTGCCAGCGTGACGACCTCTTCGGCGCCGAAGACCGTGCATTCCGCAGTCCGAACCTCTACGTGACCGGCATTCGATTGGCGGAGAAATTCATAGTTTTTTTGAGCAGCATCGAGTGCCGAAGACGCCTCCGAAACTGATGGGAATTTTTTCCCTGTCATGGGGATTTGAATGGCAGCACCCTCCAAAGGAACTCTGCTTTGAAATTCTGTCAAGCCGCGCAGCGATTCCTCCATCCGCGCTCCGAGCGCCTCGCCTAGGCGCCTTGCCTCGGCAAAAGTTTGGGCGCGAACGCAACGGCGAGGGCTTTGATTGCCGCATACTCCGTTCAAATAGACGACGCCAACTCCAGGGAACGCCTTCTCCAGATGCTCGCGTGTCAGGGCGATAAAATCTCCCGAGAAGAGCGTGGAATCCTCGTGCAAAACAGTCGGGTGCATCCCATAAACGGCGAGAATCGCCATCGGATCGTGCCCTGCCGTTCGACGCACCAGCATGAGCCCGGCCTCGGGATCTTCGACCCCGTTCGGATCAATCCGGTTCCCTCCCGCCAAGCCTGCCACATTCGCCGTCGTGATGGCGATCTCAGCCGGTTCGCGTTTCTGCCAGGCCGTGATCACCGCGCTCGCGGTTTCCTGACAGGAAAACTCGAGATACTGTAGATCACAGGGCGGCACGGTGGGATCTCCCTGAAAGGCGAGAAAATCAACCGTCACCGGACCCGAGTGGGTATGTGTGGCGACAATCTGGATGTTCTCCGGCGGGATGCCGGTCGCATCGAAAATCCGCCTGCGACAATCTCGCGTCCATTCCGACGAAACCACCAGGAGATCCACCGAGACAAATGCCAGCGAGTGGTCGCCGCTCTCCAAACAGAGCGCAGAAGCCAGCAGCGGATCGTGCGTGCCCGTCGAAGTACGCTCGGCGTGGGGATACCCCACGAGGAAGCAGGGAGCGGTGGGCGTAATGTCCGCGCTTCCGAATCCGGCGTGCAGGGGAGGGGGCGGATTCGATATTTGATTTTCCATATCAGTATCCCAGATCCCACCGGACCTTGATATCCTGTGCGCTAGTTTCGGAAACCCAGACATCCGTGGGCAAAGTTTGAAACACCGACTCGGGCACAAGCGGGGTGACCGGTCCGTGGAGGCAAAGGCGCGTTGTCAGGCGCTGCCACGACTGAAAACTCCCCCCAATGGAAATCGAGTGCATGGCGATGCGATGCTTGGCTGCAATCGCGTCGGCGGGCCCGATGGTGGCCGCTTTCGGCGGCACGGCGGTAAGATCCCCGCTCGCCCCAAAGCACCCGTGCAGGGAATTTTGCGCGATGGTCAGCGGGCTAAGGGTACAAACTCTCGCTCCCATTTTTTTCCAATCCTCCAAGGAAGCGGCGGCAAACTCCGGCGCGTCAGGTTCAATAAAGGCAATATGTCCACTCCAGCCTGGGCCGGCGTAGCAAATGTCTGCACCTCCCAGATCTTCAAGCAACCGGCTATAGTGGTCGATGTTCTCGTTGCTCAGCCCGTGCACTTGCTCCTCCGGCGGGCGCAGGTCCGCAGCAAGCTCGGAATAGAAGTATTTTTTGAAAGCATGTCCGAACCCGAGCGGCCACGACTCCGGGGCGATTTCGCCGTGCTCGTTCGCGTACTCATCCATATTGAAGGTATGGATATTGCGGCAGGAGAGCTTCTCGTTATTGATCATCTCGGCGACCTTCACATAGTTGGGCCAGGGGTTGGGCATGATCATGACAAGCTTTTCGCCCGTCTCGGACGAGTGGCGGATGCGGGCAAGGATATCTGCCATCCAGCACGGCTCGACCTCGGCGTCGGGAAGAATTTGGATCCGGTAGTCCGGGTTTGCATGTTCAGTCAACTGCTCGCGTGTGAGTGCCCGCAGGCGCTCCACGACGGCTTTGTCGCGAAAGGGAATGAAGGTGGAGGGGCTGAATATGAAGTCTTTCATAGTGTTTTGTGGGTGGAGTGTACCCGCGATTAGGTTTTTGACAACGTACTGTGATCTCTAGATCACGAAAGAAACCCGACGGCTTCCGATGCCGTTGCTCCGTCATGGACGATTGCCAACAGGGCTTTTGTCATCCCGGCAGGGTTAGGATGTTGAATAATGTTTCGGCCATAGACAATTCCAGACACACCTTGCTGGATGAGTTGCTCCGTACGAGAGAGAATTTCCTCGTCTGGTGCCCGGCCACCGCCTCGGACCAATACCGGGATGCCCCCGGCAACATCCACGACTTTATGATAGACCGAGACGTCATCCGTCGGGTCACCCTTGATAATATCGGCCCCCAATTCTACAGCTTGACGGACGAGGTTTTGGATTTTGTCCAAGTCTCCATCGACCATATAGCCGCCAGCCTTTTCATTGGGCTGGAAAACCAAAGGCTCCACCATCATGGGCATGGCGTATTTTTCACTTTCCAATTTCAAGCGAATGATATTCTCGATGCACTGGTCGGTTACGCCGGGAGCACCTGGGATTTGAAAAAGATTCACACACATGCAGGCGGCGTCCATCCGAACGGCCTGGAGCGCAGCCTCCGCGATCATTCGGCTGAAGACGACCGTTGGTAAAACAGTTCCATAAACATTTGCCACATCGGTTCGAAGCACCAAGGCGGGTTTCGTTTTTCCGGGGATTGACTGCAGGTGACGGGCTTGGCCGATGGTCAGTTGAACCGCATCTGGATTCGCGTCCACCACGGTCATGACGGCAGCAGAGATATTTTCGATACCGGTCAAAAAGCCGGGTTGATTGAAAAATCCATGATCGATAGCCACATCGAAGCAGCGGAGGGATTTCGGGTTGAAGAGACGATTGAGTCGGTAGGTTTTCATGATTGGATGGTTTGAGAGTGAGGGTGATCAGGGATGCACTCGGCGACCCGCCGTATCGAGGGCGCGAGAGGCTTCCGGTATCGCAGAGGCTGGAGGTGCCGTGTCATGAACGGATCGTTCACTCAGGTGTAACCGTGTGCTTTTTCGACTTCACCGATGGATTCATCGATGATGTCGAGACCCTTTAAGATCGTCTTCTCATCCATCACGATCGGCGGGCTCATGCGCAGGATGTGGCCGGCCGGAATCCAGGCAAGACCTTTTGCAAACGCCTTCTGATAAATTTCCGCGCCTGCTTTGTCGAACGGCTCTTTGGTTGCCCGATCCTTGACCAGTTCGATGCCCATCAGGCAGCCTTTCGCCCGCACGTCGCCGATAATGGGATGAACGGCTTTCATTTCATTCATTCGCTTGAGCGCAACCTGACCGAGATGCGTCGCCCATTCGTTGAGCTTCTCTTCCTCGATGATCTTTGTCGAAATCAGCGCTGCGGCGCAGGCCATCGGGTTGCCTCCGTAGCTGCTCGACGCCGAGATGGCCTCGAAGCTTTCTTTGAAAGGCTCGCGCACGGCCACACAGGTGACTGGAAATCCATTCCCGAAGCCTTTTCCAATGGTGACGATGTCCGGCACGACGTCCCAGTGCTCCATGCATAGAAACTTGCCCGTGCGTCCCCAGCTCGTAAGCACCTCGTCAATCATGAGGAGAAGCCCGCGCTGGTCGCAGAACTTCCGCAGCTTCGGGAAGAAGTCGTCGGGAGGCATCACTGAACCGCCCCATCCTTGGATCGGCTCCAGCACAAACCCTGCGACATCGCCCACCGTCCCCTTGTCCAAATAGGCTTCGTAAAACGTGAGGTAGGCATCCGTATCGATCGTTCCATCGGGCTTCGTCCACATCGGACGGTAGGCATCAGGGCGCGGAACCATGTGCGCTCCGGGCGCGCGGACGCGCCCATAGACGTTCGAGCGGATGTGCCCGAGCGAGACCGCGCCATACGTCTTGCCGTGGTAGTCATTGAAACACGAAATCATTTCGTTTTTTCCCGTCGCGGCGCGCATCACGCGCATGCCCGCCTCCACCGCTGTCGTGCCAGAATCGTAAAGCTGAAAGCCATTCAGGTCGCCGGGCAGAATATCGGCAAGCTTCTCCATTAGCTCGGTTTTTACCGGCGTGGTGAAATCGTGCGCATTCATCAGCGTGTGCGCCGCCTTCGCGATCGCTTCGCTGATCTTTGGATGGCAATGCCCGAGCGTCGTCACATAGATGCCGGACGAAAAGTCAATGTATTCGTTGCCATCCACATCGCGCAGCACGCAAGCCTCCCCCGATTCAAACGTGACCGGGAAGAGTTTCACCTGGCCGCTCAGGCCCTTGAAGTATTTGGTACAGCGGTCATGCCATGTCTTGGATTGTGGCCCGGGTGCAGGAGTCACCATGTTCGGAAATTTGCTGGTGTCAGTTTTTCCCCAGTCCAGCGTGCGGAACGTGGCGGCTTCTGATTCGATCTTTTTCATTTTTATTTGGGTTTGTTTGTTGGGATTGGAGGGGCGCTCACGTTAGACAAGAATCACTTTTCCTGCCATTTTTCGCGCCATGCGTAGGTACTCGCGGGGAGTTTCGCAATCGGTGATAAATACGTCAAAGTCCGCCAGCGTGCCGGTCTTGACCAGAGCGGTCTGGCCGACCTTCGAGCTGTCGGCCAGGAGGCAACTCCGGGCGGCTTTTTTCCGCATGATCCGATCTACCTGCGCGAGCTGTAGGTCCACGTTGAAAATGTTGCCGTCGTCACCGAGGGCCTCGGCACCTTGAAAAACCCAATCGGCGGAGAAGAGTTCCAAACAATGTTCCGTCACCGGACCAGTCAGGTCCGGGCTGCCCCGGTGCAGGATCCCCCCGAGCAAAACCACGCTGATGTTTTCCGAAAATTGCAATTCGGATGCCACCGCGAGGCTCGGAGTAATGACCGTCAGTCCGGCGCAGTCCTTCAGTAAGGTCGCGAGCTGGAGCGTTGTGGTCCCGGTGTCAAGGATCAGCCTCTGGCCGGGCTCAATCAGCTTCCTCGCCGCTTCCGCGATTGCCTGCTTTTCCTTCAGGCGGGCACGCTGGCGGGTCAGATAGTTGAACTCAAAGGCCATCCGCTCCGCGACCACCGCGCCGCCGTGCGTCCGCCGAACATCGGAACTCTTCTCCAGCGTCGTCAAATCCCGCCGAATCGTCATCTCACTCACCCCGAGCTTCCCGGAAATATCAGAGACCGAGAGGGACGCGGAACGACCCAATTCCTCGCGAATTGCTTGAAGTCGAGCCGCTCCTGGAAGGCGTTTACTCTGAGAACTGGGGTTCATTGGGGCAATGAATGTTATCTTTTGTTTGTCTTGGCAATAAAAATCATAAATAAACATCTTGTTACACGGGCGAGTCCTTTCGATTTACGAGGCCGACGAATCCATGATCATCACAAACAAGGCCAAAATGGTGTGGACCAAGGTGGGGGGCAGATGACCGGGCGCAATGTCCAGAGGGTGATTCTCATCGCCATGAGTCCGGCGGAAAGCTTGCAAACCATCGCGCCGGTGGTTACTGACGTGGAGGATGCCGACGAGACCGCCGATTTAGAAGAAGCAGACAATGAAGCTTGTGGGTCAGCGGATCGGAACCTCCGAGGACTGTGCCGGTCCCTGCGTCTTCCTTTGCAGCGACGATGCCAGCTACATTTATGGACAGACCCTCGTCGTCGATGGCGGACTGACAGTCGGACAGATCGGGCGAATGTAATTTGAATATGAAAATCAAGGATTTGGAAACGCCGGTGGTGCTCATCGAAGAGCAGCGGATGGAAAACAACCTGCAGGCCATGCAGGATATTTGCACAAAGACGGGGACCGAATTGTGGCCTCATGTCAAAACCCACAAGATGGTCAACGTCTTGCGCCGCCAGCTGGCACTGGGCGCGACCGGAATCACCTGCGCCAAGATTGGTGAAGCCGAGGCCCTTTTGCCCTCGGGAGTGCGAAAGGTTTTTGTGGCCCATTCGATTGTCGATGAACGCAGCGCGGGTCGTCTCAAGGCCCTGGCGGGGAAACTGGATGAATTGATTTTGGCGGTGACCAGCATCGGGCAGTGTGAACTCTTGGAAGCTCTCTTGCGCAAGGTCTCGCTTCAGCTGCCAGTCCTGATGGCAGTGGATACCGGCTTGGATCGCGAGGGCGTGCGGTCCAATGAGGATGCGGTGGCTTTGCACAGAAAAATTGTAAATTCCGAGGTGTTGACCTTCCGGGGACTCTATACTCATGAGGGCCATGCCTACGGATCGGCCAACCCGGAGGCTGCCAGTGAAATGGCTGCCCGGGTGCATGCCCGCCTCGTCGAAGTGGCGGAGGCCCTCGGCGGCGACATCGCCCTCTGGCCGGGATGCAGTGTGACCGCAGCCTTGATGGCGGGAAAACCCGGGGTGGTGGCGGTTCGGCCCGGCAGCTATGTCTTTGGGGATCTGGCCTTGTGTGAATCGACGGGTGTGCGGGAATTTGATCACGCGGCATTGACGGTTCTTGCCACTGTGGTGGACAAACCTGCGGATGATCTTGCTCTCATCGATGCCGGCACCAAGGTATTCAGTAGCGATAAGTCGGCGGCGGGTATCGCCGGACGGGAACAGAACCTCCGCTCCATTGTCGTCGAGAAGATGAATGAGGAACACGGTTATCTCCGGGGAGAGGAGTTGAAAAAAGTCTCCATCGGTCAGCGCCTGCGTTTCGTGCCCGCCCATGTCTGTACGGTCGTCAACCTGACGTCCACGGTTCGGGTGGTGAATGGTGATGAGGTTGTGGCGACTTGGAATGTCGAAGCCCGTGGGTGTACGGTATAATCGGCTGCCGACGGACTGGATGAAGCGTTTCGCTTCCTCATTTCTGCATTCCCTTTCATGATAACAAACACCCAAAAACTTCGGGTTGGCATTATTGGGATCTATCACGAAAGCAATACCTTCATCCCCGAACCGACCACCTTGGAACACTACCAAAATCAAATGGTGTTGATCGGGGAGGAAGTTCGCGAGCAATACCGTAATGCCCACCACGAAATTAGCGGTTTTTTTCAAACGCTGGCCGCCGCAGACATCGAGGCGGTGCCCATCATTTTTGCCCACGCTTCGCCTTGGGGCAAGGTGACGGATGAGGCACTCGACGCCATTTGGAAGATTGTCCTGGATGGACTGGACGCCGCAGGCCCCCTGGATGGCATCCTGGCTGCTCCCCATGGCGCGGCCGTGAATGAATCCCGGCCCGACATGGACGGCTGGTGGCTGGGGGAGTTGCGCAAAAAAGTGGGAGAGATTCCCATTCTGGCCACCATGGATCCCCATGTGAATTTGTCACCGGCCATGGTTGCTGCCTGCGATGGCCTGATTGCCTATCGGGAAAATCCCCACCTCGATCAACGCCAGCGCGGGGAGGAAGCGGCCGGATTGATGGTGCGCACCTTGCGCGGGGAGATTCATCCGGTGGCGGAGGGCGCCTTTCCGCCCCTGGCTATCAATATCGAACGCCAACTGACCTTTGCGGAACCCATGCTAAGCGTGAAGACGGAACTCGAAGCCGTTCGGGCCCTGCCCGGGGTGCTCTCTGCCAGCATTGCGCTGGGATTTCCCTACGCCGATGTCGAGGATATGGGTTCTGCCTTTGTGGTTGTCGCCGACAACGATCGGGATTTGGCTCGGGCTCAGGCCGACCGGCTCGCGAGATGGTTGCTGAGGAATCGCGATCGATTCCGGGGCGAGATGATTTCTTCCGAGGCTGCCCTGGCCCGCATCGAGGCCGCTCCCAAGCCGGTCGGGCTCCTTGATATGGGGGACAATATGGGCGGGGGCGGACCCTCCGACTCCACCGTTCTGGCTCGACTCTGCCACGAATCCGCCCGCTTTAAAACCCTCTTCTATCTTCCGGATCTGGAAAGCGTGGAGGCTGCCTCTGCGGCGGGTATTGGAGCCCGGATCACCCTGAAGATTGGCGGCAAGCTGGCAATGTCTCCGGCCCCGCCGATTGAGGTCGAGGTCACGGTGGTGAGTTTTCACGATGGCAAATACACCGAGACCCAGCCCCGCCATGGCGGCAAGACCGGTGGGGACATGGGACAGGTGGCGGTGGTCAAGACCGATTCCGGTCTCACGATTATGCTGATGAGTCGGCGGGGAGGCCCGAATTCCAGTGCCCAACCCATCATGGCCTGTGGCCTGCGACCCGAAGACTTTGATGTCATCATCATCAAGGGCGTTCATGCCCCGGTGGGAGCTTACGCTGAAATTTGTCCCACCTTGATTCGTGTCAATACTCCCGGTGTGACCTGTGCTGATTTGGATGCCCTTGAATTTCGTAACCGTCGGAGGCCGCTTTTTCCCTTCGAGCACTGATCCGGTGTTTGACGGCCCTTTCTGAAAATCGTCTTCAACCGAAGAGAATGAAAAATTCCTTCCTCTTCGATTTTTTTTGAAACTTTTTTCCCATGGGGACGTTTAATGCCATATGAACCTTAGAACCACACTCGCCGCCGCCGCCCTGATCACACTCACCTCCTTCGCACACGCCGAATCCAAGCGCGTCGCGGAATTTCTTCTCAGTGACCCAAACGCCTACGAGGGCAAGGAGGTGACCCTGGATGTCTCCTTCGTCCAACCGGTCCGTTGGGTGAGCCCCTTTCCTGAGATCGCATTTTTTCAGGCCATGACGATTGACCGGACAGATAAGAAGGGGGGCGGGGGCATCCTTGTGGCGGTTCCGGCTGAGGCCTCGGCCAAGTTCGCCAAAAAATACGGTACGGATTTCGATGGGCGATACGACAAAGACACCCTGCGGGGAGTATTCATTGCTGCAGGCGGGGGCCGCCATCGCAAGATTTGGATGGTGGATACCACCGGAAAGCTCTTGGAACTGATGGCTACGAGGAAAAAGGACTTGCCCGAAGGTGCCCAGGGAGACGATAGCCTTGGCGGAGCGAAGGGCTCCAAGGGTAAGGGTCACGGCCATGGCGGACCCCGAGGCAAAGGGCTGAAGTAGTCCGAAGCATTCGGTTGAGCGGGGCTTGTCTCTCCCCTCCGAAAACAGAGGGGAAGGGCCTTAGGATGATCTCTCCGTTAACGTATTGGCCTGCGGAACATTCCGTTAGAGACGCGCAGGAGCAGCGTCGGGCGGAAGAACGACCTGGTGTTGAAAGGTGGGATCGGGGTGTTGTTTCTTGAGGATGCCTCCAATGTCTTTCCAGACCGCCACCAATCCGTGCGGAGTGGGCGGAAGATCATGTTGAATCAGACGATGAAGCCGGCCGAGACGATAGCAGGGTACGGCGGCATACATATGATGTTCGGTGTGGTAATTCATCTGCCAATAGAGAAATCGCACCCAGGAGTTTAATGTGAATGTCCGGCAACACAGCCGGAAATCTGGTACGTTGTCCCGCAGTCCGATGTGTTGGGTATTATTACAGAGAAAGAACAACCAACCTCCATAAAATGGTGCGAGGGTCACGAGCACGGGAACAATCCAATATCCGAGCCCGAGGGATATTGCCACGATGGCGCTGTGGCCCAGGAGCAGAATTCGAGCCCAACGCATGGTGGCGCGGTGCGACTCGGGCTTGTCCTTCGGATACAAGGTCATTTCCCACGCTCCAGAAAATTTTCCCCGCGCGATACGAACGGTATTTTTCCACGTATTCCAGGCCGCCAGGGGATTGATGATTCCGGTCTTGAAGACATGCCAGATCATCAGCGGGACGGGCAACACCACTTCGAGGTCATCCGGGGGATGGAGGGTGTAGCGATGATGGCGTTGGTGACTGGCTTGAAACATTTCGTGATTGATCCAGCCGAGGAAGGCGAAAATGTGACAAAAGAAGCTATTGAGCCACTTGGTTTTGAAGACCGTGCCATGGCCCAATTCATGAACCCCATTGATCAGGAAGGCCGTGACCATGCCGTGGGCAAAGATGATCGCTAGGGTAATTTCCCACCGCCAATGGGCGAGGGAATAGATGGCCATCGCTCCGGTGGTGGCCAGAATCCCCAGAGTGCCGACGGTTTGAAAAAATCCCAGGAAGTCGCTTCGGGCATGCAGCGATTTAAATTCCTCGCGGGAAATTGGGGTTCGATACCAATCGATCGCGGGAGCTTTTCTGGTTTTCTCGGTAAAGTTGGCCAGGGAGTCATTCTCCGTGTCGGGAGAGGGTTTCAAGATCATTTCTCGACACTATCCCGTAAAAATCGATTTGGCTTTTCATCCGATCACACAATACAATTTCAAACATGTCGCTTTCCGGGAAATGGATGACGAGGTCCCGCATCAACATGCCGCTGGTTCGAGGGAAGGGCGTTCGACTGACGCTGGGGCGCTATAACTATGGAAAGGCCCATCCCGCCTTGCCACTCCATGATCACCACGGAGCCCTCGAAATTTGTTTTTTGGTCAAGGGTGTTCAGATCTATCAGATGGGGGCCTGCCGCTATCGGCTCAGGGGAGGGGATGTTTTCATTGCCTATCCAAATGAACGACACAGCAGCGGCGGGTTTCCTCAGGAGAAAGGGGTGTTGTATTGGATGATTCTGGAGATTCCGGTCCGGCACGAAGGTTTTCTTGGATTGCCGATCCGGGAGAGTCGGGCTCTCCTAAAAGCGTTGCTGGAGATCAAGAGTCGCCATTTTCGAGGGTCTTGGAAGATGAAGGAACGCCTGGATGCCATCACAATACTTTCCGGTGAAAGGCGGCATTCGTTGAACTCCCTTGCGATTATGGTTCATGCCGCAGCCTTTCTGTTGGAGGTGGTCGCTTGTGCAAAATCGCCGTCCGACCGAGGCCCGGACCGTTTGCTATTGCCTGTTCTTCAGACTATCGAAAAAAGTCCAGGGGAGCCCGTGTCGGTTCCCGCTCTGGCGGCACGAACCGGATTGTCGGTTCCCCGATTCAAGGCGCGCTTCAAGCAGGAAATTGGAATGCCCCCCGGAGAGTATGTGCTTCGGGTCCGAATCGAAGAGGCC
>CALBXK010000246.1 GCA_937890535.1 uncultured Spartobacteria bacterium
GATCCGGTTGAGCTCGTCTCCGCCCTGGGGACCGTGCTCGGTGATCCAGACGTCCCAGCCCAACTCGCGAAACGAAAGCGCCCAATTCATGGTGGCGCAGGTGTGGCCGGCCAATGATCCGGGGCAACGCGCCAGGACGACACCAAGGAGAAGTTTCGGGGCTGCGCTCACGGTCTCACTCAATGCGCAAAATTTGGGGCTTTGCGAAGCAAAATCGGAGTCAATTTTTTGCTTTGTCGCCGCGCAGAGTGATTTGATCTGGCCGGTGCAATTCGATTTGGGGAATGTCGCGATAGAGGGTGATGACGCCCGTGAGCGTGACCTCCTGGCCGACCAGAGCGGCCTGAAGGCCGTCTGCAAAATGTTCGTGGAACAGGGGGAGGAAATCCGCACGGATGATCCCAACAAAACCTCCATCTTTGCTGCCCTCGAAATTTACAAAAGTGATGCGGTCATTTGGAAGAGCGGCAAGACTCGTCACCCGTCCCTGCACTGTGACCGGTCGGCCGGCACTGGCAAAAAGACCGGCCCGATCCGTGGCCTCGAAGTTGTTTTTCTCATGGACAACGGATGGGAGGGAATCCGGTTTCTTCCCCAGGCCCCAGGCCCCCTTTCCTTCCAGGCGGGCCTTGGTTTCTGCACTGCGGAGGGCGCTGATCTGCAGGCTGACATTTTTTCCATTCGGATGATCGGAGGCCGCCCGACCCTCCCGGATGATGGCAAGACCTTCGCTGATCAGAAGCGAACCAAGGTCCTGTCCGTTCGAAGTCTCGACAAAGGCCCGGACCGCCGAATTCTTTCCCGTCGAATCCACCTTGTCCCAACAGGTGTAAACGGTAAACGGCTGGGCCAATTGCGTGGCCGTGAATTTCGCGGCGGCGTAGGCGACCTGCAAGGCCTCTTCTTCAGGGCTGTCCTTGGGGATTCCAAAATATTCGGCCTGCCGGATCCTGCGTTCGCGGGAGTGGGGGCTTTTTTCGATACAATCCACGAAATAAAATCGGATGACCTGACGCTGATCTCCGTATTCGATTTCGACACTATCGCCATCGTTATGCGGACTCTCCACCATACGGCAGTCCACCAACTTCTCCCAGGTCGGCTCCAGTGCTCCCAAGCTGGGAATCCAACCCATCGCCACCGCGATGAAAATCTTCCACAAGCTCATACTGGCCCGATTACAACAGCTCCCCTCCCGAAAAGAGAGAATAAACTCGTTCGGACCAAATGGCGGGGCCGCCCTTTTTCTCAACGGGCAAGACGGGTCAAACTTCGATTTTCTGAATCCGGGACCGCTGCATTATTTTGACCCGCCGAGGATCTTCGCTGAGATCGCTTCCACCAATTCTGAATTTCCTCAAGAAAAACAACATCAAGTAATTCGACTCGCTCTCATTTGAACGAAACCTACACTTAATTTGTAAGACACGACCCAACTTCAGCAAAACCAATATCATGACCGCCATCGAAACCATTGAATCCCGCCGTTCCATCAAACACTTCGACCCGGAACACATCATGCCCGCGGCCGATCTGGCAGAATTGATCCGACTCACCAAGCTGGCGCCGTCCTCCTTCAACATCCAGAACTACCGCCTCGTCGTAGTGCAGGATAACGCCCTCAAGGCCGAGATTCGCGCCGCCGCCTGGGATCAGGCCCATGTCACCGATGCCAGTGTGCTCTTCGTCATGTGTGCGGACCTAAACGCCCACCTTGCCGACCCCTCAATTTACTGGGGACACGCACCCCAGCCCGTGCAAGACATTCTCGGTCCGATGGTGAAACCGTTCTACGAAGGCAAGGATCGTCTGATCCGGGACGAAGCCGTCCGCTCATCTGCCCTCGCCGGCATGACCCTCATGCTCGCTGCTCGCGCCATGGGTTATGACTCCTGTCCCATGATCGGCTTCGATCCCGATGCGGTGGCAAAGCTCATTAATCTCCCGACGGATCACATGATCAGCTTCCTCATTCCCGTCGGCAAAAAGACTCAACCTGCCTGGGACCGCGGCCCTCGCCTCCCCGACAGCAAAGTCGTGATCCACGACCGCTTCCCAGCCTGAAACTCCCGAGTGAAGGCAACGCCCGCCTAAAGAAGACTCTCTAGGCTTTTACCTACAGCCGCATCGCCGTGCGCTTCGAATAAGAGTGGCACGACGACGCCGGCCAACCGCCAGATGATCAGCGTCGGGAGTATTTCCAAACAGGATCGCGTGGCGCTGTTCAGGATGGATTATCCGCAGACGCCGCCGTTTTAGCCTCGCAATCCGAGCGCCTTGATTCGGGAGGCAAGGGTGGTCGGTTTCATGCCCAGCAGGGCGGCAGCGCCGGTTTTACCAAAAACTTTTCCTTCGGTTCGTTGGAGCGCCGCCTCGATGCTCGCACGTTCCCGCTGTTTGAGCTCAGATCGAGTGAGGAGCACTGGTTCGTGGCCAGGATCCGACGGGGTTGTCGGCGAACGCTGGGCGAAGGCGGGCTCCTCGAAAACTAGCGGCCCGTTCTGTGAAAGAATTACGGCCCGTTCGATGGCATTTTGCAATTCACGCACATTGCCCGGCCACTCGCGGCCGGCGAGATCGCGCGCTACGGCATCGCTCAACCTCGGAACGCGATGATGCATGCGGCGGGCAGCGGATTGTAGAAAATGTGAGGCCAGCATCGGAATGTCTTCGCGGCGATCGCGCAGAGGTGGATTCTCAATCGGGAAGACACTGAGCCGATAAAAGAGGTCCTGCCGGAATCTCCCGGCCGCGACGTCCTCCCTTAGATTCCTGTTGGTGGCGGCAATAACCCTCACGTCGATCCTTCGGATGCTCGGGTCGCCGACACGTTCGATTTCCTGCTCCTGTAGCACCCGAAGGAGTTTCGTTTGCAGGTGCAAAGGCACTTCTCCGATCTCGTCCAGAAACAACGTTCCGCCATCCGCAAGTTCAAATCTTCCAACTTTATCCCGAAGCGCTCCGGTGAATGACCCCCGCACATGACCGAAAAACTCACTTTCGAAAAGCGCCTCGGGCACCGCTCCACAATTGACGGTAATCATTGGGCGCTCCCGGCGGGGGCTGCGCTGGTGCACGGCGCGGGCGACCAGTTCCTTGCCGGTGCCGCTCTCTCCCGTGATTAAGACGGTAGTGGATGTCGGTGCCACCAGATCAATCTGCTGCTGGACCCGGCTCATCGCCGGGCTCGCGCCTACGAGGTCCCCCTTGCCTTTGACGAGGCCGACTTCCTCCCGCAGATAGCTAACTTCCTCCTCTAGGCGTACCTTAAGACGATCGATTTCCTCAAGCGCCCGGGCGTTCCCAATCGCCACCGCCGCGTGACTCGCAAAACTCTGCAATCGCTCAGGATCACCCGCCCGAAAAGGCGTCCGGCTGAACATCCCGATGACCCCAAGCATTTCCCCCCGGAAAATCAACGGATGCCCGGCGAAGCACGAGATGCCTTCCGAGCGGGCCCATTCCGGTCGCACGATCCATTCGTGTTCGATGGAAAAATTCGAGATCAAGATCGGTTTTCCCGTCGCTGCGATCCGCCCCACCTTGCGGACCCCGATGGGAAAACGCCGAAATTCTCCGTCCAACCGCATCCAGTTCTGCACCGCATCGAGCGGCTTGCCAGCACTGGCCGCCAGATGCAGGCAAAACGTCCGATCCGGACATTGTTCACTGAATCGACATTCGGCGCACTGATCTCCGGGTCTCTTCAGCCAGATCCGCACCAGCGCAATGTCCGCGCAGGCCTCCGTCTTTTTTGCAAATCCCTCCTCCGGACAATCAACCATGCGTTCGACAATCTGCTGCAACACCGAAGCAAGGTCTGGCTCCTGCGCGATCGCCAAAATCACGTCCGGCAAAGAATCCATATTCATGCGGAATATTTTACACGAGAAATCGTGTTAAATAAAACGATATTTCATTAATTACGAGTTTTCATAACAATCTGTCCACGCCGGAAAAATCAAGCTCTCCGAGGGGAGATTGCCTTTTTCGACCTCGTTTTCAGACTTGGCACGAAACATGAGTGCAGAAGTTTCTGTAATGAAAAACATCCTCACATCCATTGCAGCCATCGCGCTGCTCACCGTCGCGACCGCCGTACTCCCGTTGCGTGCCGCCGATAGCCCAGCCGTCGCAGCCGCCGCTCAACACCCTACGTTGTACAAAACGATCGAGGTGAATGGTTTCGATATCTTTTATCGCGAAGCCGGCCCAAAAGATAAACCAACGATCCTCTTGCTCCACGGTTACCCAACATCGTCCCACATGTTTCGTAATTTGATAACGGACCTATCTTCCGACTACCACGTCCTGGCTCCGGACTACCCAGGATACGGAAGGAGCGAACAACCTCCCATTGCCACTTTCGACTACACTTTCGATAACATCGCTCTCATTGTCGAAGGATTCCTCGAAGAACTAAAAATCGAAAAATACAGCATCTACCTGATGGACTACGGAGCACCCATCGGATTCAGAATCGCCGCGAAGTATCCGAAAAAGGTAGAAGCGCTCATTATCCAGAATGGAAACGCCTACGATGAAGGACTCCTTGATTTTTGGATTCCTATCAAAAAATATTGGAACAACCCCACGGTCGAAAATGGAGCTGCCCTCGAGCCATTCCACAAAATCGACGGACTCAAATGGCAGTACACCCACGGCGTAATCGACGTCTCAAAGATCAGTCCAGACAACTGGCACCTCGATCTGAGTCACCTCGGCAGACCCGAAAATGGGGAGATCCAGCTCGCCATGTTTTACGACTATCGCACCAACGTGCCTCTCTATCCAGCATGGCAGAAGTATTTCAGAGATCACCAACCGCCCACACTCATCGTCTGGGGAAAAAATGACATCATCTTCCCCGCAGAAGGCGCCCACCCGTATCTCCGCGACTTGCCCAAGGCCGAACTCCATCTGCTCGATACCGGCCACTTCGCCTTGGAAGAAGAAGGCGTCGCCATCGCCGGATATATCCGCGCCTTTCTCGCAAAACAGAAGCTGCAACCGCCGCCGACTTCCGCCTCATCCACGAACTAACAACCAGGACCCGAAGCTCCAACCATCCAACACCATGAACGCACGTCCACCCCTCCCGCCATTCACTGAAGAATCCGCCACCAAAAAAGTCCAAGCGGCCGAGGACGCTTGGAACAGCCGCGATCCGGAGCGCGTTTCGCTGGCTTACACCGAAGACACCGAGTGGCGCAATCGCGACATTTTTCTCAATGGCCGCGCAGAGGTCGTCGAGTTCCTCAAAAAGAAATGGATCCGCGAACGCGACTACCGCCTGAAGAAGACGCTCTGGGCATTCACCGACAACCGCATCGCGGTGCGCTTCGAATACGAGTGGCATGATGGCGACGGCCAATGGTGGCGCAGCCATGGAAACGAGAATTGGGAGTTCGACGAAAACGGCTACATGCATCGCCGCTTCGCCAGCATCAACGATCAACCGATCCGAGAGGAGGACCGAGTCTTGCTACGGGATCGCACCTGAACCCAAACCGCATCAAAGGGATCCTCGTTGTCACGCCATCCAGTGACGCCGGGATATTTCAAACCAACCTCCAACACCACGTAAGCTATGGCCGACAAATTCATGCAGACCGTTCTCACCCCCGCCGTTCTGGAAGCGGAGAAGCATTACTACGGGAAATCCTATCCGTCCTTCGACGACGCGCCGAAAATCGATGCCCTGCGAGACCAGGAAATCGAGTTTATTGAATCCCGCGACAGCTTCTACATGGCGACCATCACCGAAAACGAGTGGCCGTATGTGCAGCACCGTGGCGGCCCGCACGGCTTCGTCCGCGTGCTGGGTCCGCACCAAATCGGCTTCGCCGACTACGGAGGGAACCGCCAGATGATCAGCGTCGGGAGTATTTCCAAACAAGATCGCGTCGCGCTTTTCATGATGGACTATCCACAGCGCCAACGAGTGAAAATCCTCGGCCATGCGAAAGTCTTCGACGCCCGTGAACATCCTGATCTCGTCGATAAAGTCGCGCCGCCCGTCGGTCACGGCGCCAAGGTCGAGCGTATCTTCATCATCGACATCCTCAGCTACGACTGGAACTGCCCGAAGTTCATCACCCCGCGCTTTACGGCGGAGGAAATCAACAAAGTTCTAACTCCGCTCAAGGCCCGCGTTGCCGAACTTGAGGAAGAGTTGAAAGCCACCCGGTCATCCTGAGATCGTATGGATTCTGATCCGAATGGCGGTAAGGTGAGATGTTGAAAAAGAGCGGAATGAAAAACGGCAGGTCAT
>CALBXK010000247.1 GCA_937890535.1 uncultured Spartobacteria bacterium
CCATCGGGGCTTTTCTCGGTTGGAAGGCCGTTCTCTTCACCCTCTGCTCAGCGTCTTTCATCGGATGTTTTGCCGCCTTGGCCGGATTTTTTATCGCTCGGGATCAGGCAGGAACCCGGGTCCCTTTTGGCCCCTTTCTGGCCCTGGGCGCCGCCATTTGGATCTTCGGAGGAGAAGCCATTTGGGAATGGTACTTCCGCTTCTTCGCTGTGGGCAGCATGAATTTTTAGCTTGGGAGGCGGATTTTAGGGAACGGTCTGCCGATCCCTCTGTCGGCAACCAATGCGGGGAGCTTGGAAAAGTCCGACAGGCTGCTACACTGTTTTCTTCTCAATGGCCAAACAACCCAAACTGCCCTTTCCTCAGCTCGTTCGCGCTTTCTGGGACCCGTATCGCCGCCTTCTTGTCTATCTCGTTCCCTATAAGAAGCGTTTCATCATGGGACTTCTCTTTGGCATTGGTGCCGGAGTACTGAATGGCGGCTTCGCCCTCGTCATCAAGACGGTCGGTGAACGCATCGTGCCTGACGGCCAAAGCCTCAGCCAGGCCGCCTTCTCCGGGCCAGAAGGAAAATCGGACGCCACCTTTGAAAGCGTCCTTTGGGTCAGCCTTCTCATCCCCGCCCTCATGATTGCGCGGGGCATTTTCAGCTATCTAAACTCCTACTGCATGGCCTGGGTCAGCTATCGGGTCCTCCGCGACATCCGGAGTAAGCTCTTCACCCACATCATGTCGCAATCGATGGCCTTTTTCACCCAAGCCAAGTCCGGCAAGCTCATTTCCCGGGTGATCAACGACACCCGCATGGCCCAAAATGCGCTCACTTCCATCGCCGGGGACATCGTCAAGGATCCCGTCGCCGTCATCACCGGCGTGTCGGTCCTCGTCTACATCGATTGGAAATTCAGCCTCACGACCTTGGTGCTTTTCCCCATCTGCATCATTCCTGTGGTGGTCTTTGGAAAAAAGATCCGTCAATCAGGCAAGGATGAACAAACAGAAGCCGGCCAGATGGCCGTCATCCTCCAGGAATCCTTCGCCGGAATTCGGGTCATCAAGTCGTTTGCCCGCGAAAACTACCAGGTCGAACAATTCGATATCTCCAGCACCCGGCAGTGCCGCAACAGCATACGGGTGCGCAAAAGCATCGAGTTGGTCGGCCCGATCATCGAATCGGTCTCTGCCTTCGGCGTCGTACTCGCCCTTTTCTACGTCTATTATTTCGGAGTGAGCATCACCCATCTCCTCGCCCTGCTCGCAGGTATTTTCATGCTCTACAATCCCATCAAGGCCCTCAGCCGCATCCCCATGCAGATGCAAAAATGCCTCGCCTCCGCCACGAACGTGTTTGAGCTCCTGAACAAGGTGCCCTCGGTTCTGGATGCTCCGGATGCCTCCCCGCTCACCCAATGCCAGGGGCAGATCACCTTTAATCGCGTCGATTTTTCCTACGGCAGCGACCAGAAGGCAGTCCATGGCATCTCCCTGCAACTTGAAGCCGGCAAGCAATACGCCCTGGTCGGGGCCAGCGGCGCCGGGAAGAGCACGCTCCTCGCCCTCATCCAACGTTTCTACGATCCCCAGAAGGGGACCGTCTTGATCGACGGACGCGACCTCCGTACCCTGACCCAAATCTCCCTGCGGGAACACGTCGGAGTGGTGACCCAGGAAACCTTCCTCTTTCACGACACCATCCTCTCCAATATCCGCTACGGTCGCCTCGACGCCACGGATGCAGAGATCGAAGCCGCCGCCAAGCTTGCCTACGCTCACGAGTTCATCCTCGCCCAACCCGAGGGATATCAAACCGTCGTCGGTGACAAAGGCTGCATGCTCTCCGGAGGGCAGCAACAGCGACTGGCCATCGCACGCGCCCTGCTCAAAAATGCCCCGGTGCTTCTACTGGATGAGGCCACCTCCGCCCTCGATTCGGAATCGGAAAAAATGATTCAAGCCGCGCTCGAACGGCTCGCCAAGGGACGAACCGTCATCGCCATCGCGCACCGCCTCTCCACCATCCTGAAATCCGACAAGATCATCGTCATGGATCAGGGCACGATTGTGGAGACCGGCACGCACAAGGAATTGCTCAACTCCTCCCCGCTTTACCGCAAAGTGTACGAAATGCAGTTTCACGATCACGATGAAGAGGTCGCCACAACCTCGTCGTGAATTCGACCGTTCTCCGCCCCAAGGCCCCTGGGCGCATCGTGGTGGTCGGGGCAGGTTCCATCGGACTTTTCTACGGCGGCCGACTCGCGGCTCAGGGTCAGGATGTCACCTTCCTGATTCGTTCCGGTCATGACGAAGCCCGCCGCTCCGGCATCAAAATCTTTAGCCCAGGCGGCGACACTCACATCCCCCAACCTGCCATTTTTCGTACCCCTGAGGAGATCGGACCGGCTGATCTGATCCTTGTCTCAGTCAAAACGACAGCCAACGCCGCCCTGGAACACTTGATTCCCCCTCTGCTTCAGGAGCGAACCATGCTTCTCACCCTGCAAAATGGACTCGGAAATGAGGAGTTTTTGGCGGAGCGCTTCGGCGCGGAACGGATCTTGGGCGGCCTCTGTTTTGTCTGCCTGACCCGACGCTCGCCCGCGAGCGTCGATCATGCCGGGCACGGGACTCTCTCCCTGGGCGAATTTTTGCGGCCCTCTTCACCCCGCACCGGGGCCGTGGCCGCGGCTTTTCGTGGCAGCGGGATCGAAACCCACCTCGTTGAAGATCTCGCCGCTGAACGCTGGCGCAAGCTCGTCTGGAACATTCCCTTCAATGGGCTCGCCGTCGCAGCAGGCGGGGTGTCCACGGATCGCATTCTCAGCGACCCCGTCCTGCTCGCCCGCTGCCGGGCGCTGATGGACGAAGTCCTGGCCATCGCGCGAGTTCAGGGCCATGCCATCGACCCGGCTTATACCGATTTCCAAATCGAACGGACCCGTTCAATGGGGGCCTATCGTCCATCAACCCTGGTGGACTGGCAGGCCCACCGGGAAATGGAAATCGAACCCCTCTGGGGCGAGCCCCTGCGCCAGGCGAGGACTCTTGGTCTCGATACCCCTGAACTTGCCCGCCTCCACCGGGAGCTTCTTCTCGCCGCCGCCTCTTCTCCCTCCCGCTTCAAAAGCTTTTAAGACTCCCGTTTTCCACTCTTTTGATGATAAAAGGTGAATATGCCAGACGAGTTTTCAAAAATCCCGGCAGCGTTGAAATCCTGCAACGCCCGATTGGCCATCGTTCTCGGTTCCGGACTCGGACCCTTCGCTGAGTCCCTCAACTCCCAAACCGTAATCCCCTACGGCGACATCCCGGGCTTGCCCGTCTCGAAAGTTCCCGGTCATGCCGGACGATTTCTTGTCACCGAGATGGCAGGGCACCCCATTCTCATCGCCCAGGGCCGAGTCCATCTCTACGAAGGCTGGACCTCCGGAGAGGTCACCCGCTCCGTCCGTCTCATGCACCAAATTGGCATCACTACCCTCATTCTCACCAACGCCGCCGGCTCCGCCAACCCCGAATTTCCTCCGGGCGAATGGATGATGCTTTCCGATCACCTCAATCTCACGGGACAGACCCCTCTCCACGGGGGACCCAATTTTTTCGATATGAGCGAGGTCTATTCCCGTGATCTGCGGACGGCGTTCCGCTCCCAGGCAACCCGGCTCGGCATGCCGCTCCACGAAGGCGTCTATGCAGCCCTCCCCGGTCCTCAATACGAGACGCCTGCCGAAATCCGGATGCTCCGCACCCTAGGCGCCGATGCCGTCGGCATGTCCACCGTGCCCGAAGCCATCCAGGCCCGGGCCCTCGGTCTCCAGGTCTGCGCCTTCTCCTGCCTCACCAACTGGGGAGCCGGACTCTCAGAAGGCACCCTCAATCACGAAGAAGTTTCCGAGACAGGCAGGCACGCTGCAAATGCACTCGTGAATCTCCTCCACGCCACCCTTCCGGAAGTTTCCTAACTTTCTCTCTCTGCCTCCGCCGGAAAACCTGATACCCCTGCGGCCTCTTGACTCATGGAAGAAACTCTGGAGATTCCCGATACCGAGTTGGTCGCCCGCACAAAAGCTGGCGATCCCGAGGCTTTTGATGAACTGGTCATCCGGTATCGACAGCGCCTTTACGGCCTAATTTACCACATGACGTCCAACCACGAGGACACCAACGACCTCCTCCAGGATGTCTTTGCCAAGGCCTATCGCTCGATCAAAGGCTTTCAAGGAAAATCCACCTTTCATACCTGGATCCACGCCATCGCGGTCAACATGACCCTGAACTTTGTCAAAAAACGCAACCGCCGTTATACCATGAGTTTGGATGATGTGGATTCCGGGGTCTTGAACGATGAAGATTTTCTTGATGCGACTTCGGGACGGGACCCCCACGAAGAGGCCAACCTCACCGAACTCCAGCAAAGATTGAACGAAGCCATGCAAAAACTGTCTCATCACCATAGAGCCGTTGTGACCATGTTTGATATCCAAGGAATGCCCCATGCAGAAATTGCCAAGATCCTCCACACCTCTGAAGGAACCGTGAGATCCCGGCTTTTTTACGCACACCGCCAGTTGCAAAATTACCTTGGAGAGTTTATCAGTCCTTAACCGCAATTGACCGAGCCCATCATGAGCAAGCCCATCGACACCGCAAAACTCCTTCGCCTCAAGCGCTACGAGAAACCTCCTGAGGGATATTTTGACGATTTTATGCGCGACCTGCACCGTCGCCAAAGGGCGGATGTTGTACAGCGACCAACGAGAGAGGTGCTTTGGGATCGTCTCCTCTCCCTGGCTCCAACCTTCCATGTGCCCCGGCTGGCGTACGCCGCCATCGCCGCCATGGCCATTTCCGCCTCGCTGTTGATCGTCGGTCAGCGCTCCACGGACGCCCCGGCCCTGGCATCCACTGAGGCGGCCGCCACATCCACCACCTTTTCGCTCACTTCTCAGAAACCAGTGACCATCAGTGAAGCGCTTCCGGCCTCCTCAAGGACAGGGGAATCACTTCCATCGCACTACGTGCTTCAGAAAAGGCCAGTGAGCAATGAGCAACCGCTCAGCTTCTAATTCGCCGATGCGGGCCTCGGCGGCGCTGCTCCTGCTCCTCTTGAGTGCTCTTTCCTTGGGAGCCGAGGAGGATTGGGGGAAAAAAATAACCGCGAAGATCAATCGAATCTTCCAGGAACGACGCGAAGCTGTGGTGCGAATCGAAGCCTTCGACCGCCAGGGACGCCTCTGCGGAACCGGATTTTTTGCTGATCCTGCCGGAACGATCTATACGCTCAATTACATCGTCGATCAGGCGGACGAGATTTTCGTAATATTCAATAATCGGAAGATTCCCGCCAAGCTTCTGGTCTCCGACCCACGCAGCGGAATTGCGCTGCTCAAGGCCGACTGCGAATCTCCCTTCATCCCCATCGGGAATGGATCAAAACTTTCCGTCGCGACCCCCATTCTGGCCATCGGTTTTCCACTCAATTCCCAGGCCACCCCGACCTTCGGACTTCTCGCGGGATTTGATCGGCAGTTTCTTGGTCATCATTTCATGACAACCCACCTGCGGGCGAATCTTCCGGTTGAACCAGGATTTGGCGGAGCCCCCGTGCTCGACCTCGACGGCAAGGCAGTGGGGATTGTCTTCTCAGGTATCGGAGGCGGCGGGGCCTGCTACGCCCTCCCCATCGAAGCCGCCGAGAAAATCCGCACAGATTACATCCGCTTCGGCGAACCCCGGCACGGCTGGGTCGGCGTCAGCGTCGAAGAACAACCCGGGACAATCCAAGGCTCCAACGTCCGAATCTCCGCTCTCGCCCCCGACACTCCTGCCGCCCAATCTGGATTACTTGATGGGGACGTCCTCATTCAGGTCGGAGACCGAAAAGTCGCCCACACGGAGGATGTGATTGATGCCTCATTTTTTCTCACCGCAGGCGACGACGTTCCCATCACGGTGATTCGCGACGGCAAAACCGTTGTGGTGAGCGTCCAAGCCTCGCGCCATCCCATCACCGAAACTCCGCTCTTCCCCGGAGGCAGCATGAACGCACTCCATGCCTTGATGCCGGAGCCAAGCCCCGAGAACCTCAAGCTCGAATAAAGGCCCCGGGACCGAAATCGACCACGTTGGTGGCTGTCCCCTCCTCAGCGTCGGCCAGCCCTTCGAGGTGCTTGGACGCCATGTCCTCCAGTGCCACGAGACTGCTGACATGGGAAAGGCCCTCGCGCAAACGGGCTCACGACGGCATCCCCCGGGTGTAGGCCATCAGCCGACTGCGAAGAGACCTCATCGCCATCAATTCGTCCTGCCTCCAGGCGATCTCCGCCTTGCAGTGCTGGCAAATAAAACGCCATTTTTCCTCGAGCGATGGCGACGCCGGAATCCTGCCAAATTCCAAGGCGGAGCGAATCTCAGTGAAGATCCAGGGATTGGACATGGCAGCGCGCCCGATCATTACGCCGGCGACTCCGCTTTCTGCCCGCCGCCTGAGGACATCGACACCGCCCGTCACTTCGCGGACGTCATCCATGCCTCCGCCCAATCCCCGCGCAAACAACAGCGTCTGATTGACGAAATGCTCACCCTTATGGCCAGTGATCTGATCCCGGAACGGCCCGACCGATCGGAACCCCGCGCCAAAAAACGAAGACCTAAAAATTACCAACTTCTTACCAAACCCCGCTCACAAATGGGCAACCTCCCACATCGCAATCGTCCTAACCGAAAAATATCCTAAATCTGCCTTATCTTAACGCCATTCCGAACTGACCCCGTTTGTGAGAGGGTCTCGAATAGCAGGCCCTTTCCTACTTTTAGAAATGCTCTGGGGTCAGCGCCTCCCTGGCGAAGTTGAATCTGACGCAACCTCTTGCGTGATGCGCCACGAAAGTTGAATGGACCGGATTTCCGCGTCGTTCCTCCACACATATTCCCGCGTTGTCAACACGAGATGTATATTAGGCGTTGCCGGATGGAATTGAAGCTGTCACGGTGGCTACGTGAAAATTAAACGCCGTGTGCGGGTTGGTCGAATTTCGGGTTTTTTGCATTTAAAAACGGAGAGCGTGATTCGGTTTCTACCAGTTGCAATCGTTGCGGTAATTTTGACGGGATGCGGGCCCTCGCCCAGCCCGGAGAGCACGGCTGTGGATCCAGCGAGAGCGGAGGCTGAAGCTAAAATTTTGGAAGCGGCTGCAAAAATCGATGCGTCTGCTGCCGAAAAGGCGGAGGCAGAAGCCGAGGCCAAATTGCGGGCCGAGGTGGAGGCAGCTGTGCGGGCTGAGATTGCTCAAGCGGACGCGGACGAAGCGGCGGCCTTGAAAGCGGCCGCGAAAGCGAAAGCCGATGCCGACCTTGCAGCCAAGGCAGCGGCGGCGGCGGCAGCAGCCGCTGCAAAACCCAAGACCGCGATCGGCTCGACTGCGGTGCAGCTGAGGGGAACAGCGGACGCCACCCGGTTGGCCTCCGAGCGGGCAAAGCTGGCCGCAGCGAACGCCGCGGCGGCCGCTCGTGCCACCGCGAATGCGAACGCCCGTCTCAAAGCAGACGTCACCCGACTCAAGGTGGAATCAGATGCCAACCGGGCGAAAGC
>CALBXK010000248.1 GCA_937890535.1 uncultured Spartobacteria bacterium
TTTCTGTCAGAGGCACGCACTATTCTCGCTGCCCTATGAGCCTCGCCCGCGACCCAAGATTCTCCGTCGATGAGGCAATTCGCCGCTGGGTGCTCGGAAACTTCGAGGCTCCCGAAGATAATTTTGACGAGTTGCTTTTGAGGGGCCTGCACGAGTTGGTTATCTCTATTGCTCGAACGCATCTCGCCTCCGGTCCCACGTTTCTGGCACCACACCATCAGGAAGCGGAGGACCTCGCCTCTGAATTCCTTCTCAATCTCCGCAGAAAGGGGAACAGAGAAATACGCACGAAGAGCGGTCTCACGACCGAATATCGGAGGTGGGTAGCGGAGTTCAGCAATCCGGCGCAACACGAATTATGGGAAATTGTCAGCACCGCGCTGCACACTCTTTCGCGCGAAAACGCTGTTTGGCGACTAGATGCGCCGGCAAGCGACGCCAACAACAACGACGCGATGTGGACGGGCGTTGCGGGTGCAGCAGGAGAGATGACCTGCGATCTTCCGGCTTTCGAAAGAGCCTCGCATCTCATTCGGAACTATTCGCCGCCCGCTGCGCGCAAATGGTATGCGGATGATGCAGTCCTGCCAAAAGTCATCGCCCCGGAGGACGCCAAGGAACTAGTGCTTGCCCTCCTCGGCGCAGCCGGTGGTGCGATCCGCCTCCGAGATTTGCTTGAGGAATTCAAACGGCACGTCTTTGCATTCGAACTCGGAGGTGAGATAGACACAGATCCGAGTGCGGATTCAATCTCGATCCACCCTGCGGCGATGAAGCGCCTGTTTGATTTGGCGAATGAGAGAGCAAGCGTGATCTGGGACGCCATATCCGGAGCGGAAGGAAACGATTTGCTGTGTGACTACTTTATTCCCAAAAATTTACATAAACAGGCCGTGAAGCTTGATTCATTCGGAGACCCTAGGCGCGTCAAGGAGCATCTAGAACAGCGTGTCGTGCAATTCCTTCGTCGCCATCTCGCTCTTGATATTGCTGAGTCTCTTGATGTTGAGGACGATGCTGTCGATCGCGCCTTCCATAGCCGCTTCGTTGTCGAGGCAATGCATATTCTTTGTAAAAAATGTGGGGATCGTTCCGGAAAAAGTGCGCCATGAACCCTTCTAGTCCATTAGACGACATGAAACCTACTTCCGATCACTTGAAGCAATCGGCGCTTGCTGCTTTGCTGGAAAAAGCGAGACAGTATGCGCCACGAAGCAATTTGCTCTGTGTCGTGACCCACACGCCAGCGCAGGCCGTACCAGGAGAAGTATGGCTCACTCAGAGTAACGAGGGAGAGAACGGAGAAGCGGAAGAGCCTCTAACCGTCTTGCTCCTTGATCGTTTCGAGGGACAAACCGGCGAACCGACGTTGTTTACGAGCGTGCCAATCTTTAGCGAACCGGGCATGGCTAGCCCAACAGACGCCATACTACCGCGTGAAATTCTCGGCTTCGAGGCTGGTATCGCGTTCGCTTCCGCCGGCTCCATTCTCTCCAAAAGTCTCGCGAAATGCGAAGGTGCCTTGCCGGAGGAGTGGATCACCCGCCTTTCAGCGTTTTACGATTACATCCGTGGACGGAAGGAAACCCCACCCCTGGGCACGGTTGTCGGTGCTCCTTACATCGACGAAAATGATCCTGCTTTCGTTTTCCACGAAAACCTGACCGACCAGATGCACGTGATCGCCACCCCTGTGTTGGAATGGGTAGCCGCTGCGGAGCCGAGTGCAGTCCCCGGATGGTTTTCCCGTGCTTTCGACACGCTCAAGGAAAGAGGCGTTGCAGCTTCGAAATCTGTAAGCGAAATGTGGGAAGAGTGCCGGTTTCCGATCCCTCTGCCGAACCTGGGATTTCAAATGTCCTCAATAGGTGGAGTAGGGCTGGTCGGGATGGCGGCTAGCGGGTTCATGTCCAGTGTACCGCGACCTTTTTGGCGTCTTGCCGTCGGCGACACAGGGGCAGTCCTGCTTCTCGAAAAATGCCGGACTCCTGCGGATGCATTCGCGGTGGAAGTGCTCACGGACCCCAACAACCAAATTGAGGGATCGGATGTGCTGGACACGGCTGGAAACATCGTCGCCACAATCGCTGGCGGAAAATCTGGCGCACCGTTTTGTCTCGAGGCCAACTGGATGCTGCTACGCCTGCGAGACGGCACAGTTGTTCCCTTGCGCGACATCCCAAAGGCCAAATGAGTGATGGGAGTGATTCACCGCGTGAGCGAATCCTAGATTCCCGTGGAACGCTACGCCTGCTCTCTCATATCGCGCTCGCAGACATGATCCCTGGGATCGCTTCCGATTTCAGAGAGGAGGCATTGGCAGAAAGCATTCAGCGCGCATGGCTTTTCTCAGGGGGAACAACCCCTTTTGCCGAGTTGCACCGATTCCGGACCGTTTGGCAATGTTCCGGGTTGTCTGACGCTCTGATTTCAGCGCTGGATGAGTGGTTCCTGAAACAGCGCGCCGAACGTACATATGATCTGCCCGAGGGTTTGGTAAATCTAGCCCCATCTGGATTGCAACTCGTTTTGCGAGAGCTGCTTCACGCATGGAGAGTAGCCGATGGAACGATCGTCTTTGTGCGTACCAACGATGATCCTGACATCCTCCCGGCGATGCTTCTGCCGTTTGTTGTCCACGAGAAAACTGCGGATAATCAGCCGTCTGCAATAGCTCAAGACGGCAACCCAGACAGTATCCACCTGAGCGACAGCATCAACTTGGCCAATGAGCATGCCCGCCGCAAAGGATGGATCGGTAAAACTGAACAACCCTACATTGCACTGCTCACTCTGCCCGGAAAAACTGATGTGAATATCGGCGGCGCGAGCGGGGGGTTGCCCATTCTGATCGCACACCGGTTTCGCCATGCCGGATTAAAAGTCCCGGCTTTGCGACTCGGGGCTAGCGGCGTTCTCACTAGCGCGGGGGGGCTGTCTCCCGCACTCGAAGAATATACCACCAAGCATGCGCTATTCTCGGCGGTGGGCATCTCAACTATAATCCTACCAGAGCCAATGCCCAGTGGTTGGCCATGCGGAGAGGAACTTGCATCCCGACTCGACTCATTGGCCGCGCAATATGAAGATCTGCCGCCAAATGTGAAAGACCGTGTCTGGGACTTCTCCAACTACATTGAGAGGAAGAGTCTGTTGTTCACTGGGCGCGAATGGATATTCGAACAGATCGACCTTTGGCCTTACCATCCTGAGGAAAGGGCATTGCTGATCGTGGGTGAGCCGGGTTTTGGCAAGAGTAGCATCGTGGCACAACGTGTTCATCTGAATCCCGGTAAACAGGTGGTGGCCCACCATTTCTGTCAAGCCGAGGAAACCGAGACGCTGCACCCTGGGCGATTTGTCCAAAGCATTGCTGCGATGTTGGCCAATCATCTGCCCGCCTTCAAACAGCAGCTCAAGAGACCTGCTTCAATCGCTGCTCTTTCCAGCCAACGATGCGACGCCGACCCCGCTGGCTCATTCTCTGAAGGAATTCTTGTTCCTCTTCGGGAAATACCTGCGCCCGCTGGCGGCGTGCGTTACATTCTCGTCGACGCACTCGACGAGGCGCTCATTTTTCGAGGTGGGCCAAACATTGTGGATGTTCTCTCAGAGCGGATTGAGCGCCTTCCGCAGTGGCTCCGCATTGTAGCCACCACGCGAGATGAGCACGCGGTTCGTAACAGACTTGGCGGCCTGAGGGTCTTGAAATTGGAAGCGTCCAATCCGGGAAACTCGAAAGACATCGAAACTTTCATCGTATCTAGGCTTGAGTCGCCTGAACTGGCCGAGATGATTGTTGGGAGTCGACTTACCAAATCGCGCGTCGTTCATGGACTCTTGGAAAAAGCGGACGGCAACTTTCTTTATGCCGCTACGGTGCTGGAAGGTATCCAACGCGGCGAATACCGACTAGATTGCTTGCAGGAATTGCCCCCCGGTCTAAACGGGCTGTATTTGAGGTTCTTCGAGAGGATTTTTCAGCCGCAGCGGGATGGCTTTGATGAACGCTACGACGAGGTCCGCCCTTTGCTAGAGGTCATGGTGGCCGCTCGCAAGCCACTCACCAGAAACGAACTCGCAGCGGCGAGCGGCCTGGACGCGGACGGCGAACTACCAAAGTGGCTGCGGACGCTGGGCCAATGGCTGAGACGCACGGATTCAGAACGAATAAACGTCTTCCATTCATCATTCAGTGATTGGTTGGCATCACAAGATCATGAATATGCGGTGAACCGAAAGAAGGGACACGTCTTGCTCGCTGACTATTGCTCTCGAGAACATGAGACTGGTTTCTACGGGAGAAATTTTGCCATACAGCATTTTGTTGAATTGGAGCAATGGGATCGCGCCGCCGATTTGCTTTCGGATCTGCTATTCATCGCTGCACGAGCGCGTTCGGGGGAAGGTGTTGATCTGCAGCGTGACTACGCTCATGTTCTTCAGCACCTTCCCGAGGCTCAGGAGGACAATAGACGAGAACAATTGCGACAAGAGGAAGTTGATCGATGGACACGTGAGATCGTTATTTATTCAGCGGAATGGTCTGCGCGGAGAAGAACAGTGTCTGAGGGTGGCAAGTGTTCGAACCGTGAACCTACACTTCCGAAGCCGCCACATACCGTACTTCGCTGGAGCGAGCAGCGCATTTCAAATGAAGTCACTCGAATTCGTCGAGATCCCACCAAGCTCGATAGGGTGCGGGCTTTTTCGACCTTTGTGGCAAATAGCACTACCCACTTAGATCAATTTGGCAGTCTGGACGGTTTCGTGGTTCAACAAGCGCTAAACAGCGATCCTTCAGGTTTGGTCCATGAAGCCGGAAAGCACCTGCTTCCGACGCTCACGGCGCGAATGCTCCTTTGCAAATGGCGATCAGATGAGCACTACACTCCGTGTCCCCCGTTCCTCCGATTGCTCAACGGTTCTGGTCCGGTATGTATTACCTCCGATGGCAGACGAGCTATATCTGCGGACGCGCAATTTAGCAGAAATGTAATCGTTTGGGACCTAGAGACAGGCAAGTGTCTTTACGAACTTCATGGACACCTTAGTCACATTCATGCGATGAGCATAACGCCTGATGGAAAAAAGGCGATCTCAGCAAGTTCCGACAAGACGCTACATGTGTGGGACTTAGAAACAGGGAAAATCTTAAAAGTCCTCAACGATCATTCTGGTGAGATCCTTTCGGTAAGTTTGACCCCTGACGGATGCCGCGCGGTCTCAACAAGCCATGATAATACACTTCGTGTTTGGAATTTAGAACTGTATACCTGCGAGCGGAGTTTCGAGGATAGCCAGTTCTACTCAGTCAATGATATTTGCATTTCACCGGATGGACGCCGCGCGTTTTTCGGTGGTTCCCAACAGGTGTTGAACGCATGGAGTCTCGATGAAGGCGGAGTGTTGCTAAACCTCGTGGGGCAGCGTGCCACGATAGAGGGGCTTGCAATTACGCAAGACGAATCGCGGGCGATTACTGCCGATAAATTCGGGAAACTCTTGGTGTGGGATTTGGAGACCGGCGAACGGTTGCATGAACTCCAAGATGAGCATGACAGAATTAATTCCGTGAAGATGACAGCCGATGGCGAGCGGGCAATTTCAGCAGGTCCCGACAGAACACTACTGCTCTGGAGTGCAGAGACTGGTGAAAGACTCTGTGTGCTTGAAGGACATTCCGGTGAGGTAGATTGGGTGAGTATGACCGTAGATGGCCGGAGAGCGATCTCAGCGAGTGACGACAACACGCTGCGAGTGTGGGATCTAGAAAAAGGAGGAACACGTTCAAAAATGAGAGGTATACACCACCTCCTTAACCCGATCATGTTTAAGGGTGTGGGTCATCGAGGCGTTTCTGGAGAAGTAAATGGTGTTCTGCGGATTTGGGACCTCGAAAATGGGACATGCTTAGCAAGACTTAAGGGACATTCACAAGCCGTAACTGGTATCGCTATGTCAGCCGATGGACGAATCATGGTCTCAATTGGAGAGGACAATTTTATCCGGGCGTGGGATTTGGATAGAAGGGAGAAACTGAATGAACTGGACTGCGGGTTTCACGCCACGAGTTCGGGTCTTTGCGTTAGTCCGGACGGGCATTTTGTACTCTTGGCCGATGTGATGCTGTGCAAGTGGAACATTGCGACAGGGCAAGTACAGGAGTTTAAGCGTCATTCTGACATTGTTACATCGGTGATCATCACTCCAGATGCACGTTTTGCTATTTCTGCGGCTTTGGACAACATGCTGTGTGTATGGGACGTTGCCAGCGCGCAATGTTTGCATCAGTTCACTGCAGTATCAGCCAGGTTAATGGGTACCACTCCGGATGGGAAGCGAGCACTTTTCGTTAGTGAGGACAATCCTGATACGATGGAAAGCAGCCTGACGGTTTTGGACTTGGAAAGCGGACAGCCGCTCTGGAGACGCCGAGGAGCAGACCAGGCAATAATGATACCTGACGGGCGACGAGTGGTTCTTGCTGATGGAGACGAGACGTTGCGCGTCTATGATTTGGAAACAGGCGCTCCATTGGGTGAACCTTTGCTGAACTCTGAGGGGATCTGGTCACTCAACGTATCACCAGACGGGCGATATGTGATTGTCAGTTGTTGGGATCGGACGCTGCGTGTGTGGGATTTGGAGGAGACCGGAGAGAATCTCGTGATGGGGGTGCCAGCTCTTGTGACGTCAGTCTTCATTGGAAGCCAACCTTCACATTGGGTGGCAGTTACGGATTCCGACTTACTCTTTCTTCTTCCTCATAATTTGCCGACCAGAGGCCCGCTTCTCACCACGGCATCGCGAGTAATTGATTCACAAGATGCCGCGCCCGGTCCTTCACTTGCCCGGCCGTCTTGTTGCGGCGTAGAGTTTGAAATCCCAGCGATCACTGCGCAACGTATCGATACTTTCTGTGTGCAGGCACCTTCTACGGCATTCAAGGACGAGGCACTATTGATTCAGTGTCCTCACTGCCAGACACAGCTCAGGCTGAATCCGTTTTTTCTCGATATCGTTTCTCTCACCTGACGGATTCCAACCGGACGCAAGCGAGGCTGCATGCTGGAGTGGGGAAAATATGATAAATTGAGAATTGTTTCGGAAATGGGAAATGCCTGCGCATTCAATCAGGTATGAGACAATATCATCCGATTCTTGGTTTCGTTCGTCCGATACCGAACGCAGTTCGACAGGCATTGCGGACCGGGGTGGAGAAAAATCTGACGGGATTTTTCGGAAATCAGGAAATCCTGCTTCTTCAATAAGGTATGAACACAAAGCACCTCCTATCAATCGTCGGCTTGTTTGCTGCCCGCTGACAGATGTACAAAAAGCAACGACTTTCGAAAACACAAAAACAACCCGGGCCATATGCCCACAATAAAATAATATGAAAAATAACGATACAGACGAAACAATCCGGCAAGTCCTTGAAATCGCGGCAGAGGTGATCGCAGTCGTCCTGATGATTATTCCGTTCTTCCAATCTCAGGACAGCAAGAAGAAGTAGCACTGGCACCATAAATCAATCAGTATGACAATGGCTCTCTTCCTCAACTGCGGCGACATAAAATTTGGCGCGATTTGTCCGTGCCCGATGTGTCAGACCGAGACAAGCGGCAACCTCGAAATCGACATAATGTTCAGCGACCATACGATTTCCACGAATGCGCTCCGGGATTTGGGAGTAGTGGTAAAGGCGATTCACGAAGTTTCCGATGATCCGGTGGAATGCTATTGGGCGTTCTTTCAGTATGTCTCTGTCAATCACCCTTCGATTCTCACGATCACTCTTGAGGACGATATGCCACAGCGGGTTTGCCGCATTCTCGATACCATCACGCTTCCAGTTCCTACTCCCAAGAAGTCGTTTTTCAGCCGTCTATTCCGATGCAAGAAAATCGGCTAGTCAACTCCGACCAGCGGCTGGTAAGATTGGTTTACTGTCACAACACAACATAAAAAAGGGTATGCCGCAAAAGCCACGAAAGCCACGAATCGATCAAACGCTTGGAAGTTACATAAAGAAAGCAGGTATTCCGAAGGAGGCGCTCAAATCGAAAACGGGGCGTAGAACACGCATTGATGCGCAACTGGGAACCCTGATTAAAAGAGGTAAAACTAAATGATCTGAAGATCTATGAACACGAAGGAACTATCTACAATCTTGACCAGCTTGTTTCCCTTTCCGAGGGGACCGGAACCGGAGCTGATGCATGGAGGGGAAAGCCCGTACTAATTCTCGAGTTCTCTGGACGTCGAGATTCCGTGGAACTCCCATTGGAGGAACGTCAACTGATCGAGAAACTGCTTCGCGCAAAGCATACTGACTAACGGAAAAGGAGTCTCAGTCCCGCGTTTTGTGGTATTTGCGGAGATGCGCGAACGAGGAAATGTCGGTACCACTCCTTTGGACGTTATATTCTGACCTATGGTCACTCGAGATCCGTACTCGGCTGCGATATCGTTTGACGATCTTGTTCAGCCGCATTGGATCTTGCAGGCCAGTGTTGCGAGATGCAATGTATTTCGACATCGGCTTCAAGGCCCTCTACGAACGTCCGAAGTAATATGTTGTTTTCTTCGGCAAGAAGCGTGCGTAAGTCGAGGTTGATGATCATATAGCAAATCTTTCGGGCGGTGGCCGCCCAAGGATGGCCAGCAATCTGCGTTGTTGCATGGGAGAAGCGCTTTTTGATGACGCGTTTCAGGCGAATGGGAAGTTCAGACGCGGATGACTGAACCTGGCCACCCAATTTGAGTGCGTCGTCTGACTCCTGAATCGTCTTGACCTCGATCAGACATCGCTCGGTCGGATTGGACGCTTCGATGTCGGGGAGTGGGTGCGCCTGCTCGTCCAGGAAGCGCACAGTTGTGTAGCCGAGAGCCTGTGCATACCGATAAGCCCGGACCTCGTTCATTGATTCAACGAGCTGACTCCAGCCTCGTTCGGGATTACTGCACGCGGACACTCTGCCAGCGGCCTTCCGTAGGAAAATATCAAGAGATTTTGGGTCGATGCTCTGAATCAAAGCCTCCCAAGTCAGAAACTGTATCTCGGTGCGAATGTGTAATGTTGGAGATGTGTATATGCCGAAGTAGTTGTCAGGCGACGATTTGTCGCTACGTTCCCACAACATCGCAAGTTTGGGAAAACGCTCTTTTATCGCTGAGTGCATTGGAAGTTGTCTATGTTGTATGGTCTGAGCTTTGTCCAACCAAAATGATAAAACGGCTGAAAGCTCTTGATGTGTCGGTAACAGAGAAAGAGGGGTCAAACCTTTCAAAAGGAAAAGGGGTAAACCTTCCATATTGACATTCCAAGCCGTCTGATTCGCTTCCGCATTATTCTCCTTGAGGAATCTTTCCCCTCTCAGTGGCCAGGTGCTTGGCATAGCTCCACGCAGAGAAGTGGGAATCTGGTTGTTCGGCATCGCCAAACGCCACGATGAACGGATCCTCTCCGAAGCTAATATATCCATTGTAAAGCTCGTCGGCCGTCTGCCCGGGCTTCGCTTCGTGAAAAAATGCATCCACGATGTTCCGAGCTGCCAGAAGCGACTCGGCGTAGGTGGAAAACTCTCCAAGGCAGTACCGTTCGTCTTCATCCATGTAGTGGAAGTTGTCGTCCACGTAAACCCGGTAGCCGCGCGGCAAATTTTCTTTATCACTCATACGTCTTCCTCCGATTGTTTGGAAGTGGTGAATTTCCCGGGGTCGATGATCGATTCCCCGTCCCAGCGATAGGCGCATAGAAACCCTCCCTTACCCGTTCCATAGTCGAGACAAGCCAGGTTCGGTGCAATTCGGGCCGGCGCAGCCTCTTTCAGTGCGTAGTGGCCGAAGAAGGTCGGCGGCGAGTCCGGAGAAAATCCTGTCCGAGGCACTTCCCCCAGAGGAATTTCGGGAATTTTCGGATCGTCGGGAAAGATGGCCTCCCGGCAATTTGCTCCGTTAAGGTCACGCCACCATTTCACCCGGATCTCCGAGCGCATCGTACCGTCGGCGGTCCCGTTGAGGAATCCCTCAGGGAGTTGCGCCTCGGGGCCGTTGATCACCTGGCTGATGGTTTCGTGTTCCCGGCTGCCTTTCCGGCTGTAGCACTCCAGCACCTTCCCTTCCCATCGTCCAATCGCATTCAGCTCACGGATCGCCTCATCATCCCAGCAGGCATGGACTGCCCGCAAACCGCCGAGGTCCAAACTGAGTGGCAATCCCGCAAACCAGTGGATCCATTCAGTCCACTCCTTGACATCAGGAAATTGATCCAAGGTGGCTTGGTGTTGTTTCACATTCTTTGGGGTGTGAGGCCGGAGGGGATTGCCGTCGCTGCCGAGCGAGTGAAACCGCATGGCATTGACTTCATGGTTGCCAAGAACAGCTAGTGCCTCCCCTCCCTCCAACATGCCTCGAACGATTTTCAGGACCTCCCGGATTTTTGGCCCGCGATCAATCCAGTCCCCGAGAAAGACGATCCTGCGTCCCGCCGGGTGCGAGTAGAATTGTCCACCGTGTTGGTAGCCGAGCTTACTCAAGAGGCTTTTCAGTTCGTCGGCGTGTCCGTGGATATCGCCAATGATATCGTATCCCTTCATTCCCGGCGTGAATTCTGACTGTGTGTTTTTCATGACTTCGACACCGTATCCGCATGCACCCAATCAAGGTATTGCCGATTCTTACGGATATATTACTTTATCGTCATGTTTGAAAATCTTTTTGCCGTTGGTGGACTGTCTCTGGATCGGCTGAAGAGCTTTGTTGAAGTCGCGGAGCAGGGAGCCATCGCGAGGGTGGCGGACGGCGATCCCTCCCGGCAGTCGCTCATCAGTCGGCAAATTGGCGAACTGGAAGCCTTCTTTGGCGCGGAATTGACAAGACGAAAAGGCAAGGGACTCGAACTCACCGAAGCTGGACGGGAACTGGCCCGGCAGGTCCGGTTGCAGTTCCATGGTCTGACCGACTTCAAAGCCGATTGCGCCCGACAACCCGTGGAGTTTCGGATGGCCGCCGGGAACAGCATTCTGGAATGGCTCCTCGCGCCCGCCATGGCAAGAATTGTCCTTTCAGCGGAAGGAAGCACCTTTGTCCTGAGCGGACAACGAACCGGCGATGTGGTGCGTGGCCTTCTTGATCATACCCTCGATTTTGGGATCGTTCGAAAATCGGCCATTGTGCCACCGCTGAAGTTTCGACCGATTGGCAAACTCCGCTATGCCCTCTTTGTTCCGAAGTCTCTTTCTGCACTGGCCGACCGAGACCTGAGCAAAGTTCCTCTGGCCCTATCGGTGGGCGGTAATTTTTTGGAAACCTTCCAAATTGCAGCGAAACAGGCCAAGCAGGAACTCAATATCGTTTCCCGCTGTACAAGTTTCACTCTGGCAGCTCAGTTGTTGCGTTCGGGAGTGGCCGCCGCCGTCCTCCCCTCCATTGCGGCTCCCTTTCTCCCCTCCGTGGCAAAGCCCCGCCCCTTGTCGATCTTGGCATCCATCAGCCGCGATCTCGGGATTGCCTGGCATCGCCGCCTCATGGATATTCGCCCGCGTTCGACCGACTTGCTGGAGGCCCTGGCGAACGGTCTTTCCGTGGACCTGCAAAAGGCCTGAGTTATTTGCCAGAATTCCCCCATTTCTCCCCATGACTGCCTGGGGCTGGACCGACAATTTGGCACCGATGATGCCGGAGATGACGTGCCTATTTAGTCACTCAAAGATTCTGAGGTGGTTGACGATTTTCGGCGTGGAGCGTATTCAAAAGAACACCCCATGAACGCCGGGATCTCAGAAAAGCGACCATTGCATGATGCTGATCGTCCGACTTAACGGTATGCCACGATGAACTACCCCGATCCAGACAACGTTCCAGCCATCTGGGAAATCGGTGACGTGATCCTCGAGAAGTATGAGGTCAAGCAGGTTTTCACCGGGGGCGGTATGGGGCTGGTGTATCGGGTATACCATCGCGATTGGGACATTGACTTGGCGGTCAAATCGCCACGACCGGAGTTTTTTCAAACCCAGCAACACATCGAGAATTTCGAATGCGAAGCAGAGACGTGGGTAAACCTTGGCCTTCATCCGCACACGGTAAGTTGCTACTACGTCCGTCGTTTGGGCGGTATCCCACGAATCTTTTCCGAGTTTGCCGACGGTGGCAGTCTGGCGGACTGGATTCGTTCCCGCAGACTCTACGAGGGCGGGCAGGACAAAGCGATGGAAAAGATCCTAGATGTTGCCATTCAATTTGCATGGGGCCTGCAATACGCCCATAAACAGGGATTGGTCCATCAAGACGTGAAGCCGGGAAACGTGCTAATGTTTGCGGGCGGAACAGTAAAGGTGAGTGACTTTGGACTAGCGAATGCTCTGCATGATTCCCTGGAAGATACCGCTAACACCGCACGACCGGGGCAAAGTATTATGGTTCCCGGGTCGGGGTTTATGACGCCAAGCTACGCCTCGCCCGAACAATTGCGAGGGGAAGCTCTTTCGCAAAAGACCGACGTATGGAGTTGGGCCGTATCGTTGCTCGAGATGCTCGTTGGTGAAGTGACTTGGGCAAGTGGCCTCGCCGCACCTGCGGTTTTGGGCCAACTAGAAGACCACCAAGTGGGCAATGATCTCCTCTCCCTTCTCGCAATGTCGTTCGGAACGAAGGTCCCAAAACGTCTCACAACCTTTGCCCCCGTGCTCGAATTGCTGATGCGCTGCTACACCTCTCGCTTTGGCTCCTATCCTCGTTCACAGCCAGACGAAGTAAGGTTAGTTGCTCCCAGCCTCAATAACCGTGCTATTAGCCTACTGGAACTGGGTAAAGCCCACGAAGCAGAAGAGTCATGGAACGCTGCAATTCTCATAGAGGCTTCTCACGCCGAGACTATTTATAATCATGGTATTCACAAGTGGCGTCATGGTAAGATTGATGACGTAGAATTGATGCGATCCCTTCTGTTATGCCACGAGACAAGTGGAAGAAGAGAGATTACTGCTCGTTTCCTCGGTGAAATTTGCAATGAGCGTGGAGACTTGA
>CALBXK010000249.1 GCA_937890535.1 uncultured Spartobacteria bacterium
GGGTGGTGCACTTTGAAGTGACCACAAGTGGTGCATTTTGAAGTGACCGGTGACAACCGTTCGTTTGACGAGATTTGCTTCCATTATAATCAACATCTCACTAATCAATTGTCATTTAACTTTTCGGCCGTCAAGACTTAAAGTCGAATTTCGTATTTATGATGCCTGCACTCAAGCTCTCGCCCGCCTCATCTGCCTGGAGGGAGGCGACGAAACCAGCTTCTTCCAAGCTTCCCTCCATCTTCGGGAAGTCACGGCATCATCAAGCAGGCGCGCAAAGAGGCCCTTCTCAAGGGAAATGTGCCCAGGTGGAAACCCCTTTGGATTACTTCGCCAACAACGTCGCCCGCATGCAATACGGCACCTTCCGGGCCAAAAAATACTTCATTGGCTCCGGCGTCATCGAAGCAGGCTGCCTCACCGTCATCGGAAAACACTGCAAACAATCGGGCATGTTTTGGGGCGAATCGGGCGCAGAAAAAGTCCTCGCCTTCCGCTGCATCCACGCCAGCCGCAGGCTAGACTCGTTCTGGAAATACCGCCTCAACATGCGGGCAACGCCATCGAACGGCGCAGTCTTTCGCTCCAGGAAACTCCGATCAGAGATCGGTCAGGGCGGCATCCAACACTTCGAGGAGGAAATCTGCATCCGCCCGTGAAATACTCATGGGCGGGGCAAAGCGGATCGTCTGTCCCCAAAGCCCTCCCTTGCCAAGCAAGAGCCCCATTTCCCGGGCCCGCTCCAAAACCTGGGCGCATTCCGCCTTGGCGGGTTCCTTGGTGGTACGGTCGGTCACCATTTCGATTCCAAGCAGGAGTCCCTTGCCACGAACATCGCCAATGATGGCATGTTTCTCTTTGAGTTTTTCCAGACCAGCCAAAATGTGGTTGCCCATTTTGAGGGAATTCTCCTGGAGATTTTCCTGATCGATCACCTCCAACACGGCCTGTCCCATGGCGGTGACGACCGGGTTGCCTCCGTAGGTATTGAAATGGATCCGCTCGGACAACACTTTGGCAATTTCCGGCGTCGTAACCACCGCCGCCAGCGGACATCCGTTGCCAATGCCCTTGGCCATGGTGACGATGTCGGGAATGACGCCCTGGGTCTCGAAACCCCAATAATGGGTGCCCGTACGCCCGAAACCGGTCTGGACTTCATCGGCGATGCAAACCCCTCCAGCCGCACGCACATATTCATAAGACGCCTTGAGATATCCGTCCGGAAAAACGACGAACCCGCCCACGCCCTGGATCGATTCCGCAATGAAGGCGGCAACTTTCCCAGAGGTCGCGTGCGCAATGACGGACTGAACATCATCCGCATATTTCTGACCAGCGTCCTTGTCGTCGTAACCGTACGGTCCGCGGTACGGATACGGGGCCAGAGCGTGGTGGACGCCGAAACTGTGCGGCACATTGAATTTCCAGGTGCTATGGCCGGTGAGTGACATCCCGGCGGCGTTGCCTCCGTGATAGGCGTTCCGCAGCGCGACCACATCATAATTTCCGGTAGAGGCCCGGGCCATGAGGAGCGCAAGATCGTTGGCCTCGGAACCGGAATTGACGAAGTAACAAACCTTCAGATCCCCTGGCATCTTCGAGGCGAGGGTTTCCGCGTATTGGCAAACATTAGGCTGGAGATAAATGGTGGTGGAATGCTGCAGGATGGCATTCTGCCGGTTTGCGGCCGCGACCACGTGCGGGTGGCAATGTCCTACGCTGATGGTGACGATCCCCCCAAGACCATCGAGGTAGCGTTTCCCCTGCTCGTCCCACAGATACTGCATCTGCCCCTCCACCAGCATGATCGGCTTTTTGTAGTAGAGGAAGAGTCCAGGACTAAGGAATTGTTTGCGTTGCGCCAGGACCGCATCGGCGGAGGGTCCGGTATAGGTTTGCGGTTGATGGTCGCAAGGAGGCAGGGCTGGATTTTTCATGAGAGGGGGGCGGCCGCAGGCGCAGATGGTTTCGTCGGACGGGATGCGAGGCGATTAAAGAGGATATGCAGTCCAAAGGCGATCCCAAATCCGGAGAACCAGGAGAAGTCGAAGAGGCCGAGGAAGAACGGTGGGACGAGGGCGGCGTCTACGGTGCCGATCTTGACGAGAAAGCCCGGAAGGTGCGGCAGAATTCCCAGGAGAAGAGCAGCCAGGGCAAGGAGCGAAAATCCACCTTGAAAATGGTATTCGCCCCCCGGCTGGTAAAGCGCCTCGGGGTTCAGCTTCTGACCGCGAATGATAAAATAATCTGCGATCATAATTCCTCCGACGGGACCGAGGAGCGCACTGTAGCCGAGCAGCCAATTGATATAGACTTCGGCGTTGGCGACGAGATGCCATGGCATGATGACAATCCCAACCACTCCGGCGATCATGCCCCCGGTCTTGAAACTGATCCGGCGCGGCCAGAGATTGGAAAAATCATTGGCAGGGGAAACGATGTTGGCAGCAATATTGGTGGTGAGGGTTGCTGCCACCAGAGCCAGCAATCCCGGAATGACGACGAAGGGATTCTTGAAGCGGGCCAACAACGTCACCGGATCCCACACCGGCTCACCGAAAACCACAATCGTCGCACTGGTCGTAGCCACTCCAATGAAGGCATAGAGCGCCATCGTGCCGGGCATCCCGATGGCCTGACCCAGGACCTGGTCACGCTGGCTTTTTGCGAACCGTGAAAAATCCGGAATATTCAAGGACAGGGTCGCCCAAAATCCCACGATTGCGGTTAGGCCCGGTGCAAAGGCAACCCAAAATTCCCGGTTGGTGGCGAATTTAGACGGTTGGCTAAAGATGGGGCCAAATCCATCCGCGGCCACATAGGCCCAGGACAACAGACCCAGTCCCACCAAAAGAAGAAACGGCGCCCCCAGATTTTCCAGCCAACGGATACAGCTGATGCCCCGAACCACGACGGCCATATTCATGGCCCAGAAAATCATAAAGCAGGTCAGTTCACCGGCTGAGATTCCGAGGACGGGGAGGTCAATTTTTTGCGAGGCATCAAACCCGATGAGAATGGCGGATATCGAATAGATGGCCATGCCACCGATCCAGGTTTGAATGCCAAACCAGCCACAGGCCACCACGGCGCGCATGAGCGCCGGAATGTTCGATCCATAAACGCCAAACGAGGATCGAAGCAGAACCGGGAACGGGATGCCATAGGCCGTCCCAGCGCGGGCGTTCAAGGCCAGCGGCACCAGCACGATGAGATTTCCTAGAAGAACGGTCGATACCGCCTGCCACCAATTCATGCCGCTGGCGATGAGACCGCTGGCCAATTGATAGCTCGGAATACAAATCGCCATCCCCACCCAAAGTGCCGCGATATCCCACTTGCCCCATGTCCGCTTCGAAAATGGAACCGGGGCAAGGTCCGGATTCCACAGCCTCCGGTCGGCAGGGTAATCAGGAACGGGCGCGTCTGAGATCATTAGGAACAGGAACGGATCGGAACCCTACAGGATTCCATGAGCGGTGCCAATCCCGAACCCCAGACCGCCGCATATTCACAATCTGTAGCGAAAGAGAACTCACGCGGCTGCAACGGATGCGCCGTAACGGATGCGCCGTAACGGATGCGCCGTAACGGATGCGAAGCAACGGCCGGGCTTTCAACCAACGGCCGGGCTTTCAACCAACGGCCAGGCATTCAACCGCTAAGCCGCAGAGGACGGGAAGGGCATTCATTTCTCCGAGGTCTGCCAATCCGGATCGCCCCCCTCGCACCCCCACCTAAGTCAGTTTTTCTGTTTCCCGTATCCGTGTGGATGCTGTTGATGCCAGGCCCAGGCGCTTTCCACGATCGTACGAATTTCCTGATACTTCGGGGTCCACCCGAGGACGGAGCGAATCTTATCCGACGCGGCCACCAGCCGGGGCGGGTCGCCGCGACGCGGTGGTTTTTCGAGCGCAGTGATATCACATCCAGTCACGGCCCGACAGGCGTCGATGACCTCTCGAACCGAAGTTCCACCTCCGGTCCCAAGATTAAATTGACCACTCTCCGAGGTGGCGAGGGCCAGGATGTGCGCCTGGGCGAGATCGAGGACGTGGATGTAATCGCGAATGCAGGTTCCGTCGGGCGTCGGATAGTCGGTTCCCAGAATATCGACGGATTCGCGCTGACCGAGGGCGACCTTGAGCACATTGGGAATGAGATGAGTTTCAACGCGGTGATCCTCACCAAAAACCTTGGAGGCTCCCGCGGCGTTGAAATATCGTAGAGCGACATATTTGAGCCCGTGACATTCATCGTACCAACGGAGGATCTTCTCAAAGAGCAGTTTGGATTCCCCATAGGGATTGATCGGATTCTGGGGGAGAGATTCGTCCAGCGGCACCCGTTCGGGGATTCCGAAAGTGGCACAGGTCGAGGAGAAAACGAATTTTTTCAATCCCGTCTCCACCGCCATATCGAGAAGGTTGATCCCGCTGGCCACGTTGTTGCGAAAATATTTTGAGGGATTTTCCATTGATTCGCCAACGAGAGCATTGGCGGCGAAATGCATAACGGCGTCCGGTTTCACTTCCTCCATGGCATGCCGGATGACGGTACGGTCCGCCAGATCGCCCTGAAAAAACTCCGCCCGGGGATCGACCGCCTTGCGATGACCTTCGCTGAGATTGTCAAAGACGGCTACTTTGTAGTTCTGATCAAGAAGCTGTTCGACGCAGATGCTGCCGATATAGCCCGCACCGCCGGTCACGAGGATGGTTTTCATGGAGCATTCGAGCTTACCTCACCGGGCACCACAATCAAGAACGCGCTCAAGCGGAGCATTGAACCCAAAAACCGGAATGTAGCCACAGATGAACACGGATTCTCACCTGCAACGGATGCGCAGCAACGGCCAGGCTTTCAAATGGGAAGCGAGTTACGTAAATTGCCCCATTCACTTTTTGAGTGAGGGTTCTTTTTTACCTATTTTCCTTATAACCCGTGTTTTATCTGTACCCGTCCGGGCTCATTTTCCTTTCTAGGTTGAAAAGAAGCTGCGCCAGCGTATTCCGTGCGGGCGCTGGGGAGCACACCCCTCCTGGGTGTCGTTTCCCGGCTTCCAACCGCGAAAATAGCGTCGGCAGGATGCCAAAGCATGCACGCTGGAAGCGTGCGCTCCCCCGCCAAATTCAGGAAAGAATAAACTCTTCCATCTCCGCCTCAATCGCACTCCCATCGCCAACATTCAAAGCCTCGGCGGCAGCAATCGCGAAGGTAGCTCCGCTCTCGGCGACAATTTCAATACGGAGCGGGGCCTTGCCAGGGTGCCGTTTCAAGATCTCAAGAATGTGAGGCAGATCGGACTCAGACAGCTTGTTCCGGGCCAACCGGAGACAAACCGGTTTGACCGATAGCTTGGGTTTCAGCGCGGAAAAACTGGTGGCATTGGCCCGGACCGCCTCATCCCGGAGCGAGAGCCGGACCGAGGCTCCGACGACCGTTCCAGGCGTGAGCAAGGTGGCATTTCTCGTATAGACTTCGTCCCAGGCGACCAGTTCGATCTGGCCGGTGAAGTCCTCGATTCTGACCACCGCAAACGGTTTTCCGTCCTTTTTGGTGAATTTTCTCTCCACGGTTCCCACTAGGCCCGCGATCTTCATGGTGGTCGTTTCGGTGATCTTCTGGGCTTCGGCGATGGTGCTCACCTTGGCGTGATCGAAGTGCCCTGCGTAATCCTGCAGCGGATGCCCCGTGATGTAGTATCCCAGCAGCTCCTTTTCGTAGCCAAGCATCTCGTTGCGCGGCCAGGGCTCAACCGACGGCAACGACGGTGACCCCGCACCCGCCGGCGCAGTCTCAAGAATATCAAAGAGGGCCCCCTGCCCGCTGCTGCGATCCCGTTGGATCATGGCCGCACTGGCCAGGGCATTATCAATATTGGCAAAGAGCTGAGCTCGGGATTTTTTAAATTCATCGAAGGCCCCGCATTTGACGAGACTCTCCACCAACTTCCGATTGACTGATCGGGCATCAAGCCGCGCGCAAAAATCCTCCAGCGACAAGTATGGTCCTCCGCTCCCCCGCTCATCAATCATGGCCTGCACCGCAGCGGAGCCAACATTCTTGATGGAGGCGAGTCCAAATCGAACCCCATTCTTGCCTTTGACCTTTTCCGGCGTGAAGTGAAGGCTGCTGGAATTCACCCCCGGAGGCAAAACCAAAATTTCTCTCCGCACGCACTCCGCAATGACCTCCGCCAGTCGGTCGGTCGTCGAAGCGTCATGGGTCAACACCGCAGCCATGAATTCGACAGGAAAGTGCGCCTTGGCATAAGCGGTCTGATAGGAAACCCAACCGTAGGCGGCACTGTGACTCTTGTTGAATCCGTATTTGGCGAAACTCGCAATGAAGTCAAAGATGGCATTGGCGGTATTTTCCGGAATGGCGTTGACTTTTCCGCAGCCGGCCACGAAACGCTCCCGTTCCTTGTCCATCTTCGCCTCATCCTTTTTTCCCATCGCCCGCCTCAGCAAATCCGCCTCACCCAGGGAATAGCCGGCAAGGATGTTGGCCGCCCGCTGCACCTGTTCCTGATAGACGATGATCCCGTAAGTCTCGGCGCAGACCTGCTCGAGAAGCGGATGGTGGTATTGGATCTTTTTTCGGCCCTTTTTGCGGGCGATGTAATCATCGATAAACTGCATCGGCCCGGGTCGGTAGAGGGCCCCAATGGCAATGATGTCATCAATGCTCGACACATCGAAACGCTTGCAACAATTCGTGATCCCCCCGCTTTCCATTTGGAAGACGCCAAGGGTCTCGCCCCGATTGTAAACGTCGAACGTTTCCTGGTCCGAGGGCGGAATGGCATCGATATCGAAGTCCGGCTCGCGTTCGCGGATGAGACGCACGGTATGCTCCAAGATCGTGAGGGTTTTCAAACCCAAAAAATCCATCTTCAACATCCCCAGCTCCGTGAGCGAGTTCATTTCATATTGAGTAATGACTTCGTTGTCCTTACCCCGACAGAGCGGAATGTATTCATCAAGCGGTCGATCTCCGATCACCACTCCCGCCGCATGGATGCCCACATTGCGGCTCAACCCCTCAAGTATGAGGGCATGATCCCAAAGGGCGCGCGTCGATTGCTCATTCTCCAGAGCCGCCTTGAGTTCCGGATTCTTTTCAGCCGCCCCGACCAGATTGATATTCAACTCGTTGGGAATCATCTTCGCCAGCCGATCCGCGTCGGTGTAGCTCCAGCCCAGCACCCGGCCGACGTCCCTCACGACACTCTTGGCTCCCATGGTGCCGAAGGTGACGATCTGCGACACGCAACGTTCACCGTACTTCTGGCGAACGTACTCGATCACCTCGCCCCGGCGAACCATGCAAAAATCCACGTCAATATCCGGCGGACTGATGCGTTCCGGATTAAGGAAACGTTCAAAAATCAGCCCATAGCGAAGCGGGTCGATATCGGTGATGCGGAGGACATAGGCGATGAGCGACCCTGCGGCCGAACCGCGACCAGGACCAACCGGTATCTTCTGCTCCCGGGCGTATTTGATGAAATCCCAGACAATAAGAAAGTAGCTGACGAAGCCGGTTTTTTCGATAACCCCAAGTTCGTATTCCAAGCGCTCCCGAAGCTCTGGATCGGATTCTGCCCGCTCGCCGAATCGCTCCCGAAGTCCGCTCCAGCACAATTCGCGCAGATAATTCTCCCGTGTTTTTCCGGGCGGTGGATCAAAGGCCGGATACTTCGGCACTCCAAACTCCATCTTTAAATCGCAGCGTTCCGCAATTCGCACCGTGTTCGCCAACGCCTCGGGATGATCAGAAAATAGGACCGCCATTTCGTCGGGACTCTTAAAATAGAGTTCCTCCGAATAGCGCATCCGCTTCTCATCCACCACCATCGAGCCGGTGCCGATGCACAACATGACATCATGGGAATCGTGGTGGCGGCGTTCCAAAAAATGGACATCGTTCGCCGCCACCAGATCAAGGTCCAGAGCCCCGGCGATCTTCACCAACTCTGGATTACACCGCCGCTGGGCATCAAGATTGTGATTGTGCAATTCGATGAAAAAATTCTCCCGGCCAAAAATATCGCGATATTCACCCGCCACCCGACCGGCTCCGGCCTCGTCGCCGGCGAGCAGGTGCGAGTTCACCTCGCCCTTCAGGCAGCCACTGAGAGCGATGATTCCCTCGGAGTGAGCGGCCAGTAATTGTTTATCAACCCGCGGTTTGTAATAGAACCCTTCCAGGTGGGCCGCACTGATCAGCTTGACAAGATTTCCATAACCCTTGGCATTGGTGGCCAAAAGCGTGAGATGAAAAGCCGCATCGCGGGCGGACGACGCCTTGCGTTCGGTCATCGCCCCGGGGGAGACATAGGCCTCGCATCCTACAATGGGGCGAATCCCTTCCTTTTCCGCCGCTTGAAAAAACTCGACGGCGCCAAACATGTTTCCATGGTCGGTCATGGCCACAGCGGGCATCCCAAATTCCGCCGCCTTCTTCACGAGATCCGTGGTTCGGATCGCGCCATCGAGGAGCGAATACTCCGTGTGACAGTGCAGGTGAACGAAAGGAGACGCGGCCATTATTGCTCCACTATAAAATGACAGGGCCGACGGGCAAGGTTTCCCGTCGGCCCCGGCCGAAATACCAAATTTTAGTGAGGGATCCTCAGATCAACGCTTCCAAACGTTTGACAATATCCGCCTTGCCCAGAACTCCAACCGCCTGATCCACCTTTTCTCCCGCTTTGAGGAAAACCAGGGTGGGAATGCTGCGGACACCAAATTTCTGCGCCACTCCCGGGGCATCATCCACATTCACTTTGGCAATCTTAAACTTGCCTGCCGTCTCACCCGCGATCTCATCAATCAGCGGAGAAAGCATCTTGCAGGGGGCACACCATGGCGCCCAAAAATCCACCAAAACGGGTTCCGTCGCCGCCGAGACGACACTGTCAAAATTCGAATCGTTCAATTCAACTACAT
>CALBXK010000250.1 GCA_937890535.1 uncultured Spartobacteria bacterium
GCCAGCCAGACCGTTCCAATCGTCCCCCATGTGGTAGTTGGAGCGAAATCCCCGGGCGCGATAATATCCCTTGGCGTCCGGTTTGCCCACCGGTTGGTCGAATCCGTCGGCCAGGCGGGTTCGCGCCTTGTCCGATGGGGGCGCGCTCACCAATCCGACCACCAGGCCAAAAAGGAAAATCCAAAAAATATTTTTTCGAAGACACGACATCCCTCCAAGAATCTAGGGCTTGGGAAGGGGCGGGCGCAACGTTTTCGGCACGGAAGAACTCGGGGCTCGCTTGGTCTGGACGGAATTCAGGCCCCAAAGGGATCGGCGCCCTGTCGACAACAAGGGAGGCTTTGGGTTTCGCCTGCATCCTTGCTAGGATTGTGGGTTTATGATTCCTGGTTCGTCGCTTTGAAAAAACCTATTTTTGCCCTAATGGCGGCGCTGGGAGTGATGGTGTCGGGAACCGTGCAAGGGGCGGTGACTTTTGATTGGGCGACGGTGGGAGATGTCGGGAACGCGGCGGATCCATTGAACTCGTGAAGTTTGCCAGGGGTTGGATCAGTGGACTACATCTACAAGATCGCGACGAAGGAAGTGAACTTGATTCAGTACACGGAGTTCCTGAATGCAGTGGATCCGAACGGGCTGAGACCGGTGACGTATGTGAGCTGGAACGATGCGGCGAGGTTCACGAACTGGTTGCAGAATGGACAGGGGAGTGGGAGCACGGAGAGCGGGGTGTATAACATGAGCCTGACGACGCCGACGAGGTCGGGCACGGCGACAGTATTTATTGCGAGCGAGAACGAGTGGTACAAGGCGGCGTATTACGATCAGGGAGGTAGTGTGTATGAGTTGAATGATACGGTCATCGCAGGTTCCTCGCGGGGGCTGCGTGGCGGCTCCTGGGCCAACTTCTCAAACGACCTCCTTTCGTCGAGCCGCATCGCAGGCTCGCCCTGGACGAGAGCATCGGTTTGGGTTTTCGCGTTGCCAGCGTCCCCGAGCCATCGACAGCGATGCTGATGATGATCGGAGGAGGGGCGTATTTAATCGGGAGGCGTAGGAAGTTTATTGAGGAATCCCAGGGAGCGCACCTCGGCCAATCCAGATTTGCCGGTTGTCTTGGTGAAGTGGTATGACGACGCGAAATGGGTGCTTGAGGGGGTGGAGAGCTTTCCCAAGAGCCAGCGGTTCAGCGATGTGTTTGACACGTAATAACAATGTGGGCACATTGGCACCATGAAAACGACATTGATCTCCATCGGCAACTCGCGTGGCGTTCGGATCCCGAAGCCGTTTATCGAACAATGCGGTCTTTCGGAAATAGTTGAAATGGATGTCCGGGATTCCATGATCCTGATCCATTCGCCCCGGAAGCCCCGATCCGGGTGGGGAACGGCATTCCAGCAGATGGCCCACCTGGGTGACGACAAGCTTTTGGACACCCCTCCAACACGGTGGGATGTGGAGGATTGGGATTGGAAGTGAACCGGTTCGACGTTTTTCTTGTCAGCCTCGATCCCACAATCGGCCACGAGATCAGGAAGACCCGGCCCTGTGCAGTGATCTCCCCGGATGAGATGAACCACAACATCGGAACCGCCATTATCGCTCCGATGACCACAAAAGGTCGTTCTTATCCTACCCGCGTCGCCTGCACCTTCCAAGGGATCGACGGACAAATCGTGCTGGATCAAATCAGGACCGTGGAGAAGGGAAGATTGGTTAAAAAACTCGGCAAGCTTTCAAAGGCAGCCAGTGACCGCACACTCGAAGTTCTTTCCGAGATGTTTCAGAAATAGAAATTCATCGCAAAGTTTTCATTGCCACTCGTGAAATTCCCGCTAGATTGCCGTCCCTTTTCCCATGCCAAAGAAAACACCACGCAATAAAACTCGCAAGGCCGCAGCCAAGCGTTTCAAGATCACAGGTACAGGCAAGTTGGTTCGTTCCAAAGCGGGACGTCGCCATTTGGCAGCGTGCAAGAATCGAAAGACCAAACGTAATTTGGGGAAATCTACGGTGATTCATGCTTCCGATTCGGCCCGCGTTAAAGAGTGTCTGCCTTTCGGATAGTCGAAAGAATTTATCATTGATCCGCCGGACTTCCCTGAAATTTATTCGGGGATCACGGAACTGGTGAGTCCACGGATCTCAACAAAAAACAGCCGGTTCCAAGGAGCTCCCTGCCGCAAGGTTTGGGGGACATAAGACATGCCACGTGCAACCAATTCGCCCGCCAGTCGCGCTCGTCGCAAGCGGGTCATAGATTCAGCCAAAGGATACCGCGGTCGCCGCTCCAAGCTCTTTCGCTATGCGAAAGACGCGACTATGAAGGCCAAATATTGGTCTTACCGGGATCGCAAAACCCGCAAGCGCAATTTTCGCGCCTTGTGGATCACTCGTCTCAACGCCGCCGTCCGGGCTGAGGGAATTTCGTACAATCGTTTTATCGAGGGGCTGAAGTCCGCCGGCATTTTGCTCGATCGTAAAGTGTTGTCCGACATCGCCGTGACCGATGAGCCGACCTTCAAGCAAATCGTGGAGAAGGCGAAGGCCGCCTACGACGCCAAGGCCAAGGAGACCGAGACGGCCAAAGCCGCCTAAAGACCGTTTCAATTCTCCGGTTTTTTCCGGTTTCCGCGAAGATTATTCTTCGGGGAATCCCGGGGGTAGTCGGAAAATATTTTCCATGGAAGACCGCATTGCGGCTTTGCAGACCGAAGCGGTTGCCGCCATCGAGTCGGCGACCGACCGGAAATCATTGGACGCCGCCCGCGTCACGCATCTCGGCAAGAGTGGGGGAATCACCCGCCTGAGCGAGGGGATGCGGGATGTGTCCAAGGATGACCGGCCCCGCCTTGGCAAGCTGCTGAATGAACTCCGACAGGCGGTGAATGCCGCTCTGGAGGCACGGGAACTTGCCCTGGCGACGGAGTCTGACGCCGCCGCATTAGCCGCGCTCGACATCACCCTCCCGGGGACCCGGAGCGAAACGGGTTCGATCCATCCGCTGACGCACCTTCTGGACAAGGCGGTCGGGATTTTTCGGCGTCTGGGATTTGTCCTGGCCGATGGTCCGGATATCGAGACGGAATGGCATTGTTTCGATGCGCTCAACACCCCTGCCGACCATCCGGCGCGCAATGAGCAGGATACGTTTTATTTGCCGGATGGACGCTTGCTTCGCACTCATACGTCCTCGGTGCAGGTGCGAGTGATGGAGTCGCAGGCTCCTCCGGTGCGCATCATCGCCCCCGGGGCCGCCTATCGCCGCGACGAGGTGGACGCAACCCATCTCGCGCAGTTCACCCAAATGGAGGGGTTGTATGTGGACCGGCAGGTGTCCGTGGCCGATCTCAAGGGCACCTTGGAATACTTCTTTCGTGAATTGTTTGGCCCCGAGACCGAGATTCGGTTTCGTCCCCACTTTTTCCCCTTCACTGAGCCGAGCTATGAGATCGATATCCGAGCCCAGGCGCTGGGTGGAAAATGGATGGAACTGGCCGGTTGCGGGATGGTCGATCCGGCGGTTTTTGAGGGAATTTGTCAGAAGCGGGGCGACCGGGTTTTTGATCCGGAGGAAGTTACAGGCTTTGCCTTTGGTTTTGGTCTCGACCGTTTGGCGATGAATTTGATCCAGATCCCGGACATCCGCATGTTGGTCGAAAATGATCTGAGGTTTTTGCAACAATTCCCGGCATGAAGATTTCTCTGAACTGGTTGCGCGAATATGGGACTTTGCCGGAGAGCGTCTCTGAGTTGGCTGAACTTCTCACCCGGGCCGGAGTGGAGGTTGAGGAGGTGATCACCCACGGGGTGGACCTTCCCGAGGTGGTGGTGGCGCAGATTGTTTCCTCCGATCCCCACCCGAATGCCGACCGTTTGAGTGTTTGCCAAGTCGACGATGGCAGTGGCGAACCGCGGCAAATTGTTTGCGGGGCAAAAAACTATCAGGTCGGCGACAAGGTGCCGCTGGCTCTTCCCGGTGCGATTTTGCCGGGAGACTTTAAGATTAAGGTGGGCAAGCTGCGGGGAGTCAAAAGCGAAGGCATGATGGCGGCAGCCGAGGAGTTGGGGCTGCCCAAGGCGGGGGAGGGATTGCTCATCCTGCCCCAGGAGGCCCGGGTCGGTGCCCCCTTGTCAGAGATTTTTCCAGCGGAATCCGTCCTGGATTTGGAGATCACCCCGAACCGACCGGATCTATTGAGTCACGTCGGCATGGCTCGCGAGGTGGCGGCTCTGACCGGGGCGGCATGGCAGGACCGCCCTTTCGTGGAGGGTGATCTTCCCTCGGTCACGGCTCCCGTTGCCATCGAGACACCCTTGTGTTCGCTCTACACTTTGCAGGCTCTTCACGGCGTCACGGTCGGTCCCAGCCCGGATTGGCTGAGGAAAAAGTTGGAAGCTGTCGGGTTGCGCTCCATCAATACGATTGTGGACGTGACCAATTTTGTCCTCTTCGAGACCGGACAGCCGCTCCACGCCTTTGATGCCGACAAGATCGAGGGCGAAATCCTGGTGCGCCCCGCCGGTGAATCCCGGGACTTTGAGGCTTTGGATGAACAACGCTATGCCCTCGATCCCGGGGATGTCGTCATCGCGGATGCGTCTGGGCCCGTCGCCTTGGCGGGAGTGATGGGAGGGCGTCACAGCGGAGTCACCGCCACGACCTGCAATCTTCTCCTGGAAAGCGCGTGCTTCGATGCGGGGCAGGTGCGGAAGACCTCGCGGAGACTGGGATTGGCCAGTGATTCCAGTCATCGTTTTGAACGTGGAGTGGACCCTGCCGGTGTGCTGCCGGCTGCACGCCGGGCGGTTGAAATGATCTTGGAATTGGCCGGTGGATCGGTGGGGGAACTGCGAGTGACGGGACCGGTGCGGGACCCAATTCCCGCTCGGGTTGTCCCCCTGCGGCTTGAGCGACTTGCCGCCGTCCTCGGAATCCCGGTTTCTGCTGACAAAGTTGATGCGATCCTGACCGGCTTTGGACTCGGGAAGACGGGTCAGGGTTGGGAGATTCCCACCTTCCGGCAGGATTTGACTCGCGAGGTGGATCTGATTGAGGAAATTGCCCGCGTCATCGGCATGGGAGCGATTCCTTCGCGAATTTCCGCTACGCCCGCCGTTCCTGGCGAGGCTGATGTGGCCTATGATTTTCAAATGGACTTGCGGCGAAAGCTGGTGGCGCAGGGACTCAATGAGGCCCGCACCAGCGCCCTGGTTTCCTCCGGGGGAGGGTGTGAGGAAGCTCTCCGCCTGCGCAATCCTCTTGGCGAAGATCAGGCGTTTCTCCGCACCAGCCTGGTGCCTGGACTGCTGACAGCTCTGACTCACAACATCCGTCAGGGGATGCGGCGGGTGGCCCTTTTTGAAATCGGGAGAACATTTCATGCCGGGAACCCGGAAGAATCCATGACTCTCGCCTTGGTCTTAAATGGGGTCACAGCCGCTGCCGATTGGCGGGGCACCCCGGCGCGTGCCTTCGACTGGCATGACGCCAGAGGCCGACTGGAGGCCCTTTTGCCAGCGCCCTGCCAACTTCGTCCCACGACTGCGAAGGTTCCCTTTGCACTCGTCGCGGAAATTCTGGTCGGCGAGTGCTGTGTCGGCGTTCTGGGTCAATTGGCGCCTTCCGAAGCGAAAAAACTCGATGCCGAGGGACCGGTGTTGGCCGCAGAGATTTCGCTTGTCGCTTTGCGGGGACTTGGGCGCGATTTCAACTACCGGGAATTTCCGCGGTTTCCCGCCATGGGGCGCGACATCGCGCTTCTTTGCCCCCTGGACCTTTCGTATGCGGACGTTGAGCGAACCCTTCGCGAGGCCAACGAGAAGTTGCTGGTGCAGATCGAGCCGTTTGATGTCTTCATCGACCCCACCGGGGAGAAGGTGCCAAGGGACCGAAAATCGATCGGGATTTCCTTGACATTCCGTGCTCCGACGAGGACGCTGAATAGCGAGGAAGTCAACACCGCCTTCGAGAGTCTCAAGGAAAGCCTCGGAACAAAGTTGGCGGTTGATTTTCGATAAGTTCTTTCAACAATTTTGATTCTCGTCCGTCGCAAGACGGACAACACCATTTGTCCTGCGGTGTTCGCGATTACACGACGCAAACTCCCGATCCGATAAATAATACGTTATCCCGGAGACTTGGCTGTGTGGTGCAATGGCATGCCTTCATTGGAAGTCAGCGCGCGACATGGCGGTTATCCACTCTCACTCTGAGGGAACGGGATATGCGCCGAAACGGCATCTGCGGGACAATATTTTTCTACGGCCTGCTTCCTTTAATGGGAGCAGGCCGTATTTCGTTTTGTTTCCCATCAAAGGGAGTCTGGTGCCGCTCGGCCGCAGGCGAGCTCAAGATTCTGCCTTTCGCACTCGCTTTGACGTTGAGTGGCGGCGGAGAATACCTATTGTCCCAGCATGGAAGCATTGTTGGCACTGGAGGACGGCACAATCTATCGCGGAGAATCGTTTGGCGCTGAAACGGCTCAGACGGGGGAGATTTGTTTTAACACTTCGATGACCGGGTACCAAGAGGTGCTGACTGATCCGTCCTATCGTGGACAAATCGTGGCCATGACCTATCCGTTGATCGGGAATACCGGCATCAACTCCCTTGATGAAGAAAATGACGCGGTGCAGGTGCAGGGATTTGTTATTGAGGAACTCAGCCCGGTGGTGAGCAATTGGCGGGCCGAAATGAGTCTTTCCGACTATTTGGTAAAACACAATATTCCCGGCATTCAAGGCATCGATACCCGCTCTCTCACCCTGCGCTTGCGAAGCGGAGGAGCGATGCGGGCTTGTATCTTTCCTGGCTCCGACGCCGTCGAGGCTGTCCGAATGGCGCGGGGGGCAAGTTATGAAGGTGTGGATTTCGTCAGCGACGTGACCACGGGCGCACCTTACCGGTGGGACCCGCAAAATCAACTGAGCCGGAAATGGGTGATGGCTCAGGGGGCGATGCCGGAGACGACCTCGGTCGACGACCTCGGCAACTGCTTCGAGCCTCTGCCGTCCACCCTGCGCCGCATCGTGGCCTGCGATTTTGGAATGAAGAAAAATATCCTTCGGTCTTTGCGCCGACGGGGTTTTGACGTGGAGGTGGTGCCGGCCGATACCTCCGCCGCCGACATCCTGGCGAGGAATCCGGATGGGGTCTTTTTGTCCAATGGACCCGGAGATCCCGCCACTTTGGAATCCGCTCGCGAAATGGTGCGTGAGTTGGTGGGACAGAAACCGCTATTTGGGATTTGTCTCGGTCACCAGCTGCTTGCCCTGGCGCTCGGAGGCCGCACCTTCAAGCTGAAGTTTGGACATCGTGGGGCCAATCAACCTGTGAAGGATCTCCGCACCGGCACGATTGCAATCACCTCACAGAATCACGGATATGCCGTGGATCCGGATTCTCTGCCGCCAAACGTCGAAATCACTCACCTGAATCTCAATGATGGAACTGTCGCCGGTCTGCGCCATCGTGATGAGCCGGCGTTCAGTGTTCAATACCATCCCGAGGCGGCCCCGGGCCCCCACGATGCCGAGATATTTTTTGACCGCTTCGCCAAAGAGGTTGATGCCGTGGCGGAAAAAGCCTAAGAGAGACCCATGCCCAAGCTTCAGGTCATTCTCTCCGACGACAATGAGGTCACTCACGACTTGGATGAGGATCGGATTACCATTGGCCGTTTGCCGGACAATGCGCTTCAAATTGATGACAACTCCGTGTCCAGTCATCACGCAGAACTTCTGGTGGAAGGAAATAGCTACCGGGTCCGTGACCTCAGCTCCACCAACGGCACTTTCGTCAATGGCGAGGCCGTGACCGACGTCGTGCTGGCCTCCGGCGACACCCTGCGAATTGGCCGGGTTGAGTCCGTATTTTCCAGCGATGTCAATCGGGGCGACGCGGCGCATCCCATCCCTGAATCTCCAGCAAAAACGGCCACGGTGGCGGCCCTGAGCGCCCGTCCGGTGGATTTCGTCAGCGCCTCCCCCGTGCCACGTGGCGGCAAGGACAAAGATCCGATCGGAATGGCCCTCTATGCCTTGGCGGCTCTGGGGGTCGTGACTGTGGCGGCGGCCGCCTATTTTGTGTTTTCCGGCGTGGTGTAAGGCCAAGGTCCAAGGCGGGTCGTCGGATGGACAGCCCTTTTTCCTTCCCTTTCCCTCATCGCTCCGCCGTAGGCGGCTATCCGTCACCCAACTCGACATTCCAATAGGCGATGTCGAGGAAGTGCTTCCAACTGTCGTGGTGATTGGATGTAAAGGTGATGTGAACGAACGGACGCCATTTTGGGCGCTTGGGTTTTTGGATCAGGTGCATTTGGGCCTCATGGGGTAGGCGATTGCGTTTCCGCGTATTGCAGGGAATGCATGAGCAGACGATATTTTCCCAGGTGGTCTGACCGCCGCGGTCGCGGGGCAATACATGGTCGAGATTGAGATCACTACGATCCAAAGTCTTCCCGCAATATTGGCAGGTGTTCTTGTCTCGCTCGAAGACGTTGTGACGGGTGAATTTCACTTCTTTCTTGGGGAGACGTTCAAAGAGAAGGAGGACGATGATGCGGGGGACCCGGATGCTCACCGAAATGGTCTTAACCATTTCGGGTTCCGGGTTGGCCCGGGAAAGGTCCTGCCAACTGTTGAAATCATGGGTGAAGAAATTGCTGTCTCCATCCGTCGAGACTACCTGAGCGTGACCCTGATAGAGCAGGGTAAACGCCCGACGCACGGAACATGTGTTCACCGCTTGCCAAAGGCGATTGAGCACCAGAACCGGTTGATCAAGAACGGAATCCATCGGATTGGCCTTCATTTTCCATCACCCCGGGTGGGGAGCAATGGAATTTGCGAACGCTATCACTGGCCGAAGTGAGTTGTCAACAGTTTGGAGCCAATTGTGAACAGATTGTAACTTCTTCGCGGAAGAGAACTTGCATGGGCTGCCGTCCGG
>CALBXK010000251.1 GCA_937890535.1 uncultured Spartobacteria bacterium
GTCCATGGATTCTAACCAATTGACATTGTGGAACTTATAACCGGACACTTGTGATGATGATTCTCCAGATGGGGTAGCCCCTCGAATGGCTGTTAATCGGAAGTTCCTTGTTACCAACTGTCCCGTCAGGCGTAGAACAATCGGCAGGTCGGGGAATCGGGGCTGTGGATTTTCAGTTTCTTAAAAATTAATTCAGCGAAGACACGATGTCCCATTTCATTGGGATGAATGGCGTCGCTCATCCAAGGGTATGGCATGCTACCACGCACTTTGGCCTTTTGCTTCCAATAGGCGCGATGATCGATAAGAGGCACTTGAGCATCGCGCGCCACCGAACGAACGGTCGCCATATACTTTTCCATATTCGATTCGCGCTCGGGGGCACCTCCCGGCCAAAGAGGACAAGTGGTTTGCAAAACGGGAAGGGCGCCATTCATGGCCTGAATCTGCTTGATGAGCTTTTGAAGGTTACTCTTGAATTCATCAAGCGGGACGCGAACGCCTTCGGGGCCAATGCAACAATCATTCGTTCCGATCATGACAAAGACAACCTGCGGTTGAAATTGTTCCACCCGCCAGTGAAATGACTCGAGCAAATGCCGTGTGGTGTTGCCATCGTAGGCGGTCTTGAACACCACATCATTGAGGCGTCGAAGCTCATAGCGAATCCGCTCCGAAAAAAGCTCCGTATAGTCCCGCCAACCCATGGTATGAAATGCACCGTGGGTGATGCTGTCTCCATAAAACAGCCACTTGGCGGGTTTGGAGGAGCGAAGGAGTTTGTGGATTCTTTTCACCTTTGATACCCCTCAAGCCGACATGGCAGGGTCGCGAGATTTTGTCGGGTTTTCACCCTGGAGCAGGTCCGAGTTCTCATGAGTTCAATGCACCAATTTCTCGAAGTTTCCAATAGCCCGCCAGCCAATGTACGTGAACTTCTGCCGAAAACATATCCCGGTAATCATCACCCTGCATGGGGGGCTGTAAATCTGACAGCTGTAGACCACGGCGGACATGATAGAATTGTTCCCTGCGCGACACTCGCTCCAGGTATTGGCGGGCCCGTTGGTCATAGTCTGAATGAGGGAGAATGCGATGCGCGGCCATCAGGTAGTTGGCCGCATATCCATCGAGCTCATACATTCGATTCAGTCCGGTCTGCTTTTCAACAGAAGCTACAACCAAGGGAGCCTGGTGATTCGCTATAGAGCGCCAATAATCGGCCAGATCCGGACGGAGTGCGACAAGACGCTCGAGACAATCAAGCGTCAAACCGTTCATACAAATCCATACGGCCTCGCCGGGAGGAAAAAGCATCCCGCGAAGTTCCTGCCATATCTCAAATCCATGTTGAAATTTCCGGCAGGGGCTCCAGGAATTGGCCAGGGCAAACAGATAGAGAAAGAAGCTGGCCGCCATGCTGTGTGTATCCAGTCGTTTATACCAAATGGCCTCCCCGAGATAGACGCCCGCAAAATCGTGGTCATACCACCAATCCGCAAAGGAGATCACGATTTCCTCAATTCTGCGTTTCTCCTCCTCGTCGGCAAACGTCTGATAATAGCTCTGCAACCCCAGCGTAACGTCACAATATTGATCCACGCTGCATTCGTGCATGCCTTCGGCATGGCGAATTCCGCCGTACGGCTTGGGAAACCAACCTTTCCCTCCCCCTCCAAGAGAAAATTTTACCGCGGCGGCGTTCTTCCAAAGTTTCTCAATGGCATTGACGACACCGGCGGCGTCTCCACGATCGTCGAGATTCCCGGTCGCCCGGGCTTTGGCACAGAGCCCACAGAGATAAACTCCACTGACTTGCCCAGAGTTTTCGTAGTTTGCCCAGATCGGCTTCACCTCTCGAGGGATCTTGGAAAACTCCACATAGGTTCCGACGCCATCCACACGATCCTTCACGTCCTCAGTCCGATACGGTTGCATGGTTTGCCCGTTGACCGCATTCAACAGGATTCCATCTTCATCGAGAAAATGGCGTTCAATCACCTGTTGAACAGTCAACTCCACCTCGGTAGGCGTCCGGCCATAATTTTCCGGCGGAAATTTCCCATCAAAGACATCACGGGTTGTTTCGTTGGTATTCATTTCGAAATCTTCTTTATCATTCAAGCCCTGTTATTCGCGCACAACCACCATCACCAGGGTGATTTTCCCGGCCTCAGCGGGGCTCTTAAACCCTGTGATGGGAGCAAGTGACATCACTGAACCATCCTTCATGGGCACGGAGATGTTGAGACCAAACCGACTCATCGGGGCAAGTTTTAATGGCGAGAGGACCGCTTCTGGAATCATGCATTCCAGAAAAGCGCCTTCGGGAGTCGTTCCAGATGCCACCTTGATATGCGATTGCACATCCTCATAGATGAGATAGCCGCTCCCGGATCCCGCCTGCGTCCCCTGGACATAGTGACAAAATGCTCCCAGGCGGTCCTTGGTTCTCTTGATCTCAAAGACGGCCAAATCTTCACGTACGAGTTTCGGGCTTGCCCAGTTGCGAACATTCTCAAACGGATCGATGTAGAGCCCGGCTCCAGAAAAATCCTCGGCCGCCAACACGGAACGGTCTCCCCCCGCGATGAAGAGATAGAGATTTCCGTCTGCTATGGAAATCTTCACCGAAACCCCGGAACCAATATCAGCGCCCGGAATCTCGGCCCAGTCAGCGCTCGATCCGTCGATTTTGATTCCCTCGGCTTCGTTGAGTTTCACAAGCATGTAGGGATTTGCGATCTCCACCGAATTCATTCCGGCAAACTCAAACTTGAAATCGAAGTCGAGTAACTTTCCGAATCCCGGATGAGTCTGGGAGAGGTCCACGAATCCCTCCTGGGTTCCGAGTGCTGGAAACTCAAGGAGAACCTTGCTCTCGGCGCCGTTCAATGTCATCTGTGCTTCCCCCTTGATCGGGCGGCTCAGGTTATTCTTCAGATCAATTACCGCGCCACCTTCGGAGTTGGGATAGGCCGCGACTTCGATCGACCCGTCACTCAAACCGCTGCTCGACTCGTCCAATGTTCCAAGCGAAATCGCCGTACACAATGCATCCTCAGATCCCGGGGGCCCCTTGATAAACAACGGAAACGGTGACATCGGAATCAGAGTCCGGCCCTCGGAATCGTTGGGGAAGGTCATTTTGTTCTCCATCAAATCGACAAAGGTCAATTCCAACCCACCAAAATCAAATCTGACCAGAGGGGCCGATTCCTTCCATCGGTCAACGGTTTCTTTATGGCCCCAAACGGCAGCGATGGGGGCTCCCGTCGCGTCGTCCTTGAAAACGTAACAGCGGGAGTAAGGGGCAAATCTGACATCCCGATAAAATGAAGCATCCCCCAGAATCCGACCCAAAGTGTTCGGAATTTTGTCAAATGCTCTCGG
>CALBXK010000252.1 GCA_937890535.1 uncultured Spartobacteria bacterium
AGTTCCTTGATGAGCCCGCGATGAAACCGGAAATACGGGCGCAGCATCTTGTTCACCATCCCGGATTTCGCCGAGATGCAGCGCGGGGAATCAATCCGCACCGTGATCGGCAAAACCCTGGCGGTAAAACCCGGCCGCCGATTTGGCGGGCTGGGAGTTGTCTTGACCGACTCGCTCCATCAACGGGCCCATGCTCTGGGATATTCCCGTGTCATTCATGCCCTCCAGCACGACGAGAACGATCAAGTTCGAAACATGAGCCGGGAATTGGGAACCCTCATGCGCCGATACACCTTGTTTTCGCAACGACTGCAATGAAGACGATTCCCGAAATCCTTTCGGAAAACGCCCTGCGGTGGCCAGATGTGCCCGCTCTCATCGCGACCCGGGGAAACCGGGAAGAAATGCTCAGCTTCTCGGGAATTGAAAAAGCTGCCGCGAACTTTGCGAGCCAACTTTGCAGCAAGGGGATTCGTCGCGGAGACCCGGTTCTGGTTTTCGTACCCATGTCTATCGAACTCTATGTCGCGCTTCTTGGGCTCTTCCGGGTTGGAGCTACCGCCGTCTTCTTGGATCCTTCTTCAGGCATGAGGCATATCAATGCCTGTTGCGCCAAACTTCCACCCGCAGCCCTCATTAGTATTTGGCCATTGCGCTGGCTCAAGCCATTGATCCAGGGATTGAGAAAAATTCCTCGTGTTTTTGTCCCGCCCAAACCGTCCCAAGAGCACGTTGGGTCCCTCCCTGGTGGGCCGTCCCCGGAGGATGCCGCCCTCATTACATTTACCAGCGGAAGCACCGGAGCGCCAAAGGCCGCAGTGCGGACCCACTCATTTCTCATTGCCCAACATCAGGCGTTGCACAATGCCATTCAGTTGGAACCCGGAGAACGGGACCTCACCACGCTGCCGGTTTTTGTCCTCGCGAATCTCGCCTCCGGCGTCACCAGTATTCTCCCGGACGCTAAAATCAGCCGACCCGGGTCTGTGGACGCCGGACGTTTGGCCCGGCAAGTGCGACGTATTCAACCGACCCGAACCGGTGGTTCGCCGGCCTTCTATCAACAGCTAGCCACCGAACCGGGTTCTTTGAGCAATTTTCAGAAGATTTTCACCGGAGGAGCACCGGTATTTCCCGCCCTTTTGCAAACGCTCCAAACCCTGGCTCCCTCCAGCCGCGTTTATGCCGTTTACGGATCCACCGAAGCGGAACCCATTGCCCACGTCGCTTGTGACGAAATCGCCCCGGACGACTGGTTGGCCATGCGCTCTGGTAAGGGGCTTCTTGCCGGAGTGCCGGTTGCAGAGATTTCACTTCGAGTCGTTCCTGATCAGTGGGGCCAGTCCCTCAAAGTCTCCGAGCCAGTTGCGCCTGGGGAAAGTGGAGAGATCATCGTCACCGGAGACCATGTTCTCAAAGGTTATCTCAATGGAGAAGGTAACAATGAGACCAAAGTGATCTTGAGTAACACGATCTGGCACCGAACTGGAGACGCCGGGTATCTCGACTCCTCTGGTCGGCTTTGGTTGCTCGGGAGGTGTGCCGCCCGTGTCCACGATCAACACGGAACACTTTATCCATTCGCAGTCGAATGTGTGGCCATGAGTTTTCCCTCGATCCGACGGGCGGCCTTTGTTTCCACATCCGGCCAACGCGTACTTGCCCTGGAGGGAAACCGAATCATCACGAACGCCGAATTCGACGAAATTAAACGTGCCGTGACCTGGGCGCAAATCGAGATGGTCTGCATCTTGCCTCATATTCCAGTGGATTCCCGCCACAATGCTAAAATCAACTATCCGGCCCTCGAGCAAATCATGAGGTCGAAGGGCCCAAAATTCAAGTGAACCCTCTGATCGATAGCCGCAGAACGACAATCCGGGGGGCAACTTTTCCAGATTGGAGATCGCTCGCTACAAAGCCGTCATAGACCGGACGGAATTTTCTCCGAAGCTCCTCTCCCGCAGCTTTCCCAGTTCCTCATTCCTCTGCTAGGGTTGCTCCTGTGCGACCAGACACCAACTCCGCAAATTCGCCCCGCGATGGGATGGCGGGCATGGTCGAGCGGGTCACGTTTCACAATGCGGAGACGGGATTTTCGGTTTTGCGGGTCAACGTGGAGGGGAAGCGGGATTTGGTCACCATGGTCGGCGTGGTCTCGAGCATTTCCGCCGGGGAATGGGTCACGGCGGAGGGCCATTGGGTACGGGACCGTGAACATGGGCTTCAGCTCAAGGCCGACACTATCCAATGCAGTCCGCCGACCACCAATGAAGGGATTGAGAAATATCTCGGCAGTGGACTCATCAAGGGCATCGGGCCGGTTTATGCCAAGAAACTGGTGGAAAAATTCGGTGGGGGGGTTTTTACCATCATCGACAAGTATTCAGTTCGTCTCGAGGAAGTGCCGGGCATCGGGAAGGGACGACGGCTAATAATCCGGGCAGCCTGGGCCGAGCAAAAGGTGGTCCGGGAAATCATGCTTTTCCTCCATGCCCATGGCGTCAGTACCAGCCGGGCAGTGCGAATTTATAAAACTTATGGCGAAGAAGCGATCGAGACCGTAAGGGCTAATCCCTACTTACTGGCGAAAGACATCACCGGGATCGGGTTTCAAACCGCAGATGCCGTCGCCCAAAAATTAGGGATCCCCAAGGATTCCATCATTCGCGCCCGGGCCGGCCTGCTTCATGTTTTGGCCGAGGCGATGGGCAATGGCCATTGCGCTCTGCCCCGAGAGTTGCTCTTGGAAAAGGCGGTCGTTCTGCTCGAAACGGACGAGACCCTCGTCAACGAAGCCCTCGAACGTCTGCTCGTCGATGCGGACTTGGTTTCGGAAGCATCCCTCATCTATCTCCCGGCGCTGCAAAGGGCCGAAAAGGAAATCGCCACCCGCCTTTGCAATTTGGCCAATCTGCACTCGACCCATCCGGCCATCGCGATCGAAAAAGCCCTCCCCTGGGTGGAAGAAAAAACGGGCAAGGCTCTCGCACCCCGGCAAATCGAAGCGCTCAAACAGGCACTTTCTTCCCGGGTGCTGGTCATCACCGGTGGTCCCGGCGTCGGAAAAACCACGCTCGTGCATTCGATCCTCCTCATCCTAAGAGGCAAAAAAGTGAATTGCCTGCTTTGTGCCCCAACCGGCCGGGCGGCCCGCCGACTGGCGGACACCCGCGGACTGGAAGCCAAGACCATTCATCGGTTGCTGGAGTTCCAACCTTCCGGAGGAGGATTTACCCGCGACGCCAACCGCCCGCTGGACTGCGACCTCCTTGTCGCCGACGAAACCTCGATGATAGATGTCCCGCTTTTCAGCAAGTTGCTCCGGGCGCTCCCCGCCCATGCTCACTTACTTCTGGTCGGGGACGTAGACCAGCTTCCCAGCGTCGGCCCGGGGGCGGTCCTGGGCGACATCATCCGCAGCGGGATCGTGCCGGTGGTTCGACTCACAGAGGTTTTTCGTCAAGCCCAGGACAGCCAAATCATTCGTACCGCTCATCGGATCAATTCCGGCCAATTTCCCGAGCCCGAACCCGGCCCGGAGAGTGACTTTTTTTTCATCGAACGCGACGAGGCCGAGAGTATCCAGTCCACCCTCCTCGATCTGGTCCGAAGCCGGATCCCCAAACGTCTGGGCTGCGACCCAGTGCAAGATATCCAAGTGCTGTGCCCCATGAATCGCGGTACCCTCGGCACCGGTCAAATGAATGCTCTCCTTCAGTCGAAGCTTAATCCCCCCCGGCCCGGCGAACCGGTCGTCGCCTCCTTCGGATCCGAGTTTCGCCTCCGCGACAAAGTCATCCAAACCCGCAACAACTACGACAAAGATGTTTCTAATGGCGACATCGGCCGGATCATGGCCATCGACCCGGGAGAGCGGGAAGCGCTCATCCGTTTCGACGAGCGCGAGGTCGTATATGACTTTGGCGAGTTGGACGAAGTCTCACACGCGTATGCCATCACCATCCATAAAAGTCAGGGCTCGGAATTTCCGGCCGTCGTCATCCCCATTGCCATGCAGCATTTTCTCCTCTTGCAGCGCAACCTCATTTACACCGGCCTGACCCGCGGGAAACGATTTGTGGTTATCCTCGGCGAAAAGAAAGCTCTCGGATTTGCGATTCGGAACAGCGACACCGCGCAAAGGTTTTCCGCCTTGGAGGAAAGACTCACGCGGAGACGCGGAGACGCGGAGAGAGTGAACATGGAGACAAGGGGATGCTGAAGAAAGCCAGAGCTGAAATTTGAAATCGAGTTCTGCGGGTAGGGAGCGTTGTCCCCAACGCTCCGTCTCCCTGAGCCTCCGCATGATTATGATTCTCTCAAGTGAGGTCAGAAGTTCCAATTCCCTTTCAGCCTGCCCCGCCTCGCAGGAGGTGCAAGGTGGCAGGACTATCCCGCAAGGTGTAAGCGGGAGTTATCCGACCCTCCCGATCAAAACGTACTCCCTCGGCCTCAAGCAGGCGGCGTTTTCTGGTCACAGCCGGCCCGGAGGATTTTCCTCCAAACCCTCCGATGGTAAAATCCGCCGCCACCACCCGATGGCAGGGAATCGTCTCGTCTTCGCAGCACCGCAAAGCCTGCCCGATTACCCGGGCCGACCCACACCCAATGGCTCCTGCCACGGCGGAGTAACTGGCCACCTGCCCGGAGGGAATCCGACGGACCGCCTCATATACCCGAAGCTGAAATGGCGTGCGGCGAGGTAATTTCATCGCCGCAGCGAATCGCCGAATCCTCTCGGGTTTATCTCGAAAAGAGAAAGCACAGCGTGGTGGTGATAATGATTAAAATCCCGTAGACGAGGGGGAAAATCCAACGACACCTGAGGTCGAGTCGATTGCTGGCCTCGCCCCGCCCGCTGCGGTCAAATTCGCCCACAAAAAGATTCACCACAATGGTGGCACACATGAGCATGAAGCTAAAATTTACGAACACATTGGTGAGAGTTAGGTAGGAAATGTGCGGCAGGATATCGCCAAGGACGATTTGGTAGGCCACGACTGTCAACAAACCGACAAAAGAAACGCTCATCCGGTCCCCAATCGAAGCCCGATCCATCCAAAAGACCGACCACGAAAGGATCACGACCAAAAAAAGCGGCATGATGACCAACCTCATGACAAACATGAACTGGCGTTTCAGCTCCATTTCAAAAACAAACATGGAGGGGCCACTTTCGCCCTCCTGAAAAGCAACATCCGCCTCGACAATACGGCTTTCCGCATGCTCGAAATGCCACTGCGGCACCCTGATTTTCTCCGGATCAATGCTCGGAATTGGCAGAACCTCCATGACGACTTCATCCCGGGAATAACCCATGACGGCAAACATTGCCTGCAAATGCTGCCGGTCAAAAGGAAAGCGCCGGAGTTGGAGTTTCGATTTGGCGACCGCATTAATTCCTTCGACCAAGGTGCAGGTTCCATCCGGACGGACCCGAAACAACAGACCCTTTTTTTCCACCATCCCCGCCACATTCATCAAGGCCACCTCGGGATACCAGGCCGGGGCCAGTTCATTGAACTGGTAGTTGCCCTGATAAAATTTTTCCTTCACCCCCTCCACGGCGGGATCAAAGGCCTGACGGGGATCTTTCCACCGCAGTGTCAAAATTCCGGAAAATTCGAAGGTCTCGGACTGATCATCGATCATATTGATGTCGTGCAATTGAAACCCCGCCTGAACCACCAGCGGCCCATCGGATGGCGGGAGACTTAAGAGCACGGTCTCACTGAAGGGAGGCGACGCCTCCGGTAGAACCCCGGACGGCGCAGGTTCCTGAGCAAATATCCTCATGGCGGATATACAGCCCAACAGAATAATGACCAACCCAATGCCGTTGTTTCGAGACTGCATAATGATGGAGATATGAAAGGAAGGCCCCTCCGGAGGCAACTCTTCTTCTCCTCCGAAACTGAAAATCGCATGCCATGGGATAAAAACGCTCCCCGGCCATCGTCCCCCCCGGGGCCAAATTTTCGTTTCCGGGTGCCCACCCCTCTGCTAAACGGTCTCCATGTTCAAAGCGCGATTTCTTGGCCTCATCTGTCTGGCCATCTTTTTTGCGTCCATCTGCCCGATTTTTCCCCAGGCCAGCAGCCACCTCCTCCTCGACTATGATTCTGAGACGGGCGACTTCACGTATCTGAACAATTCCCTGGGAACCGACATTTTTTACGCTGCCGGCTATCTGGGGAAAAATACCATCGTCGCCAATGTCGAGGCCGGGTTGATTTGGTATGACCACGACGCCTTCAACCGGCCGCCGGATGCCACATCGACATTTTTCGCTTTTGATAATCCCGAGATTCTTAATGACGAGATTGACTACCACGCCACCATGGTCGGCCATGTGCTGGCCGGCAGTGGTTATGTCGCCGATTCCGACCCGGCTCAGTTTTATTATGTCGGGATCGGCATGGCCCCTTATGCCAGCATTTGGTCCGCCAGCGTAGCGACGGAATTTTCCGGCACCAATCTGGGGGCGTTTGAAATCACCGATGCCTCCACCATCGCGGCCTACGAGGCCTTCTTTAATGGGATCAGCGGCGAACGCCCCGATGTCATCAATAGCAGTTGGGGCGGCTCGGACCCGGCAGGGACTGAGACGACGACCATCGCCATTGACGGTCTGGCCCGTCAAAATTCCGCCGTTGCCTTCGTCGTTTCCGCTGGCAACTCAGGCACGGCCACCGTCGGCGGACCAGGCAGCGGATACAATAACATCACCGTCGGTTCCGTCGGCGGAGCCAATCTGCTGGCTCCTTCGGATTTTTCCTCGCGAGGATTGGCGGACTTTTACAACCCGGATACTCTTGAGACTTTGACCGGCGTCCGGGTTGCAGTCGATTTGGCCGCCCCGGGAGAAAATCTCGTTCTTGCCGCCTATTTGGGAGACTCCGGATCGCTGGGGGCCTCAACTGATCCCGAAATTGCAGGCATCGTCCAGGAGCCCTCTCCGGGAGATCTCTATTTCACCAGTGTGGATGGCACCAGTTTCTCCGCCCCCATTGTCAGCGGCGGGATTGCCCTGCTCAAGGATGTGGCCAAGAGTCCCACCTACGCCGCAGAAATGGGCACCGAATCCCTGGATACCCGGGTGATCAAATCCGTCCTCATGGCCAGCGCCAGGGAAACCATCGGATGGAACAATGGCCAAACCGTCAATGGCAGCGGAGTGACTGTGACCACCCAAGCCCTGGACCTGGCCACCGGAGCCGGCGCTCTCGATTTGGAAAATGCGGCCACCACCTATGTGGGGGGTACCACCGATGTTGCCGGCTCCCTCGGCGGAAACATCCTCGCCTCCGGGTGGGATTTTGGTGCGGTCGGCCTGGGCCTCAGCAATGACTATCTCTTTGACAATCCTTTCGCCGACGAAGTGGAACTGACGGCATCCCTCAATTGGTTTGTCGGTCGGTCTTTCGACAACGAGACCGACGTAGGCGCCAACCTGAGTTTTGCCGACCTCAACCTCCAAGTCTGGCAATACATCGATGGGATGCCGTCCCAACTCATCGCCGAATCTATCACCACCTATAACAACACCGAGTACCTCCGGATCACTCTGACGACGCCCGGACTCTACGGACTCTCTGTCGTGTTTGAACAAATGATTTACGACCTCAGCCCGGAGAGTGTGACCTCGGAAACCTACGGTCTGGCTTGGCAGGCCAAAACCGTTCCCGAACCTTCGACGCTTCTTTTGGTCATCTGCTTCGGATTCGCCCTGGTGATCCGGTCTTCCCGTCAGAGGAGCGATTCCCATCCCTCCCGTCAGTAGGTGGCACCCGGACCTCGGGAAATTCTTCCCTGCTGTCCGGTTTGTGGAATTTACGAAACGGTCTCCAAGCCCCATAGAACAAGACATGTGGATTGTTTATGCACTTTCGGCTTCGGTCATTTGGGGAATCAGCTATGCGACCAGCGGCCGGGTCATCGCCCGAGGAATGAGCCCATTGGTCTTCTTTTTCTTCTACGCTTTGTTTGGCGCTTTGGCCGCCGCCCTCGCACTCACCTTCAGCTGATAGGAAATCGCTTTCGGCCCTCCGGGGCGTTGGCCCGGAGTTTGAA
>CALBXK010000253.1 GCA_937890535.1 uncultured Spartobacteria bacterium
GGACTGATTTCCGTCTGCAAGCTTTCTCCCTTCCACCCGTCCCACTCCACGCATGAAAAAAGTAGCCGTCATCACCCGCACGCGGAATCGCGCGCTGCTTTTGCGCCGGGCGGCGCGCAGCGTAGAGCGGCAGACCTTCCGGGATTTTTGCTGGGTGGTGATTAACGACGGCGGCGACGGCGAGGAAGTGGAAACCATCGTAGGCCGCGCCCAGGAAAACGGGGTCGATGCGCACGTCGTCCACCGGGCCGCCTCCACCGGCATGGAGGCGGCATCCAACGCCGGCCTCGCCGCCTCCAACTCCACCTACATCGCCATCCACGACGATGACGATTCCTGGCATCCCGACTTTCTCCTGCGCACCGTGACTTTCTTGGAGGCCGACCCGCTCTTCGTCGGCGTCATCTGCCACACGGAGGAAATCCGCGAGGAGATCAAGGGACGGGAGATTGTGGAAAAATCCCGGCGGCCAATGAATGCCGAGATCCACGACATCCACATCTCCGAACTTTTCTACCGCAATCTGTTCCCCCCCATTTCGCTGCTCTATCGCCGCAAGGCCATCGAAGCAATCGGAACGTACGACGAGAGACTGCCGGTCCTCGGTGACTGGGACTTCAACCTCCGCCTCATCCTCCACGGCGAGATCGCGGTCATTGAGGAAACCCTCGCTTACTACCATGCCCGGCGGGCTAAACATCACGACCCCAACTCGATCCACAGCAACCCCTACCTGCACAAACGTTACGAAGCCGTCATCCGCAACCGCCTCATCCGCGCCGGCCTCGACCACGGCACCATCCACCCCGGCTCCCTCATGGCCCTCTCCTCCTTCGGCCGCGCCCGCCGAGGGGTCAAAAGCAAGCTCGGAGCAAGTGCCGGTTGGCTTCCACTGCAAAGGCTTATAAAAGGAGAACCCTAAGTTTATGGAAAATGGCAAATTCGCGGGGTTCGTGATCTATGGCGCCATGCGCACGGGCTCGAACTATCTCGTCTCTCTCTTCAATCAGTTCGACGGCATGGTCTGCCACGGCGAGGCTTTCAATCCCGGCTTTGTCGGTTTGCGTGAGGACTACTTCGAAAAGTTCGGTATGAAGCGTGAGGAGCCAGCCAACCGAGATGCGGATCTGAACGGCTTTTACGAGCGTCTCTTGGAGCGAGACAATCCGACGACGCTCTGCGGTTTCAAACTTTTTCCGGGCCACTCCCCCGCGATTCTCGGTCAGACCCTTGCTGATCCCAAGTTGGGCAAAATTATTCTGCAACGAGATGTGCTTACCTCGTTCATCTCCCTTTGCCAAGCGGAGGCCAGTGGGGTCTGGATAATCAAAGATGGCAACCAAACATCCCGTTCCAAGTCGCAGGAACGGTCCGACGTCAAGGTCACCTTCGATGGTCCGCGGTTCCTGCGCTACCGGGAACAAGTGAAAGCATTTTATCGTCAAGTCGAGGAGACACTCCAGAACAACGGCCAGGCCTTCCTGCGACTGTGGTACAGAGATCTGAATACGCCGGCCACCGTGCAAGCGCTTGCGGAATTCCTGAAGTGCAGCCCGCCCTCAAAGCTCAACACCCGCGAGCTTCTGGTGAAGCAAAACCTTTCTGCTCCGCATGAACGCGTGAGTAACCTTCGCGAAATGGTCGAATTCCTTGATCTACACCGCTACCGAAGTGATGTCGTAAAGGCTGCCAGACAGGCCTCCGCACCAACTGGCGAAGAGGGCCTACGCGTTAACGGCGTGCGCATCAATCCGGACAACCCCGCACTCTCGCCGTCCATGCGAGCCAGAATCTGCTCAGCAAACTATGAGGTTCACGAGGCAAGATGTGTGACGACCTTAGTCGAGCCGGAGGAGATCGTCTTGGAGCTGGGGGGTGGAATCGGCTACATTTCTTCCTTGGTGTGGAACACCGGGAGAGCGTCACAAATCGTGGTTGTCGAAGCGAATCCAGATACCATTCCTGTCATCCAAGAAACACACACGCTAAACAACGTAAAAGCCCTCGTTTTGAACGGCGTAGCAATGCCGGATTGCGAAAAAGAAAGCTTCATTCCCTTTTATGTTAGGTCCGATTTCTGGGCAAGCTCCCTCTCTCCCGAACCCTGGGGATATTCACGGGAAGTCTCTGTTCCTTGCCTTGACTTCAAGGCTCTGCTTGCCACGCACCAACCCTCACTTCTCATCTGCGATATAGAAGGAGGCGAAGCCAACCTTCTTGGCAGCATCCCCTGCATGCCGTCTGTCCAAAAGATCGTTCTCGAACTGCACCAAGACGTGACCGGTGCAGAAGGCATACGGGACATCTTTCTGAACCTTTCAAAGCAGGGCTTCGCTTACGATCCCCTTCTTTCGCAGCGTGGGGTCGTTGTATTTCGTAGACTCAACAAACCCACGGCTAATACCGAGCCAATTATCACTACA
>CALBXK010000254.1 GCA_937890535.1 uncultured Spartobacteria bacterium
ATCGCGAGTTTCGCAAGGTCGAGGAACATCGCCTCCGCACCTGGCATAAATCAGAGGGCAGTGGACGCGAGATCTCCCGCCAGCGGGCGGATCTGGTGGACATTCTTTTCCGGGAATTATTTTCCGGAATCGTGCGGGAACTTGCCCCCAAGGGACTGTCCGAGCCGATCGCTGTTGCGGCTCTAGGCGGATACGGTCGCCGGGAACTGCTGCCCGGTAGTGACATTGACATCATGTTCCTCATCCCCCGAGCCCAGCCGACCCCGCTCATCAAGGAGATTATTAGGACCACGCTCACCGCCCTTTGGGATATCGGCTACAAGGTGGGACACTTTACCCATTCGATTCCCCAGGCGATCAAACAGGCCAACTCGGACTTGATCACCAAGACGTCCCTGCTCGAATCCCGGTATCTTGCCGGCACCCGGGAGGTATTCCTCAAATTCAAAACCCGCTTTGAAAAAAACTGCATGCTCGGGCGGGAGAAGAAATACATCGCCTGGCGTCTCGCGAATCAGGCCGAGTTACTGAACAAATTTGGTCACAGCGTGTTCATGCAGGAACCCAATGTCAAAAATGGCATGGGCAGCCTACGGGATTATCACAATCTCATTTGGATCAGTCGATTCAAGGAGGGGGTTTCCACCACCGCCAAACTGGTCGAAAAACACCTTCTCACTGGCCCCGAACGCCGCGCCCTGGAGAAAAGCTATGAATTCCTTCTCCGCGTACGGACAGAACTTCATGATCTCAGCGACCGACCGCAGGACAATCTGACCCTCCAACTCCAGGGCCGCGTGGCCACCGCCTTCCAATATCCCCAGCGTCACATCCTCCGCCGCGTCGAAGCCTTCATGCGGGAGTATTACAGTCACAGCCGCAATATTTACCTGATCACCCGCTCGGCCCTCGACCGGATGCACCTCGTGCCCGAGCCGGCCCGATTGACACGCCTCTTCAAACCGCGCCCGGAAAAATTTGATGGCTTCGTGGCCAAGGATGGTCAGTTGTTTGCCGGCTCGCGGGACATTCTGACCGAAGATCCCTTTCGTCTCATTCGGGCTTTTCATCACATGCAGGAGCGGGATCTGAACCTCAGCACCGATCTTCGTGATCTCATTCGGCGGGATCTTCGGATGGTGGACCGCACCTTTCAATACGCCCGCAGCGCCCGGGAGACGTTCTTCGTCATTCTCAATCGGAAAGGGAAAGTCGGACGCATCCTCCGGGAAATGCACGACCTCGGATTCCTCGGCCGTTTCATTCCTGAATTCGGCGCCCTCACCTGCCTGGTCCAACACGAGTTTTTTCACCGCTACACCACGGACGAACACACCTTGGTCTGCATCGAAAAACTCGATCAGGTCGCAACCGCAGAAGAAAAAAAGTTTCGCGGGTACCATGCCGTATTTCAACGATTGGAAGATCCGGCAATCCTCTATTTGGCCATCCTCCTGCATGACACCGGCAAGGCGGCCAACAGCCGCCATCACGAGTACGCCAGCGCCACCCTGGCGCAAAAAGTGGCCCGGCGTTTCCAACTTTCCCCCAAGCGCCGCCAGATGCTCATCGTCCTGGTGAATTCACACTGCGAGCTCTCCTCCACCGCCCAGAAACGCAACCTCGAAGACCCGGCCACCATTGCCGAGTTTGCCGGCATCATCAGCGACCGGTCCCAACTCGACGCCCTGATGTTGCTCACCCTCGCCGATGGCATGGGCACCAGCGATCAAAACTGGTCGGACTGGAAAGAAGGGCTCGTTTGGTCGCTCTATCGCCAGACCCGTGACTATCTCGAAGCAGGCTCCGAAGCGCTGACCCAAAACCACCGGAGCCGTGGCGACCTCCAGCCCGTCGTCTCCAAGTTGATGACCCGGGATTTTGCCGCCGAGGTCGAGGCCCATTTCGAATACATGCCGGAGCGCTATTTTCAGATGTTCTCGGCAGAAGAAATTGCCGCTCACCTGAAGCTTTTTCGGGTTTTCATGGCAACCCATCTCACCCGGGATGACCCGCCGCCCTATGCCCCCGCCCTGAAATGGATCACGCGGCCCAATCAAGGTCACAGCGAGGTGTGGGTCTGCGGCTGGGACCGTCCGCGCCTGCTGGAGCGGATCGCCGGCGCCTTCCTCGCCGCTCAGATCAACATTCTCTCTGCGGATATTTTTTCCCGCAGCGACAACCTCGCCATCGATACCTTTCGAGTTTGCAATTCCCAACTCGCACCCGTCACCGAAGAACGCGACATCGCCCGGGTGGAAACCCGCCTCATTGATTCCCTGGCGGTTGAGGATTTCGATTTTACCCCCCTCCTCAGTAAAGATGCCCGCTTGCGTTCATGGCGCATGTCCCAGGAAGCCGATCTTCCGGCCCAGATCTCCATCGATAACTCAGCTCATCCAGCCTACACTTTGGTGGATGTGCGAGCCCCCGATCGTTTGGGACTCCTCTACGATTTGCTCCGGGCCCTCGGAACGGTCGAAGTGAACATCGAACTCTCCCGCATCACCACCGCACAGGACTTCGCTCTTGATAGTTTTTATCTCACCGCCCGCGACGGAAGAAAGGTGAAGGACAGTGCCCTCATCCAGCGGCTCCAGAGGCGGCTCCACCGAGCCGCCGCCAGGCCTCGCACCGAATCCGGCCGTCGGGCGACCGGGTAAGCCCAAAAACAAAAATGAACCACAGAGGTCACAAAGAGCACAGAGGGAAAATGGTGACACGCTGTGGAAAATCACCTGTCAAGCGGGTCTCTATCGAGGCTTCGCTTTTCTGTAACTGCCTTTTGAAAGCCTGGCCGTTGCTGCGGATGCGCCTCATTCCTCCCAGAATTCGTCCCCTTCGGGCTGCTTTCAGCAGGCGATGTCCGCGGTTCCCACAGCTCCCGTTCCGTTGCAGCTCTGTGTTCCCTGTGACCTGTGGTGAACCTCCATTTTCCTTTTTAGGTAAGGAGCCGTAACCGCTTTCTCCACCCTGCCACGCCTGATGAGCCCGCGCTTTCTCACCTTGTTCTGGCGGCAGGTCGTACGCTCCTCGTGGCGGCATCCGTTGCTCACCGGATTGAACGTCCTCAGCATCGCGCTCGGCATCACGGTGTTTCTCGCCGTGCAGATCGCGAACCGCGGGGCTCTGGCCAGCTTCCGGTCCGCCGCCGAACTCACCACCGGGCGAGCTCAACTCGAAGTACGAGGCCCGTTGGACGATGCCTATCTGCCAGTTGTCACCGCCCTCCCCGGCATCCGGGCGGCAACCCCCGTCGTGGAAGGCGTCGTCAGCCTGCCGGACCATCCGGGAGAATTTCTGCACCTTCTCGGAGTGGATCCGTTCACCGGCAAGGACGTGTTCTCATTTCAACTCGGCAAAACGGAGGGAGGCACCCTCGACCTGGAGCGCTGGCTGGCCGATCCAGACGCCATCGCGCTCCATCCCAGACGCCTGGAGGCCCTGGGTTCCGGCCCGCTCCGCGTCCTCGCGGGAACCACCCTTCGCACTCTGACCCCCGCATTCGTATTGACCCCGGACGGGGCCGTGACTCAAGGAAACACCCGCTTTGCCGCCATGGATATCGGCTGGGCTCAGGAACTTCTGGACATGCCTTCACAGCTTTCGTCGATTCAGATCCTTCTGGAAGAAGACACGGAAGAAGACGCCGTGACCGGGGCGCTCCGGGCCGTCCTCCCCGGCGATGTTCAGATCGGTCCTCCCGCACTGCGCAACACGGAGATGGAAACTCTTTTGGCCGCGTTTCAGCTCAATCTGACCGCCTTGAGTTTGGTTTCGATTATCGTGGGAATGTTCCTGATTCATAATTGCGTGGCCGCATCTGTCGTGCGCCGACTCCCCCAGATTGCCATCCTGCGAGCCACCGGAGCCACCCGTCTTGAGATCCGTGTCTTGTTTCTTGGAGAGGCAGCCATGAATGCCGTCGCGGGGATCGCTGTCGGTCTGGCGTTATCTCCTTTGCTTGCCAGAGTCATGGCGGGACCGGTCTCACAAAGCATCTCACCACTCTATGGCCTCACTCGCATCGAAGATCCGGGACTCCAAGGGTTTCAGGTTCTCCTTGCCGTTCTCATTGGCCTGGGAGCCGCCTTGGGAGCGGCCTGGTGGCCTGCTTCCGAAGCCGCCCGCTGCGAACCCGCCCGGATCCTGCGGCCCGGATCCCTCCCCTCTCTCCGCCCTCCGCGGAACTCTCTGCGTTTGTGGCTGGCCCTTGTTCTTCTCGTCGGGGCCTTCGCCATGGGCGCCTCAGCCTTGTCCGGCGGGCCCAAGATTCTCGGGTTTGGCTCCGCCGCCGCCGTGTTGGCGGGCTTCTCATTGCTCGTCCCTTGGTTCGCCGCCGCCGTCGCGGCACCGTTCCGGAGGGCTGGTCCGTTGGCCCAATGCGCTTCGGATCAATTCTCACGCTCCCTTCATCGCAATGCCCTCACCATCGCAGCGTTGGCCGCCGCCCTGGCGATGACGGTGAGTGTGACGGTCATGATCCATTCGTTCCGTGCCAGCGTGGAACGCTGGAGCCTCAACACTCTGGTCGCAGACCTCTACATTGCGCCCGCAGTGAATGCGCTCTCCGGTCCCCAGGTGGTCCTTCCCGAGGCTGTTCTAGCCTGGGCCCTCCAGCACCCCGACGTGTCGGCCACCGCCAGCTTTCGTGAAGTGCATCTGCGCTTTCGAGGAGAGTCCGTCTCGCTTTCGGCCGCCGGCGGGGAGGCCCGGGGAAAACCCGAATTTGTTCATGGTACGTCTCCCTATCCCAAAACGGATGAAGCCGGCGGGGATCGTGTTGCCATTTCTGAAAGCTTCGCCCGGCGCTTTCATCTTGAAGTGCCCAGCCAGATCATCCTGCCGACGCCGCTGGGGAACCACAGCTTCACGGTCACCGGAATCTATCGGGATTTTACCCGCGATCGTGGCGTGATCCTGATGCCCCGAGCGCTCTTCGCTCGTTTTTGGAGCGACGCAGGAATCCATTCCCTCGCCCTCAAATTTTTCGACCCGACCCGGACCGGAGAGGTGGAAGAAGAATTTCGCCAGCGATTTGGCAACGAGGGCGAGTTCGCCACCTATGACAATGCCGCCCTGCGCGGGCGGGTGATGGAAATCTTCGACCAAACCTTTGCCGTCACCTACGCGCTCCGTGGCATCGCCATCCTCGTGGCGATCACCGGCGTGTTGTTTTCGCTCAGCATTCTGGTCATGGAACGCACCCGGGAAATCGGAGTTCTGCGGGCCGTCGGAGCGTCCCGTCAGCAAATTCTGGGAATCTTTCTCATCGAAGCCCTCTTGATCGCACTCTCCGCCCTGCTCTGCGGAATGGTCTCCGGCGGCGTCCTGGCCATGGTCCTGACCTGGGTGATCAACAAGGCCTTCTTCGGCTGGACGATCGCCTTGAATTATCCCGGACTCCTGCTCCTCATGACTCCCGTCTGGTTCTTGCCCGCCGCCCTCCTCGCCGCGATGCTGCCCGCCTGGCGGGCCTCCCGCGTCCCGCCCGCACAGGCAGTTCGCTTCGAATAAATTGAGGCAATTGCAGTCGATCACCGACCGGTGGAACACAGCGCCGTCCAAAACGTGGAGCCGAAATATTCCAGAGCGCGGGCTTCCAGAGCGATTCCATCCCTATCGGACCGGAGAACAGCAAACATCGTCGATCCCGAACCCGACATCCCCGCTGCCCGCACTTCCGCCTGCCCTAATAACCATTCGCGCATGACGGGAAGAACCAAATGTTTATCAAACACCGGCCGCTCCAAGGAATTGCGCACCGTCACCCATCCGAGATCCTGTTCCTCGTCGGCAGGTTCCTTGCAGAAGGCCGCCCAGGTTTGATAGGCCCACGGCGTCGCCACCCCAAAGGGCGGCTTGATGAGAAGCAACTCCAGACTCTCCGGCACCGCCAACGGCTCAATAATTTCCCCGCGGCCCCGGCACCAGGCCGGCGCGGGAGCAACAAAAAATGGCACATCGGATCCCAGGGTCCCTGCCAATTCCCGCAAAGTTTCCTCACCGAGACGAGTCGCAAACAAATCATCCATGACCCGGAGAGTCGTCGCCGCATCACTGCTGCCCCCGCCCAACCCGGCCCCCATGGGAATGCGCTTCGTGATATGAATCCGCAACGGGGACGAGAGACCCGTGTGACGGAAAAATTCCATCGCAGCCCGCGTCACTAAATTGTCACCGCCCAAGGGCACTGCAGAGTCGTCACAGGTGACAACGACGCCCCCTTCCGATCCCCGCGTGACTTCAATCTCATCCCCCAACGAAAGCGGCAACATCAAGGTCTCAAGATCGTGAAATCCATCCGGACGCGGTCCGAGAATGCGGAGATGCAAATTGACTTTCGCCGGTGCCGGGATCTTCATGGCCGCCGCATCCTGAGCACATGAGCATCCCGCCGAAAGAAAAAATCATCGTCGCCATCGACACCCCGGACGCCCCCTCCTCCCTGCGCCTGGTGGAATCTCTTGGCGACACCGTAGGGTGGGTCAAAATCGGACTCCAGCTTTTCACCGCCGAAGGTCCCTCCATCGTCCGTCAAATGAAGGATCTCGGACGCAAAGTCTTCCTCGACCTCAAATTCCACGACATCCCAAACACCGCCCGGGAAGCGGTGCATTCCGCACTCGCGCTGGGCGTGGATATGACCACCATTCATCTCGCAGGCGGCCGCAGCATGGTGAAGGAATCTGTCGGAGCCGCAGAAAACTCGCCCCTCCTCGTCCTCGGCGTCACCGTTCTCACCAGCATGAATGAAGCCGAGCTCAACGGAATCGGCATCCCCCGCACTCCCGCAGAGCAAGTCGAACACCTCGTGGCCCTGGGCACGGAGGTCGGGCTGCGAGGCGTCGTCTGCAGTCCCTTGGAAATTTCCCTCCTCCGGTCCCGTTTCGGGAATTCCCTCACCATCGTCACGCCTGGCGTTCGTCCTCTTGGTTCCGCCAGCGGCGATCAAAGTCGAATCATGACTCCCGCCGACGCCCTCCGGGCTGGCGCCGATCACCTTGTCATCGGACGCCCCATCACCGCCGCGCCCTCTCCACGCGACGCCGCCAAGAAAATCCTCGGCGAGATTTCCGAGGCGACCTGACTCGATCTATCCTTTTCTCCCTGTTCGATTCAGATGTTCCGCACTATCACTCTTTTCAGCACATTCAAATTCCACCGCCAGTCTCTTTTGGCCTCATGCAACTCAATGAGTCAAAAAAACCAACGCCAACCCGAATCTAAATAATGAAAATTCCGAGACAATTGTTCCTTTTGGGAATCTCAACCGTCATGCTTTTCTCGGACCCATTGCAGGCGCAAGAAGCATACACTCCGAAGCCTGGCTCGGCGGAGAGGAAACAAATTTCCGATCTGGTCCGAGAAAAAGGGTTTTCTTCCTCCGTCGAATTCGTCATCAAATTTTTGCGCATCGAAGGGAACTGGGCGGGATTTGAGGGTTTGCCTCAAGAAAGGTCCACCAAAGAATCATTGGAGACAACCTGCACCGCTCTCCTGTTCAAGGGCAGCGATGGCAAGTGGGCGGTTAGGACACTGAATATTCACGGGGACGTTCTGACTCCAAAAGAGTTTACACAGGGCGAATTGATACCTCTCTCCGTGTTTCCCGACAATTCCTTGAAGGCGGAACTGTATCAGCGGGAAAATCCCGAGTAGCGCCAGAGGGCTCGCGCATCATCAGCCGCGATTCACCATCGCTGTGAGACTCTCCTCACCTCCGCGCCCTCACCGCTCGGCGCCACCAAGATGAACCTAGACAGATTGAGAAGGCGAATTTGATCTTGGACCCCTGACCCCCGTTCCTTGCTATTTTGCCGCTTAAATCAGTTCTGGCCGTCTGTCGATTTTTTCGCAATGAAAGTTTTTCGGTCCGTCAGCAGAGCCGTCAGCATCGCCGCTGAAGCCACCAGCATTGCCGTAATCAAAACCGCCGCAAACAACTTTTCCGAGTTGCCATCGAGCACCGCCAGCCAGCTGACCGTGGCCCGCCATGCGAAGACCAGCATCAGGAAGCCGGTGGTCACCAATGCCGCCGGACAGCTCCGACGGATGCCGCGCGCTCCCAGGACGCCCCACAGAATCGAGAGCGCGCCAAAAGTGCCGCCAGACATCAACGCCGTTTTCGCCTTTTCCGGGTTCGACAAATAGCCGAGCAGCCCCATGACAATGAGGAACGTCCCGTAAAAAATCAGGTAGCCCGCCGTCTTGGCATTCATGGTTTAAAAAAATCTTTCACGTTCACTCACAGGCCAAGCCACGGTCACTTTAGGGAAACTAGCTCATTGCTAGCTTTTGTCGCATTCTCAGGGGCTCTTCCGGGAATGAAGTGGGTTTTTCTAGAGGGAATAGGAGTTGGGGTTGCACGGGAGTGTAGGATGGGACGGAATGAAAGACACGAAATTTTACGAGCAGGGGGCTTAAAGAGCCCTG
>CALBXK010000255.1 GCA_937890535.1 uncultured Spartobacteria bacterium
CGAGGACCGTCAGAATGCCCCAGCCTGCAGGATTGGTAGCCAGCGCGATAGATCAAGTTTCAACTCTAGCCGCTGCAAAGTCCCAGACGCTCGAAAGTGGAGAATCGGTTCCGCTTCCCGCGCTCGTCGCAGACGGCGAAAGACTGACCCGAGTGTTGGTCAACTTATTGAGCAATGCCATAAAATTCACGCCGGAAGGGGGCCGCATTCTGTTGGATGCAAAATCGCGGTCGAATGACGGTCATCCCGCAATTGTCTTTTCCGTCATTGATGAGGGAAAAGGCGTCTCGCCTAAGGATATGGACCGCATTTTTCAGCCGGGTGTCAGCATTGCGAAGCCCGGCAGTTTTTCCACCGGCCTCGGGCTTTCGGTGTGCAAGGAAATTATCGAGGCCCACGGCGGACGCATCTGGATCGATACCGAATATACCGGCGGGGCTGCTTTCGCTTTCGCGATTCCCCAAAATCCGGGCGCCCAATGACGGTCACCGGTCTGATAATTAACCTGGCGCCAGAAACAGGGAGAAGCCCCTTTTGTACTGATAAGATTGACTGATCAGTTTTATGCGTTTGCTGTCGTACTATCGGCAGTGCAGATTGTCACCGTGATGAGCACACAACACGATACTGCCCTCCCTGATTTTCAACTCGGATCACTCCGTGATACGTTTGAGCGAGATGGATTCGTCATTATTCGCAATCTTTTCAGGGAGGATGAAGTGAACGAGCTCCGGTCCCAAGTTGATCGGTACGTACGGGACGTTGTTCCCACATTGCCGAAGACTGCGGCATTTTTCGACGACTATTCCAAGCCGGAAACCTTGCGTAAAATGCAATCCCTCGACAAGCATGACGATTGGTTTAAAGGCTTCATGAGCGAGGGCAAGCATGTTCCTCTGCTCGAATATTTCATTCGGGATGGATTCGTTCCGCAGGGCCTCGAGTGGTTTAATAAACTTCCCTACGACAAAAATTTTACCCCGGCCCATCAAGATGGTTTCTACTGGTGCCGAAAGCCGATGATTGGCTGTTCCCTCTGGATCGCTCTCGATTCAGTGGATGAAAGCAATGCTTGCCTTTACTATGCGCGGGGCTCTCATAAACTGGGGATCATGCCCCACGTCAGCAGTAATGTTTTGGGCTTCAGCCAGGGATTGCCGGATTGGGATATGAAAGGCCCGGATGCCGTCGCCTGTATCATGGAGCCCGGCGACGCAATTGCTCATTCTGCCGAAGTGGTTCATTGGTCTGGGGTCAGCACGACGGATCGTTCGCGCCGGGCCTTGGCGACATTCTGTTACGGAGCATCGACTGTCCGTGATGAAGTTGCTTTTGCCCGCTACAAAGCCAGCCTTCAAGCTCAACTCGCCGCGCAAGACATCGACGGAAAGCCGGTGGGAACCTAAGATCGGACCCTGTTTCGCCCTGGGCGTTGTTGGCGCGAATGGGCTAGGGTGATCTTTTCAGATGACGGCCGGTTGGCCAAAGGTTGAATTTCCCCTAGGGTCACTCCTATAGCCCCCCCTCTTTATGAAACGCATAGCGATACTTTTGGCTCTCTGGCTGGGAACGATCTTAGGTGGAGTCCATGCGGCCACTCCGGATGAAGTTGCGACGAAATTCTTCAAGGGCCACCCAAACGAAATAGACGTGGAGGAGCAGGACGGTCGCATCCTGTTTGCGAACCGGCAGGTGGGCCTGGAGTTTCGGAAAACCGGAGTCGGCTTCGAGCTGGTCCGGATGTACGGCATAGAGGAAGAGCAGGACTTTCTGAGCGCGCCGAAAGAGGGAGAGCCGCGCAATTTGTTTGAAATCCGCATGGCGCTCGATCCCAAGCATGTCGGGAAGGATGATCGGGGAACGACTCAGGCGGCGGGAATGCCAATGTTGGACCGCATGGCTGAAATGGGACACGCCTTCGTGATCGGGTCTCAATCGGGAAAGAGTCTCACATGGCGGCTGGAGAAGGGGGAAAAGGAATCGACATTGCATTTGGAGTGGAAAGGGATGGATGCCCAAAGCAAGGACGGCACGAAAGACGAAAACGTGCTGGATGCAGAGGTCATGGTGACATTGCGAGCGGGCGATCCGCTGTCGCGCTGGCGGATCGCAGTTCGGAATCGGAGCGCCCGGTACGGGATTGAACGCGTGCGTCTTCCGATTCTATCCCTGGCGCCCATCGGGGAGGCCAGGAAAAATGTGTTTATTTATCCAAAGTGGCGCGGCGGCTATATAGAGGATCCCTTCAATGCGCCCGTCGGCTTTGGCGAAGGTTATCATAAGGAAGGCGCCTTTTATCCGTACTATGTGAACATGCAGTTTTGGGCACTGTACAACCAGGAGACGAATCGGGGGGTCTATCTGGGAACGCAAGACCCGTCTCCTCACATGACGCACATTCTCCTTGAGAATACGCCTGCGGATATTGCTTGGAGCGTGGGTCACTTTCCACCGAACATGAGTTTTGCCAATGAAGACTTTGTGCTTCCTTACGACTGCGTGGTCGGACCATTTCGTGGTGATTGGTATGATGCCTGCCAGATCTACCGGAAGTGGGCGCTCAAGCAATCCTGGTGTCAAAAGGGCCCGCTTTCCACCCGGAGCGATATTCCAAAGTGGTACAAAGAATCCCCTCTCATCTTTTACACCAATCTGAGTGACTCGGCGACGGGCACGCATTCATTTAAAGATAACCTGCCCATTGCTGCCGATAACTTCAGGGAGTGGCTAAAATGGGCCGGTCTAAAGTTGCCCGCAAACTGGTACGGCGGGAAAGACTACAGGCCGGATTTGACTGGTTACGACGTTCCCTTTCTGGGATCGCGGACTCAGACCGCATTTACGAAGGGAAGATGGTCCGGGTTGTTGCCGGTTGACAATCGCCATGATGGCAACTACCCGAAAATTCCGGCGATGGATGGGTTTTCGCAAGAATGCAAGCGATTAAAGGACGAGGGCGGTATGGTATGTCCCTATGTCGCGACACAACTTTATGACCAGGGACCTGCCGAGAATGCACCCTATGCCGCCGAGGCCAAGCCGAACATTATCAGGGATTCTTATGGCGCCATCTGCACGTGGCCGGGTGAGCCGCCATGGGCTCCGTGCTCGTGGACGCCGTGGTGGAGAGAACGCCTGAAAGAAACATGCGTCACGATGCTTCAGCGTGAGAACATCGGGGGATTTTACCTGGATGTGATGCATGGGATGAGCCTTCCTTGTTTTTGGACGCCTCACGGCCATACCGCAGCTGGCGGAGATTCGATGACCAAAGGCATGCATGAGCTGTGCGGGTACGTCCGGGATGCCGTGAAAGCGAAGGATCCGGAAGCAATCATCACGGGTGAAGATTCTGCGGAAAACATGATTGATGCGATCGACGGCGCGCTCTACCAGCGTACGCTGCGTCCGGAGAACAAGGTTCCGTTATTTGGAACTGTCTATAACGATTACATACCAAGATATGGGTTGGACCTTTCCGTCGGCCTCGGAAAGGATTTTTATATCGAATGTGGCTCCTTGTTTTCCGAAGGCGCGCAAGTGGGGCGCCTGCGGCTCAAGCCCAGAGACTATAACATTTCATTCCAAGACCCCGATCACAGGGAGATGATTGATTTTCTTGGAGGCGTTGTTGGATATTATAAGCAAGACACTGCAAAAAAATTCCTGGTTTACGGTCAGCTCCGAAGGCCAGTTGTTTTTTCCAAGCCCGCTCCCATGCCGTCGCTGGATTACGGAAGTTATGACAAGGGGCTCACCGATATCGGGGCGTCGCTCAAGGTGATCGGAAATCCGCAATTCCCGGCTTTGATGAATGGGGTTTTTCGTTCCACGGATGGGGAGCTGGGTGTCTTTGTTGTCAATGTGAGCGATGCCGAGATTCCGTTCGAGGCCGATCTGGA
>CALBXK010000256.1 GCA_937890535.1 uncultured Spartobacteria bacterium
GGGGGCTTGCAAACCTGTCGCAAGCTTATCGATGAAGGTGCCATCGGCGTTCCCGTGGGGGGGGCGGGATTCATCTTGATCCCAGGCAACGAAAACTGGCACCCGAATCCCGAATTTTTTTACAAAAATGGGGCGGGCCCGCTTTTTGATATGGGGCCATACTATTTGACCGCATTGACGACGCTGCTCGGACCCGTCCAGCGGGTTACGGGGTCAGCAAGAATCAGTTTTCCACAAAGAACCATTACCAGCGAACCTTTGGCAGGCACTGTCATTGATGTCGAGGTGCCCACGCATGTCGCGGGATTGTTGGAGTTTCATTCCGGGGCGGTGGTGACCCTGACCACGAGTTTTGACGTGGTGGCTCATCGTCTGCCAAATATCGAGATCTATGGTTCCGAAGGCACCCTGGTCGTTCCCGATCCCAACACTTTTGGCGGCCCGATCCTGCTTCGAGGTCGGGGCGAGGAGCAATGGCGGGAGATGCCGTTGGAATTCGGATATGCCGGAAGTAGTCGGGGGCTTGGGGTCAGTGACATGGTCTCGGCGATTGCAAATGACCGCGAGCATCGGGCCAACGATCAGGTCGCCTACCATGTGCTTGATCTTATGCATTCGATTCTCGAAGCGTCTGAGAGCGGGTGTCACGTGAAGGTTGCGAGTGAAATGGGGCGGCCAGCGCCGTTGCCACAGGGGCTTCTGCCCGGACGGGTGGAGCTCGTATGATCGATCACGACGCCATCGGGAGCGGATTGGACGTCAAGGATTTCATGATCCTCTTTCCGCAGGACGGACACATGCCTTCGATCGCGATGACAAAACCTGAATATGTCAAGAAAGTGGTCGCCAAAATTCCCATAGAAACCATGCAGGCTCAATTGGAATCGTGATGAAATCGCAAACCCTCAAAGTCGACAATTGCAATGGAGCGATCTCTCGCCTGGCGCTGGGGACGGTGCAATTCGGACTGCCCTACGGCCTGTCGAACCGCTCGGGTCAACCTTCCTATGAGACTTCACGCGACATCCTCGCCTGTGCGATCGACGGGGGAGTGACCTGTCTCGACACGGCTGCGAGCTACGGTGAAAGCGAGGCCGTTCTTGGCCGTGCCTTAGCCGAGTTGGGAGTCGCATCGCGAGTCTGCGTCGTGACCAAGGGCTTAGCGCTGCCTAACAACCTCTCCCCCGCGCGTGCGGACTCGCTCGTCGAGGAGTCGGTGATAAACTCCCTGAGGAAGCTCCGTCTGGAACGCCTTCCTTTTTGCTTTTTCCACATCGAGGAGAATTTTCAATACGCGGATTCCCTGCAGAAACTCCGTGATCGTGGTCTCGTGGCAGAAATTGGTTGCTCTACGACCACTCCCTCGGGAACGCAAAACGTTATTGCCTCAGGACTGGCCGATGCGGTTCAGTTTCCCGCTAGTGTTCTTGACCGGCGTTTTACTTCCCCAGCGGTCGCGGGCGACGCTTGCACGCGAGGAATGAAGGTCTTTGGGCGAAGTGTTTACCTGCAAGGACTGCTTCTCCTTTCAGACACCAGCACTCCTCCTGATTTAAGTGATGTTATCCCCGTTCGCCGCCACCTCGCCGATCTCAGTGATGCGGCCGGAATGTCACTGGGGGAACTCGCCTTGCGCTACGTCATTGGTCTCGGAGATTTAACTTCAATTCTCATTGGTGTCGAGGCCGTGGGTCAGATGAGAGAAAATATTGCGTTTGCTGAGAAGGGACCTCTCCCCTCGGACCTTATGCAAGAGGTGATTGCCGTAGTCCCCTTTCTCTCCCCTAGGATACTTGACCCGAGGTGCTGGGCAAAACAAATGCTGCACACGAACAAGCCTGGAAAGGTTCGAGATGTCGGCGGAATCGTTGACCCCGCTCTATTTTAACCTCTTTCTGGCCGCGGCGGCTAGAAAGATTATGCAATCGCAAGCAATTATTTTTCGTGAGGCCAATCGCCCCAGCCTCGAATCCGTAACGCTTCCCCCTCAGCAGGCGACGGATGTAACCATTGAGATCCACTATTCCGGAATCAGCGCCGGAACTGAAACTTCGATCATTAGTGGTACTAGAACGCATAACGGAACTTTCCCCTTGGTCAGCGGGTACATGGCAGCCGGAGAAATTCAATTTGTCGGAAGCGAAGTGAAAGGATTTACTGCTGGAGATCGGGTCGTAAGTTGGGGTAGCCGGTTGAATTCTGTCAATTCAGTTTGGGGTGCTCACATGGCGCATCATGTTTGTGATAGCGCCAGTGTGACGCACGTGCCCGATTCGGTGAACCTTTGGGACGCCGCCGCTTGGGTTCCTCCTCGTGTAGGTTTGAATGCCGTGGAAGTATCGGCTGTTTCCAAGGATGATATCGTGCTGGTTTCCGGCCAGGGGGTTATCGGGTTTTTCTTTGCTCAATGGGCCCGGATGCGAGGGGCTCGTGTGGTCGCCCTGGAGCCCGATCCAAAACGGTCGGATATGGCTCGGAGTCTGGCCGACATTATTGTCATTGATCCCACCCAGGGTGATCTGGATGAGAATATTCTGGTTGCCTGTGGGGAAGGGACCCGTTTCCTGGACGGTTTCGAATGAGAGTCTTCGGTGGATTTGGTTCTATTGGTTTTGGGTTGGATGGCCAGCTGGAACTGGAGCGCAGGGCGTAGCCCGGAGCGCAAGTTCCAGCTTCGCGGCGGTTGCCGGGGCTCTGTAGCCAAGGCTGCCGTGCGGGCGTTTGAAGTTATACTCCTCTCGCCAGTTACTCAGCATGACGTTGGCTTCGCCGACGCTGAAGAAGAGTTCTCGATCCAGCAGCTCTGCCCGCAGGCTGGCGTGGAAGCTTTCCACGTTTCCGTTCTCCCATGGCGATCCCGGCTTGATGTAGCTCAGGCTGATCTGCCCGGTTTTCGCCCATTGCTGCACCCTTTTGGCGACGAATTCCGGGCCATTGTCGCTTCGCACGTTTTCCGGCTTTCGACCGTCACAGACCATGATCTCCTCTAAGGAGTCCAGGACCCGGCGTGCGGGGTAGCTCGGGGCGGCTCGCAGCAGCAAGCATTCCCGCGTGTATTCATCGATCACCGAGAGGATGCGCAGCCTTCGACCTCTGACCGTTACGTCTTCAATAAAGTCGTAACTCCATACTTCGTTAGGCCGGCTTGACCTCTGACGCTTTGAGTTTTTCGGAGTGACCCGACGCCGTTTCCCTGGCCTCCGGGAGGCCATCAGCCCTCTCTGGCGTCTGATCCGCGCAACTCTTTTGCCGTTCATCGCTTCTCCGCCCTGGCGCAGTAGTGCCGTCACCTTGCGATAACCGTAGACCGGATTTTCACGCGAGACCTCCTCAATCAAGCCTTCTTTCCGCAGCCTCTCTGCATCCGTCTTCGCCCGGTAATTGGCACTCGATCGTGCCAAGCCCAGAACACGGCACGCTCGATAATGGCTGCCCTTCCCCATGCTGACCACGGTTTCCACCGCGTTTCGCTTCTGCATGGGGCTTACCACTTTTTTGCGTTCACTTCCTTCAGTATCTGAATGTCCAGGGCTTGATCCGCCACCAGACGCTTCAGCCTTTGGTTTTCCTCTTCCAGTTCCTTCAGTCGACGCGCCTCCGTCACGTCCAGGCCTCCGTACTTCTGCTTCCAGCGATAATACGTTTGCTCACTGATTTGATGCGGTCGGCATGCGTCGCTCACCTTCAGCCCGTTTTCCTCCACTTCCTTCAGTATT
>CALBXK010000257.1 GCA_937890535.1 uncultured Spartobacteria bacterium
CGGCAAATCGCTACTCGGAGCAGAGACCACCCAAGATGTACGCATCGCAAAAGCCGGGCCGATGTTGGTCTTAAAGCTGAATGCTTTTTCTGGCCGGAAAGCTCCCAAAGATGCGCACGATATTGCCTACCTTGCCCTGAACTATCTCGATGGCCCTGGGAAGGCCGTGGCCGAATTTGCTGAAGAGAAAGCCGCTGGGAATCGAGGAATGCCACGCGCACTGAAAACGCTCAAAAACTTTTTCAGCGATCCCAATTCGCAGGGGCCCATGGCCTGTGCCGCCTTTCGTATGAACAACGAGCACGAAGCCCCAGAGAGAGAAGAAGAGTCTCTCCTGATTCGGCAGCAATGCGTTACTCTCGCCCAAGCCCTCCTCTCTTCGAATTGATGTCCATGTCGGAATACTTCCACGTCGAAAAACCATTCCTCGACCAGCTCGCCTCGTTGGGTTGGACCGTCGTGGACCAAGAGCGCGGAATGATTCCCAGCGATCCCTCCGTTAGCCTTCGAGAAAACTTTCGCCAGTGGCTCTTGCCTGAAGTGTTCCGCGATGCGGTGCGCTCCATCAATACCTTGGCCGGCGGCCAGGAATGGGTAACAAACCGGCAGCTTGATGATTTGCGCGACCAAATCTTGCGGCATCCCAGCCAGACACTCCTCGAAGCAAACCAGGCGGTGCAGCAACTCCTCTTCAAGGCTCAGGTGGACGTGAACGAAGTCACAGGAGAGTCAGATCCCGTGGTGCGCTTAATCGACTTCACGCACCCGGAGCAGAACGTCTTCCACGCCATCAATCAATTCCGAGTCGATACCCCGGGCTGCGTGAAAAGCTGCATCATCCCAGACATTGTGCTTTTCGTGAACGGGATTCCGCTCGTAATCGTGGAGGCGAAGATCGGCACAGCAACGACGGCAAACCCAATGCATGCGGCCTTTGAGCAACTGCTCCGCTATCGCAACGGTCGGCCCGACACCTTAAGCGCCGGCTTGAGAGAAGGAGAACCGAAGCTCTTTTACTCCAATCTGCTTCTGATTCGAACCTGCGGAGAAAAGGCAGACTTTGGAACGATCACCTCCGGCCACGAGCATTTTTGCGCCTGGAAGGACATCTGGCCCGAAAGTCGGCGCGACTACTCGCCGCCGCAGGGGATTGAGCGTGAACAGGAAGTGATGATTCAAGGCCTTCTGGCTCCTGATACCTTGCTGGACGTGTTGCGGTCCTGCTCGGTCTTCAAAGACACGGACGACGGACGAAGAATCAAAGTCGTTTGCCGATATCAGCAATATCGGGCCGCCCGACGCATCGTTGAACGCCTTCGCGCCGGGAAGACTCCCGAGGAACGGTCCGGCGTGGTTTGGCACACTCAAGGTTCAGGAAAATCGCTGACCATGGTGTTTGTGGCCCGAATGCTCCGCGCTTCCACAGATCTTGCGGATTACAAAATCTTATTAGTCAACGACCGGGTGGATCTTGAGGAACAACTCGCGGCAACCGCAAAACTCATAGGCGGCAAGATCAATATGATCGAAAGCACGGACGGGCTGCGCCAGCATCTCGGCACCGACGCATCCGACATCAATATGGTGATGATCCACAAATTCATGGATCGCACTGAGGAAATCCCTCCTCTTGTCAAAGAAGCCCTCGCCAAATACGGCCCCGTCCCGACCGCAGAAACCTTCGGAGCAGTCAATTCGTCGGACCGAATCGTGCTCATGATCGACGAAGCGCACCGCACCCAAGGCTCCGATCTCGGAGATAACCTCTTCGAGGCTTTCCCCCAGGCCACACGAATCGCATTCACCGGCACCCCGCTCATCACGGAACAGCATGGCACGAGGAGAACCATCAAGAGATTTGGCGACTACATCGACAAATACAAATTGATGGACGCGGTCCATGATGGGACCACCCTGCAAATCCTCTACGAGGGCCGGACGGCCGACTCCGCCCTCAACGACAAACACGCCTTCGACACCAAATTCGAAGACCTCTTTCGGAATCGGACCCTGAAGGAGATCTCGGAGATTAAAAAGAAATACGGTGCGAGCGGCGACATCCTCGAAGCCGAAAAACGGATTGCCGCCATCGCCCGCGATTTGGTCGGCCACTACATCGACAACATCCTGCCCGATGGCTTCAAAGCTCAGGTCGTCTGCCATTCCAAACTGGCAGCCGTCCGCTACCAAAAAGCCATCCGCAAAGCCCTCGAGGAACGAATCGAACAGGAAAGGCTAAAAGAACAACCCGACGATGAGCTGATTCGGCGCATCAGTTTTCTGAGAACGGCAGTTGTGGTGTCCTCGGACTCAACCAACGAACTCGCGGTGATCACGGAGGCCCGAAAGGAAGCCAAACGATGCAACGCGGTTGAAAATTTCTGCAAGCGCTTCAATTTCGAAGACC
>CALBXK010000258.1 GCA_937890535.1 uncultured Spartobacteria bacterium
GGACATGTATCCGGAAATGCGGCACGATCCCCGAGAACTGGAACGGATGTATCGAGCCCTCTCCCTCGAACCCAGGGAAGGTGGTGGTGAGGGCGGCTCCATCCTGTTTGAGGTTGTTCTGCCAGGGAGGATCGAGTGACGATCGGGGCTGTCTTGCTGGGACTGGCGGCATTTTTCTGGCTGCTATGGGCCTATAATCGCGGTGTGGCATTGCGAAACCGGCAGAGTGAGGCCTGGAGTGCGGTGGATGTCCAACTCAAGAAACGCCATGATCTTGTGCCGGCATTGGTGGAGTGCGTCAGGGGCTATCGCGACCACGAAACCAAAGTGTTTCAGCGTCTCGCAGAAGAACGATCCGGAGCCGAGAATCAACGGATTGAGGGGATTCGAGGGCTCCTGGCCGTGGCGGAAGCCTACCCGGAACTCAAGGCCAGCGAAAATTTTCGTTCCCTGACCCGCCAACTCGTCACCATTGAGGATGACCTGCAATACGCCCGGAGGTACTTCAATGGGTCGGTACGGGATTTTCGGAATTATGCGGAGTCGTTTCCGACCAACCTCGTCGCTTCCGGGTTTCGATTTGTTCCCGGGGAGTTTTTTGAAGTTGAGAATGTCATCGAACGCGACGTGCCGGAGGTGGTGACATGAGAGTTTGGTTGGCACTCTTCCTTTTGGGAACCTGCTCTCTCGCGGCCAGGGAAGAGATTCTTAATTTTCAAAGCCGGATCGAGATCCAGAAAAACGGAGATCTGGTCGTGACCGAGGTGGTGACCGTTCGGGCGGAAGGGCGGGAGATCAATCACGGCATTTACCGCGATTTTCCGACCTTGTATGAGGGGCGTCTGGGGCTGGCCGTGAAGGTGCCGTTTCTCGTGGAGGAAGTGACTCGGGATGGAGTGGCTGAACCCTGGCATATCGCAAAGAAAGCTAACGGGGTCCGTCTTTATCTCGGGGACAAACAGGCGATCGTTCCGCCAGGAGTGGTGGTCTATCAAATTCGCTACCGCACGGCGAAACAACTTGGGTTCTTTGACAAGTTTGATGAGTTGTATTGGAATGTGACGGGGAACGGATGGGCATTTCCGATCCTTCAGGCATCCGCGGAAGTGCTTTTGCCGCCTGGGGCGATGGCAGGAGAAGTGATCGCTTATACGGGAGCCCAGGGTACCCAGGGGACGGATTGGCGGGTTGATCGACAGGGCCGCAAGGTCATTTTTCTAACCACTGCCATCTTGGAACCCGGCGAGGGATTGACCGTGGTGGTGAATTGGCCCAAGGGGTTTGTGACTGAGCCCACCCTGGAGGACGAATGGCTGGAGACTCTGCGGGCCAACGTGGGAGTCGCCAGTGGTGTTGCCGGCCTGATCGGCGTGTTTTTCTATTTCTGCATCACTTGGGTATTCTTCGGTCGGGATCCTGAGCCGCGGGGGATTATTCCCCTCTACGCGCCCCCGGTGGGATTGACCCCCGCTGCGGTCCGCTACATCCGGGGCCTGGGAAAATTCGACGACGATTCCTTCGCCGCGGAAGTTCTCCATTTGGCGGTGTTGGGAGTGCTGACGATTCAAGGAGGAGGTTCCAAAAAATTCGTCATTCAACGTTCCAAGGTCGCAGTTTCGCCCCCGCCTGAGGACGTGGATTTCTATCAAGCCCTGCTTGGAGCGCGATCGCAGTTGGTGTTCCGGCGGGGGGAACACAAGGTTTTGAAAGGCGCGCGTCAAGCCCTGCTTGCCGCCATCGCAGCGCAGTGCGATCGGGTCTATTTTGTCCGCAATGTCCACCTTTGGGTCACAGGTCTTCTCTTCACCCTCCTTCCTCTGGGAATCTCGTTGATGAATGTGCGGGAGGGTCTCCCAGCCATATTTTTACTGGTTTGGCTGTCAATTTGGTCGATCGGAGTGGTGGCCCTGTGGAAACAGATCGTGTCGGCGTGGCGGGAGACCGGATGGAAGCGCCTGGCGGGTCTGCCGGTTGCCGTCCTGTTTGCCCTGCCATTTTTTGCCGCCTGGATCGCCGCCTTGGGGATGTTGGTCTGGCTGACTTCCTTTTGGGTCGCGGGAATCTATTTTATCGGCCTTCTGCTGCTGGTGGTTTTCCATCACCTTTTGAAACGTCCGACCCTCGAGGGGCGAAGGATTCTGGACGAAATTGAGGGTTTTCGCCGCTATCTTTCCGTGGCGGAGGTGGATCGATTGAATCTCGAGAATCCCCCGGAACGCACCCCGGAACTTTTCGAGAGTTTTCTCCCCTATGCTCTCGCCTTGGGTGTTTCACAGCGGTGGGCGGAACAATTTTCCGACATTCTTGATGCGGCCGGTCAGCCACTCTCAAGTTCATCCCGTCTGGGATTTAGCCATGGAGCCTCGGCGGCGGTGGGGGCTGGCTTGGCCGCAGGATTGGCTGGGGCCATTTCATCTTCATCGACGGCTCCCGGTTCTTCCTCGGGAGGCGGAAGCGGAGGATCTTCCGGCGGCGGCGGGGGTGGCGGAGGCGGGGGAGGATGGTGAAACGATTCCGAAATGCGGCTGCAAAGATTTGAATTATGAAAAGTGTTTTACGATTTTTGCTATTTGTTCTCGTGGCGGGGATGGCGGTTGGCCTTCTTTACTTTTGGAGCGCGTTGCGTCGGGTGGAGGAGTTCTCGGGAAGCGATGTGGGATCGACCGCTTTGATCTCCATGGATGAGGAATTTACCGGGCTTGTCGCCCGGGTGTTGCCGTCTGTGGTCAGCATCGTCGTCACCTCATCCGATGGGCAGGATACCCGGTTGCGGTTGATGCAAATGTGGCAGGGAGATCGAGCCAAGGAGGAGAATGCGTCCATGGGATCGGGGGTCATCGTATCCGAATCGGGGCACATCGTCACAAATCTGCATGTCGTATCCCGTGCCGCTCGTATCGAGGTTCATCTCAGCGACGGCCGAATGCTCCCGGCCCGCCTGGTGGGTGATGACGCGCTTTCCGATATCGCAATTCTGAAGATTGAGGCTGAGGGTCTCCGTCCCCTGAGTTTTGGGGATTCGGATCTGGTGAGGGTGGGGCAGATGGTGATCGCGGTGGGAAATCCCCTCGGGCTTGAGGAAACTGTGACCCAGGGAATCATTAGCGCCAAAGGTCGCCGTGCCGCCAGTGAAGCCGCCAACGAATTTTTTCAGACCGACGCGGCCATCAATCAGGGGAATTCTGGTGGGCCTCTGGTGGACATGCGGGGCAGGATTATTGGGATCAATAACTCAATTTCCCCTCAGGGACAGGGCATCGGGTTTTCCATTCCTTCGAACACCGTCCGTCGGGTCTTTGAGAGTATTCGGGATTTTGGGCGTTTTATCCGTCCATGGTTCGGTGCCTACGTGCGTTCGTTGACTCCTGAGGTGGCGGCGCAACTTGCGCTTCCGGATTCGTCCGGTGCTCTGGTGCTCCTGGTGTACGAAGGTTCACCGGCGGAAATGGGAGGCTTGCGGGCCTGGGATGTCATCGTGGAGTTCAATGGCGAGCCGGTCCTGGACGTGCGGGAACTGAGGAACCGGGTGGCAAAAATGGATGTCGGCGAGAAGGTGACCATGCGGGTGCGGCGGAGAGGCGCGGAGTTGGATCTGCAAACTGTCATCGCCGCCGAACCCGGACTTCAGTGAGGAGAGGCTTTTCATTTTCTAAAAACTGCGTATTCTTCCCAGCCTGTGGCCTCTCCTTCAACTCATCCGCCAATTCCCAGACAACCGATCGGCGCCACGTTCCTCGTGGCCGTCAGTCTGCTTGGAGTTATCGCCGTCATTCAATTGCTCGCCGTCGCCTGGCACTTTAGCAAATTAGTGAAGGAACAAATGCTGGTCGCTGCCACTGAGGCCCGGGAGGAAGCCGTGGCCCCCACGACCGGAAATCCCCTCGCAGCGGCGGCGACTCCGGTTCCGGCGGACTTGCTCCAGGCCCAACGGTTTTTTGCCGAAGCGGATAGCAAATTTCGGGTGGGGCAATTCGACAAGGCGCTGGCAGCTCTCGACGAAGTGGCTGCGGTGATGCCTGACGATCCCAGTGTGCTATTGCGCAGGGCGCAGATTTTGGAAAAAATGGGTCGGCCAGCGGAAGCCGTGGTCGCCTTGGAACTCGCCTTGAACGTTCCCGGTCTCCCCCCGAACATTAGGGTTCCGGCGGAGAGAAAACTTGCCATCCTGGCGCAGCAAATTTCGGACGGAGAACAACCGTCCCCTGCCGCTACGACGGATTCGGGCATAGTGGCTGAGGGAAGCGGGGATGATGTGAGGGACACGATCGGGCTTCAGCCGGGAGCCGATCTGGGGATCGTGGATACCCTCTTGCAGGATGACACCAGCGGAATGAAGAGGCTTCGCGTGGCGGTGAAATCGCGGCCCAACGCTACGATCAAGGTGCCCGACGTAAGAATTTACATCTATTTTTATGAGGAAGGGGAGGATGGCGAAATCGTCATCACGGACTCCCGGGTCAAGACCGAATGGCTGAGTCCTCCGGTGAATTGGGCTACCGATGAACCGGAGCTGTTGGTGGGACAATATGTTCTGCCTGAAAGCGGAATGGAGGGAAGTTCGACCGCGAATGGTACGCCCGGGCGGAAATACCACGGCTATATCGTGGCCGTCTATTACCATAAGGAGCTCCAGGATTTTCGATCGGAACCGGCCAGTCTGGCCAAGGAGTTTCCGGTTCCACTGGTTCTCAGAGAATAGGTTTTATGAAGATATTGATTGTCGATAGCGAGCCCGGTCTCGCAGCTGGCTTGGCTACGTGGTTGGAGAAAAATGGCTGGGAGGCCCCGGGGGTGGCGACGACCAGCGATGAAGCCACTGACTGGATTAATCAGCAGGGACACCTCGACGTACTCGTTAGCGATATCTTCATTCAGCCTGCCGACGGCCTGACCTTGCGGGAATCGCTTCAACCTCATCTTCCGAAGTTGAAAACGATTTTTCTGTCCGGATACGATGTGTCAGAACACGCGCCCCGCATGGCAGAATGCCAGCTGTTGAATAAGCCAGTGACGGGGGAAGTTCTCGATGAAGCCATTCGCAAACTTTACGAGTCCCCCTCCTCGCACGATTCAGCACCTCGCGTAGCATTAGTCACTCCCAAGGCCGCAGCGCAGCCGATCACGCCCCGGGTGGCGACAGCGCATCCCGCGGTGCCTCAGGCGGCCACACCCCGGGTGGCAACAGCCCATCCCGCGACGCCTCAGGCGGCCACGCCCCGGGTGGCGACAGCCCATCCAGCAGCTCCCCAGGCGACCGCGCCCAGGGTGGCGACGCCCCATGTCCCGAAGGTCGCAGTTAAGGTGCCGGTGACCTCAGGAGTGCCGCACTCTGCCAACGAGGTTGAATTGACGGCAGACGAATTGGTTGGAACCACCATTGGCGAATATCAGGTTGAGGCCAGAATTGGTTCGAGTCCTCAAGGGGCGATTTACCGGGCCATGCAAATCAACATGGGACGCCATGTCCGCTTCTACACCTTGGATCGCGATTTGGCGTCGGATCCCGGGGAGATCCAGCGATTTATTTCCAATGCAAGCGTGAAGGCCAATGTCGCTCATCCCAGCATCTTCGCGGTGTACGAGGCCGGGGAGAAGGCCGGCATCTATTATTATTCCTGCGAGTATCTTCCCTGCCGATCTCTGCGGCAGCTGCGGGAGGCCGGCGAAGTGCCGGATGTAAATACCGCGCTTCAAGTCATGAAGGTGGTGGCGGACGTGATGACGTATTTCGTTCGGGAGCGGATCACCCACGCCCAGATCAGCGATAATTCGATCCTGTTGGCAAAAAATAATCGGCCCCGCATTGCGAATATTGCCGTCCATCAAGCCTTGGAAGATTTTACCACGGCGGACGAGATGGTTCGGCTCGGCAAAATCATTATGGACGTACTTCCCGAGTCCTCCCAGGCCCTGGGAGTTCGAAAACTCGCAGAGTCTTTGGCGTCGGGAGAGACGACCTTTACGGGTTGGCCGGCATTGGGCAAGGCGGTGGCGGACCTGGAGCCCAAGGTGGCCCCTGAAGACGCCTATAAGCTGGACGCCCAAGAGCGAGCGGCGATCCGAATGGTGGAGGAAGCTAAGAAACGTCAGAAGCGGGGAATGATCACCAGCTCGCTGATCTCGCTCGCTTTGCTGGCTGCCGCTCTCGGTTCGGTCTGGTGGTTTATCCTGCGACAAAAAGGAGCCGTCGTCCGATCCTTTGATCGCATGATCGAAATCCCGGCGGGTCCGTTCGTTTACCAGACCGGCGATAAAATGAATCTCCCGAAATTCTATATCGATGAGTACGAGGTGACGATTGGTCAATATGCCAAGTTTCTGAAGTATTTGGAGGAACATCCTGAGGAGGCTGGGAAATTCGACCACGCCGAGCAACCCAAAGGCAAATCGCATGTCCCGGAGAAATGGGCTAATGAAGAATTGGCCACGGATATCATGTATGGATACTATGATCGCGCAAAACGTTGGGGCAAATATCACGATGCCAAGCTGGACATGAATAGTCCCGTATTTGGAGTGGATTGGTTCGATGCCTACGCCTACGCGAATTGGATGGGGCGCCGATTGCCGACGGAGCAGGAATGGGAAAAGGCGGCACGAGGCACCGCAGGATACATCTACCCTTGGGGCGATGAGGATGATCCGAAGCGCTTGAACAGTGGCAATGATACAGATCGAAATCCAGAAAAGGGTGGAGAGATTGATGGTTGGGACGGTTGGTCGCCGGTTGATGCTGTGAGTACGGACAAGAGCATGTTCGGCGTTCAAGGGATGGCCGGCAACGTCTCCGAGTGGACTGATTCGTTTGAAGTGGACCCCATGCTGCCCAGCCAGGAAGTTCCTGTCATTCGTGGCGGAAACTGGAGAACGCCCAAAGACTACACTCTGACTCGTCGGGTGTTGAAACTCGCCGAATTACAAACCGATGAGGCCCTCGGATTCCGAACCGCTTCTGACACCGCACCGGACGGAGCCAAGAAATGATGCGATCGAGAACGCATCGACTGCTGCTCGCCGGGATGCTCGTGCTATTGGGTGCCCTGACGACTCATGCCCAGGTGGAAGTTGATATTTCTTTTCGCCGCAGCCTGTACATGGTTTACGAGCCGCTCCTCTGCACGGTGACTATTAAAAATATGAGCGGTGCCACCCTCGACCTGACAGATACCAGCCGGGAAAAATGGTTTGGATTTCAGATTGAGACCACCGATGGGCGTCCGCTTCCTCCCATCAATCCCGATTACCGGAACCAAGCGGTCGAACTCGCGGCCGGGCAAAAGCTCACCCGGACGATCAATTTGACCCCTCTTTATCCCCTCAACGAGTTTGGAACCTATCGGGTGCGCGCCGCCGTCTATTGCAAACAATTTAAACGATATTTTGTTTCGTCTAAGTTAAATGTCAATATCACTGAAGGACGAATAATTTGGCAAAAAACTGTCGGAGTGCCGGAAGGAGCGGGAGTCGGGCGGGCGCGCATCTATTCGCTTCTTTCGCATCGTTTACCGAAAAGGACGATGTTGTATTTGCGAGTGGAGGACCGCGAAAATGGAGTCATCTACGGCACGACCCAGTTGGGGCGGTTTTTATCCTTTGGGGAGCCGGATGCCGAAGTGGATTCGGCCAGCCAGATTCATATTCTGCAAAATACCGCGCCCAAAGCGTTTCTATATTCTCATTTTGATATCAACGGACGTCTCCTCAAGCAACAAGGATATCAGGCCTTTGACACCCGACCCTATCTGGTGAATAAAGACAATGTGGTGATGGTCATCGGGGGAGTCCCTTATGACGTGAACGCGAAGTCACCTACTGCGGAATTGCCAAAAATCGGTGACCGACCGGTGCCTATGCCGACCCCGCAGGGAAAACCGACTCCGGAAGACGCGCGGCCCAAGAATCTGCTTTCGGAATAGTGAATCGATCTCGATCCTCCGATCGTCATTTTGGATCCGAACTCCAACTCATGAATCCGTGAGCAAAGGAAGTCCCAAACGTTCAACGGGATTTTGGAAAATCCAGGAGGAGTCGCGCAATGTCCTCCGAGGCCTTGGGATGGCCCAGTGTCTTGCAGGCGGCATGCCAGGCCTTCCATTGTGACCCTTGGTCACAAAAGGCCTCTTCGACCGCCTTGGCAATGGCGGCCGGGGACAGGGCGAGAATCCCGGCACCATAATCGACGACCAGGCGGGCGTTCCCTTCCTCCTGGCCAGGAATGACCTGGGTGATGATCATGGGGGTTTCGGCAGCGAGGGCTTCCTGCACCGTTGCGCCCCCGGCTTTGGTGACGAGGAGGTGGCTCTCTGCCATCAGAGTGGGGAGCCGGTCAGGAATCCATCCGAGAACCTCCAGGGATCTTCCGTTCGCAAGGTCCTTGAGCCGATGTCCGAGTCGTTCGTCGCGGCCGACGGCCACTGTGAGGTGAGTATTTGAGCAATCCAACAGGCGGGACACGATATCAGGGGCGGCCCGGTGTCCGGAGTTGACGAGGTAGAGCACCCGCCAACGACCATCCCTGGGTGGAATTGGGCGATCAACCTGATGAGAGCCAGAAACCCTCGGTACCGGAAACCCCGACACCCGAATCTTCTGCGGCGGCACCCCGGCTTGGCGGAGAACGGCGGCGGTGGGATCGTTGGCGACCAAAAACAGATCGCTGTGCGGGCGATACCAAACAGAATTGATGGTCAACGAATCCGTAATGATGGTGAAGGTATGAAACGGACGGTGAACCCGCCGGCGGCAGACGAAGTCGAGAAGATGATTGTTTCCCGGATAGGTCGAGACAACGAGGGAGGGCTGATATTCCGAAAGAAGCGATTCCAAGCGTCGAGCGGCAGAGCGGTGGATACCGATGTGCCATTCGACGAGACGGGTGTGGTCGATGAGACCGTAAAATGCCTGCCAAAGGGCGGGGGCATGGTTAATGATGGCGAGGTACGCCGGGGGGGCGATCCGCGTGAGGAAGCCACCTCCGTCGAGGAACACATCGCTGAGGACCACCCGGGTCTGTGGCGAAATGGCGAGCAGGGCATCCCTAAGATTGCGGGCGGCGGCGTTGTGACCTTCGCCAAATCCGGCCGTGAGGATCAGGAGGGTCTTTAGAGCCATTTCTTACGCTTAAAAAACAGGATCATTCCCACCGCCACCGATGCCATGATCCCGAGGCACATCAGATAGCCGTATCGAAAATCAAGCTCGGGCATGTTGAAGGGAGAGTCTGTGTTGAAATTCATTCCAAAGATCCCGGCAATAAAGGTGAGTGGGATGAAGATCGCTGAAACTACGGTAAGGACCCGCATAATTTCATTGGTGCGATATCCGAGGCTGGAGAGATAAACATCCATGAGGCCGGCAGTGAGGTCGCGAAAACTTTCAATGATATCGATGATCTGGATGCTGTGATCATAGCAATCCCGGAGAAAAATTTGAGTCGATTGGAAAATGAGGCCGGTGTCGTCGCGAATGAGCGTATTGAGAATTTCTCGCAGTGGCCAGGAGGCCCGGCGCATCTGCAGAAGGAATCGCTTGGCCTCGTAGAGTTGGCGCAGGGTTTCCTTGGTGGGTTTGCTGAGAAGCTCCTCCTCAATATCTTCGATATTTTCGCCGATGGATTCGAGGATGGGGAAGAACTGATCGATGGTTGCGTCGAGGAGGGCGTATGCGAGGTAGTCGGCCTTCTTCGCTCGTGAGTATCCTCTTCCACTGCGGAGGCGGGATCGGACGGCTTCAAAAACGTCGCGACCGGTCTCTTCCCGCAAGGTGATGAGAAAGGTTTCGCCAAGAAAAAAACTGAGTTGCTCGACGGCGATGCGACCTTTCTCGTCCGGGTAGATCATCTCAGTGACGATGAAATAATGGCCTTCGTAATGTTCCACCTTGGGCCGTTGGGTGGTGTTCAAGACATCCTCCAGCGCCAGCGGATGAATCTGGAATTGAGCAGCGACTTCCTTGAGCAAAGATACGTCGCCAAGTCCGGCAACATGGATCCAATTGACCTTGAGGGGATCGAACTCGGCCATGAGATCCGCAAAGTTGCCGAACTCCTTTTCGCTATACGTGCTCTCGTCGTATTGCGTCAGGGTAAGGACGGGTGCCTTCCCTGAGCCCTCGGTATGTGGGTGCAGCGTGGCGGGCGGTGTCCCCGGCGGGTGATATTTGATTTTGATCATCCTGAGCTCGAGTTCTTTTTTTATTGATCCGGCAGGCCACTAAAAAAATGGTCAAAACCCCGGGGCATGGCGGTGGTGGAAGCGCCTGGCTCGCAGAGATGGCCGATTTCGGTCAATCGGACTTTGGGAAAGGCGGTTTTCCATCCCCGGAGCAGGCGTTCGACAAATCGCGGCGGGGAGGTGAACAACAACTCGTAATCTTCGCCGTCCGTCAGGGCCTGATGCACGGTGCGGCCGCGGGTTCGGGGAATGGAATCCGAGTCAATCGTGAACCCGCAACCGCTGGCAGCGGCCAGGCGAGGGAGATCCGCGGCAAGGCCGTCGCTCAAATCCATCATGGAGGTGGCGTGGCCATGTGCGCCCAACCAGCGGCCTTCGGCGATGCGGGGTTCGAAATCCAGGTGTTTGCCGGAGAGTGAGCCTCCGAGGGATCCTGTGACAATGAGTCGATCCCCGGGTTTGCCGGTTGAACGCAGAAGGAGGCGGTGACGTTCCACATGTCCGATGAGACTTACGGAGACCGCGGCAGTGGGCGCCCGGGAGGTTTCTCCGCCCACCACGCCGACCGCATACTGTTCCGCCGCGGAACTGAGCCCTTCATAAAAAGATTTCCAATAGGCGACCGGAACATCGGGGGGCGAGAAAATGTTGACCAAGGCGTGTCGGGGCTCACCACCCATCGCGGCGATATCGCTCAAAGCGCGGCAAATTGCCTTCCGACCGACACGAACAGGATCTTCTTCCGGGCGATAGTGAACCCCCTCCACTATACAATCGGTTTTCAGGAGCAAAAGCTCGCTGGCGCCAGGTGCAATCACCACGGCGCAATCGTCACCCGGACCGACTATCAGGTTGCGCCCCGACGGCAATCCCGGCAGAAGAATCTTTAGGAAGGCATCTTCGTCGAGATCACGAATTTTCATTTCAACAGATCCGGCCAGAGCAGGGTGGTCATGACGGTGAGTGTATTAAATCCGGCGTGCATCAAAATGGGGGTCCATAGGGAGGCCGTCGATTCGTAAACGATGGTCAGGGTCAAGGCGAGGATGAACAATCCACCTGCCGCTGGGAGATGGGCGTGGATGGCGGCGAATAAACCGGCGCTGAGGAGAAGCGCGGGGATTTGGCCGGTGTAGCGGCGCATTACTCCGTAGAGGTAGCCTCGAAAAATCAATTCCTCCGAGATCGGAGCCACGACGATTGCCGTGAAGGCCAGCAAAATCCGATCTGAGGTTCCGGCGTGGCCGGCGAGAAACTCCAGGAGAGGCTGAGGTGAGGCTCCGAGATATCGAAAACTCAGGGCGTGGATGAAATAGATGGCCGGGAGGGCCAGGATCAGGGCCGGGACAACCCGGCGCAGGCTTTGGCGCCAACCGGCACGGGATAATCCAAAAAGAGTGAGCGGCGAGATCGAGCGCAGAATTAAGAAACAGGTCAGACAGGTGATGAACAGAAAAGCCAGAACCGCATTGGCCACCAGGAGTTGGGTGGTGACGGTAATCTTGGCTCCATGGGACGTGACAAGGTTGGTCAGGAACCAGAGGATCAACAAAAAGGCAAAGATCGCATCAGGTTTTCCGAAGCGATCCCAGGGGATTGCGGGAACATGAGGGCTCCGGGCCAGGCGATAATAATACGCCACGCTGCCACAGGCGAGGATTCCGGAGAGAACCAGTTCCAACGTGATGGGTGCCCCGCAGAATCAGGGAGCGAAAAATGGTGGCAACAGATAGACCCGGCCGGGTTGCAGGTGGGGATGTCCCTCCAGTAAATCCACTTTGATGGACGGGGTGCGAATCTCCCCGAACATGCCAAGAAGGGATGAGAAGGTGATCGCTTGTTTGTAGCGCACGACTTTTGCCCCCGGGGCGTCACCCAACTCACGCGCTTTCTCGTAGGCGTCTTCAATGTAGCCGAGTTCGTTGACCAGTTTGGCTTCGAGGGCGTCGGTACCGCTCAGAATCCGACCATCCGCGACCCCGTTGCGCAGAGTTTGTTCGTCCAGTCCCCGGGCCTTCGCCACGATACCCACGAAGCGGTCGTAGCCCTGCATGACCATTCCCTCCACATAGACCTTCTCCTCAGGCGTCATTTCCCGGGCACCATTGAGCATGTCCTTGAATTTTCCGCTTTTGAATACCACTGACTCCAGTCCGATCTTCCCGAACAATTCCCGGTAGTTGAGGGTGGAAATGATCACTCCGATCGAGCCGGTGAAGGTCGTCGCATTGCACATGATATAACTGGCACCACAGGCCGTGTAATAGGCTCCGGAGGCCCCGAGGGAATTGAAGTACACAATCGTCGGCTTTTGCACGGTGAATTCTTTCAGGCTGTGATAAAGAACGTCCGAGGCGGTGATCTCCCCTCCGGGACTATCCACCGAAATCACCACCGCTTTGACATGAGGATCCTCCTGGGCTTGCCCAAGCGCATGTTTGAAGCCGGCCACCATGTCATCACCCAAAGCGCCAGCCTGTCCGGAGGCTATGATGCCGGTGAGGGGAATAACCGCAATCTTGTCCTTCGTATCGTCTCCCTCCTGGAGGAGCACTTCCTGAAAGCGTGGGATGGTTTCCACTCGTCCTGCCCTCAGTCCGTCGCCTCCGCTCATTCCCGCCATCGCCAGAAAAAGGAGAAAATTGGCAAACAGGCTCGCGCAGAGCACGAGAAAGAGAACGACAATGGCGCAACCGGATTTTTTCATAAGCTGGTCGGCAGGTTGCCGGAAAGGCGGCCTGCTCACAAGCGCTGATTCCCGCGTTTCGTCGCGCAACTGTTGTTTCCAGAAGGACCGGCCGTCGCCTCGGGCCGCCAATGTGAATAACTTGGGAAAAGATGACCGGGGACTGGGAATGACTGTCAGGGAGGAATTGTGAATTTCCGGGGGATCGGTTAGGAAAAGCGGGTGACACTTACGGAAATCCATCAAGCCCTGGCCAGATTGGAAACGCGTCCCCGCCAAAGCCTGGGACAGAATTTTCTTCACGATCAAAATCTGACCCGCTGGATCGTTGCGCAACTCGATCTGCGTCCCGGCGACCATGTGGTGGAAATTGGCCCCGGACTGGGGGCTTTGACCGGGCAATTGTTGGACGCCGACGTGACGGTGACCCTGATTGAAAAAGACCGCAACATGGTTGCGTGGCTGGAAGAAAAATATTCCGATCCGCGCGTGGAACTGTTCCACGCCGACGCCTTGGACTTCGACCTCCGGAAACTTCACGGGAAGGGACCGGTGAAGATCGTGGGAAATCTTCCGTATTACGTCTCCACGCCCTTGATTGCAAAATTTACCTCGGCGCTCTCACCCGCATCAATCCTTGTTCTCACGCTGCAGCATGAAGTCGCCGCGCGATTGAACGCGAAGCCAAAAACAAAAGAATACGGCGCCATGACCGTGTGCACGGCTCGACGTTGGACGGTGGATTATCTAAAAAAACTTCCCCCGACGGTCTTCTTTCCGCAGCCCCGGGTGGCATCGGCCGTGGTGGGGTTTCGCCGCAAAACCGCGGAGGAAGTTTTGCCCTGCGATGAAGGCGTCTTTGAGGCCCTGGTCCGGCGCGGATTTTCGGAACGGCGCAAGCAATTGCGGAATCTCCTTTCGGCCTTCAAGGGCCAATGGGTGGAGCTTTGCGCCGGACTCGGTGTCGATGTCAGTGTGCGGGCGGAGGAACTTGCCCTCGGTCAGTGGGAGGAACTGGTTCGAACCCTTGCTCCGAGCGAGGCGCAATCGGCGGAGGAGGAGTTTGACGAAGTGGATGAGGACGATCAGGTTTTGGGTCCCAAATCACGCGAATCGGTCCATGTGAATAACTTACGTCATCGTGCCGTGCACATTCTGATCACCAATGCTCTTGGCGAGCTTTTTCTTCAAAAACGTTCGCTTTGGAAGGATCGGAACCCATCGCTCTGGGATTCCTCGACCGCCGGGCATGTCGATGCCGGGGAGAGCTACTCTCAGGCGGCCCGGCGGGAGTTGCGCGAGGAGATAGGAATCGAATGCGTGCTGGAGGGCATTGGACGCTTGCCGTGCAGCGAGAATACCGGATGGGAGTTTATTGAGGTCTTTCATGGTACTCACGAGGGTCCCTTCCAACTCGCGCCCCTCGAACTCGAAACCGGGGCCTTCTTTCCTCGGGATCAAGTTCGATCCTGGGTCCGGGATCATCCGGAAGATTTTAGCCCCATCTTTCCCCGCTGCCTCTCGCTTTTGGAAGAAAGTGCTCAGGGTTCAGCTCTCAGGGTTCAGAAAGAACCAAAATCGACGTAGGCTTTTCTCTCCGAAATCTAGTGGCCTATACTTGTTGCCACTTGGGTTTATTCGCATCCACCCAGCGATAATAGTCCGCTCGTTTCAGATGCGTGGCGGCGGCTTCATCGACGAGAAAGGTGGCTTTCTCATGAAACTGCAGGATCGACGCCGGCACGGATGCCGTCACCGGCCCCTCCACAGCAGCGGCGAGAGTCTGCGCCTTGGTTTCGCCAAAGGCCAAAAGAACGATCTCGCGAGCATCCATGATCGTGCCCACCCCCATGGTGAGAACATGGCGGGGAATCTCGTTCGGACTATCAAAAAATGGAGCGTTGTCTTGCCGGGTCCGCTCGGTGAGCGTTTTGATGCGGGTGCGGGAGGCGAGGGATGACCCTGGTTCGTTGAAGCCGATGTGCCCATCGCCGCCGATGCCCAGAATCTGGAGATCGATCCCGCCAGCCGCCTGGATTTGGTCTTCATACTTCCGGCAGGTGTCGGGCACGTCTGTCGTCAATCCATCGGGAATGTGGGTATTTTTTTCGCAGATGTTGATGTGGCGAAAAAGATTTTCCCGCATGAAGTGGTGGTAGGATGCCAGGTGGGTGGGAGCGAGGCCGAGATATTCATCGAGGTTGAAGGTGGTGACGGCCTGAAAATCGAGCCCCTCCTCGCGATGGAGTCTGATCAACTCCTGGTAAAGCAACACTGGCGTGCTGCCGGTGGCCAGGCCGAGAACGGCGTTGGGCTTGGCGCGGAGGAGACGGGCGATCCAGCGCGCTCCAAGAGCGCAGGCTTCCTGCTTGGATGGTTGGATAAGGATTTCCACGGAAGAAAATTATGAAGGAAAAGCCGACCGTAGGGAGACAGACTGTCTGGCGCAAGCCTGACAGCCCGAAGGGGAGCCAAAGGCGAATCAATGAGAAATTATGAAGGAAGAACGAGTGACTAAGAATTTTCGTCGGTGTCGGAGGCCGGGAGTTGTGCTGCGAGGGTGCTCCATTCCGTGCTGGCGCTTTTCAACGAATCGGCGACCCCTGCAAGTTCGCGGTTGAGTTGCAGGGCCTTCGCGGCGTTTTGGTAGAGGGAGGGATCTTCCAGGGCGTCGGTGAGGGATTGCTGCCGGGTTTCGAGTTCGATGATGGTGGCTTCGAGTTCTGTGACGCGGTTTTGGCGGTCGCGGCGGATCTTGGCTTCCGCTTTGCGGAGCTCCGCTTCAGCCCGCCGTTGCTGTCGAATTTCTTTCATTCCCATCTTGGGAGCGGCAGGGTCCGGGGCGGATTCCGTCGCCAAGGCGGGTTGATGATTGTGGAGTTTGGCGACGAGGGCGGATCGCTCATTGGAGGCCTCGGATTTTTCCAAATAATAGCCGTAGTCCCCGGCATAGGGGGTCAGCCGCCCGGCGTGAATGTGGATCACGGTTGTGGCCAGAGCTCGAATGAAATGCACGTCGTGGCTGACAAAAAGCAGAGTGCCTTCATATTGCCGGAGGGCGTGGATGAGGGCATCGATGCTCGGCATGTCCAGGTGGGTGGTGGGCTCGTCCAGCAGAAGGAGGTTGGGGGGATGGAGAAGCAATTTGACCAGGGCCAGACGACTTTTCTCTCCGCCGCTGAGCACACCCACGGTCTTGAAGACGTCGTCGCCGCGAAATAAGAACGATCCAAGGATGGTGCGGGCCGCTTGCTCACTCACGCCGGACACATCGGCCAACGACTCCTGCAGGACGGTATGCCGGGCATGGAGGGTCTCGGTTCGGTGTTGGGCGAAGTATCCAATGCTGGCGTTGTGACCGGGAATACGCTCGCCTCCCTGAATAGGCACAATATCAGCCATGATCTTAAGCAGGGTCGATTTACCCGCCCCATTGGGACCGACCAGGACGGTGCGCTGGCCCCGCTCAATTTCTAAATTGAGATCCGTATAGACGACATGACGGCCATACGCTTGGTGCACGTTCTTGAGGGTGATGACACGCTGGCCGCTGCGGGGAGGCTGGGGGAAGGCAAATTTGACGGTCGCCTCGGGGTTTTCGGGAGCCTCCAGGCGTTCCATTCGGTCCAGGCGCTTAATTCGTTCCTGGGCCTGAGAGGCCTTGCTGGCCTTGGCGCGGAAGCGGTTGATGAAATCCTGGAGGTGGGCGATCTCGCGCTGTTGGTTTTTGTAGGCGGCCAGGTACTGTTCTTCGCGGGCCTGCTTTTGATCAATGAAGTCTTCGTAGGTTCCCACGTAGCGATGCAGGCGTTGACGGGAAATCTCCACCATCACGCGACAGATGGCATTGAGGAAAACGCGATCATGCGAGATGACCAGGATGGCACCGGAATAGTTGCTGAGGTGATTTTGAAACCAGCCCAGTGTTTCCAAATCGAGATGGTTGGTGGGCTCATCCAACATAAGAAGGTCGGGTTCCATGACGAGGAGACGGGCGAGATGTGCGCGCATCATCCAGCCTCCGCTCATGGTTCGGGCGGCACGTTCAAAGTCCGTGGGCGCGAAGGCCAAACCGGCGAGGATGCGTTTGGCCTTGGCCTCGAGATTGTAGCCATCGTTCTCCATAAATTCGGCAACGCCTTCGTGATGTTCCGATGCATTTTCGTCCGGGTATTCGCGCAGCGTCTTGTAGGCCGACGCCATCCCGGGTGACACCGACGCCGCCAATTGCAGGACGGTTTCTTCGCCGGAAGGAGCGCTTTCCTGAGGAAGGTAGCCCAAAGTGGTGCCGCGGGGCAGGGAAACCGATCCGGCGTCCGGGGTGTTTTCGCCCAGAATAAGGGAGAAAAGTGTCGTTTTGCCCGCTCCATTTGGACCAATGAGTCCAATCCGGTCTCCGGTATTGATTTGCAGGGACGCGTCCTCGAAGAGGGTGCGTCCGGCGTAGGCTTTTGTGAGTTGCGAGACAGTAAGCATGAAAAGGGCGCGCAGCCTACCGGCTCAACCGGTATCCTGCAAGGCGAGGGTGGATGAATTCCATTTCGCGGAAGTAAAAATGTGTTTCTGGACGCATCAATACCACCCTAGCAGACAAGCCCTGCGCCATCCCGGCGAGGTCGGGTGATACTTCCGGAAGGATTCTGCGAATCAACGCCGCCAGCGGAATGGGCTGGACGGTTGGACGACGGCGGGTTGAGTCAATGGGATGGGCGGGGGCACGCGGATGACGGCGGGGGCGGAATCGTAAAAAGGAGGTGAGATGGTGCGGAACCCGGGGGAGTATCCTACGGTCGGATAGAGATACCAGAGGGAAGAGGCAAACCGGGCACCGTTGAAAAGACGAGGGAATCGTCGATCGTGCGGCGGGAGGCAAACCATTGAGGGTCCCCAGCTTCCCATCCGTGCTCCTCCGAAGCCGATGACAAGGCCGAGGTGAGGGCCGGCAGCGAAGAGGCTGCCGGCCATCAGCGTCATCGCAGCCAAAATGGGGAGTTTGATTTTCATCGCGGATGTCCTCTGATAGAATGAACGCTCATGAGGAGGGGATATTCAATCGGGATTTTCGCCGGGCTTTCAATCCTTGTTTTTGGAATTGGCCTTTCCGGCTGTGCTTCTGTGAGTTCCACGAGTCAGTATTACATTTCTGAGACGATGAAGACGTATCCGCCGAAAGCGGACGATGTTCCGATTTCCATTCTGGGAAAGCCGCCGAAGGAACCCCACACCGTGATTGGGCGTCTGGCGTTTGCCACCGACCTGGGTTGGCCGTTCCTGCGCAAGAGCATGATCTACAATGCCCGTGAGAACGGAGCCGATGCGGTGGTTCTCAACTCGTTGAAGACGCGGCGGGAAGAGTTTTTCACCGATATTCCGCCCCAGATGGATTGGATTCCGGTGCGGAATTATGTCCGGGGAGGCCGCGAGGGTCGGGAACGAACGTACACGAGTTGGATTCCGATTTTCCGTCCCGGCTACGTGCGCCGGACCGTGATGGAGATCTCAGCGATTGACTCCGAGATGATCGTGTTAAAGAAATAGCATTCATGGCGAAGGGGAATTTGATGGCCGACGGGGAGCGTCCCGTTCTGGAACTGCCGGGAGGGCATCGGAAGGTGCTGCTCCACTCTTGTTGCGCGCCCTGCTCGGGCGAAGTGATGGAGGCCATCCAGGCGTCTGGCTTGGAATATGCCATATATTTCTATAACCCGAACATCCATCCCCGGGATGAGTACGAGCTTCGCAAGTCGGAGAACATCCGCTTCGCGGAGAAGCATGGCGTCTCTTTTGTGGATGCGGATTATGATACGGAGAATTGGTTTGCGAGGGTCAAGGGCCTGGAATGGGAGCCGGAACGGGGGGCCCGCTGCACGATGTGTTTTGATATGCGATTTGAACGCACCGCGCTCTACGCCCACGAAAACGGATTCCCGGTCATAACCAGTTGCCTCGGGATCTCGCGGTGGAAAAATATGGAGCAAATCAATGGCAGCGGAGAACGCGCTGCCGGACGATATCCCGGGATGCATTATTGGACATTCAATTGGCGCAAGAAAGGCGGAGCCAGCCGGATGCTCGAAATTTCCAAGGCCGAAGAATTTTACATGCAGGAATATTGCGGGTGTATTTACTCGCTGCGGGATACCAACAAATGGCGTCTCGCCTCCGGGCGCTCTAAGATTGCCCCGGGTGAGAAGTTTTACGGTATTCCGGCAACCGAACTCTGACAGGTTCCGAAGATCTCGTGGCCGAAAAGCAGAAATGAACCACAGAGGACACAGAGATCACAGAGGGAAAATGGATAAGAAAGAGTGACCTCTGTGGTTGATCGCCTTTTCTGGTTTAGGCAGCGTTTCTTAGTCGCTCAGGGCGCTGCGCAGAGCTTTAACCGAGGGAAATCCGCAACGCAGGGCGGTCTCCGTCCATGTGGCATCCGAGAATCGCCGCATCTCCCGGGCGGCATCGACGCGATGGTTTCGCAGGTACCGGGCCGGGGAGGTTCCCATCCGAGCGGTGAAAATGCGGGTGAGATGTTCGCGGCTCAAGCCGGCCTGGTCGGCAATTTCCTTGATGCCGAGATGTTCCCGGAAGCGGGTTCGGCAGATGTGAATGACCGCTTCCACGGGATCTGGCACGAGGCAGATGAAGGCAGTTTCCGGGGGCACGCTCAAATCGCGTTCTTGCCACCGGCAGATGCCCCGCCCGGTGGTTGTGCGTTGAATGATCACAAAAGAGTCGTTTCCCCGTTGGTCGTTTTCATAGTGGTATCGCGAGGAGAAGGCCGAGTCCTTGAGCTGTCCAAACGGTGCGGACATGGTCATTGCGAGGTCGGGCGACGCGTCTGATGTGGAAGGGGAGGCGGGAGGCGACATGGCAAAATATCACAAAATAGACTTTAATAATCACACCTTACGGCTTGGAGGCCAAGGGGAATCAGCTAGGTTGCACGCATGGCAAAATCCTCTTCAAAAAAGTTGCAAGGTCACGCGGAACACACCCAATCCGCGGCCCGACGCGGGTTGGCTGGCGTATTTAAACGTCCCATCAAGATCACCATGATGGGAGCTGGTAGTGGGTTCACTCCCCGTTTGCTCAATGATGTGCTGCGGATTCCGGGACAGTGCGGTGGCACGATTGGCTTGGTGGACATCGACACGTCGCGCCTGCAAACGATGAAACGCTTGGTCGAGCGGCTGATTGGTAAGCTGGGCGTGAAAAATTGGAAAGTCATTGTCAGCACGAAGCGGCGAGAGGTGTTGCCGGGGAGCGACTATGTGGTGAATTGCATTGAGGTGAGCGGACTGGAATGTGTGCGGCACGACAATGACATCCCGCTCAAGTATGGAGTGAACCAGTGCATTGGCGACACGATTGGACCGGGGGGGCTTTTCAAGGCACTTCGTACCGTTCCGGTCTGGTTGGAGGTGCTGAAGGATGCGGAGCGGTGGTGTCCAGAGGCTCTGATCCTGAACTATACCAATCCGATGAGCATGATGTGCCTGGCCGCGGGGCGAACATCTTCGATGTCAGTGGTCGGGCTCTGTCACTCCGTCCAGGGGACAAGTGAGCTCTTGGCCCGGCGGGCAGAAATTTCGGTGGGAGATATGGAATGGACCTGCGCGGGCATCAATCATCTCGCTTGGTTCGTGAAGCTGCGGCATTTGGGAAAAGATCTCTACCCGTTTTTGAAGAAGAAGGCCCGGGAGGATCTGGCTGGGCGTCCCTCGAACCCCGAAGATGCGGGGGATTTGGTGCGCAAGGATATGATGCTTCAATTCGGGGCTTTTATTACCGAGTCAAGCGGACATCTCTCGGAGTATTTGCCTTACTACCGCACCCATAATGATGTGCGGGAAAAATATTGTCGTCCTGGATATGAAGGAGGGGAGAGTTTTTACGCGGACGGCTGGCCGACCTGGCGCAAGGATGCCGATGCCTTGCGGATGGCGATGTTGCGGGGCAAGGAACCGATCGAATGGGAACGGAGTTGGGAATACGCCAGTTGGATCATTGAGGCGCGGGAAAAGGATTCGCCGTTTCGGATCCACGGCAACGTCATGAACTCGACGGGAGGCGGGGGAGAACTGATTACGAACCTGCCCGCCGATGGTTGCGTGGAAGTGGCCTGTATGATCGATCGCAATGGAATTAACCCGACACGTTATGGGGCCTTGCCCGCTCAGATGGCGGGGCTTTGTGTCTCCAATATGAGTGTCTTTGATTTGGGAGCTACGGCGGCCATCGAGCGCAGCAAGGAGGCGGCCATTCATGCTCTGATGCTGGATCCGCTGACGGCGGCAGTTTGCAGTCCGGCGGAAATCAAGGCGATGACCCTGGAATTGTTTAAGGCCGAGAAGGCATTTTTGCCTGATTATCGCTGAGGATTTATGCCCGAGGATATCAGGTCGGTCGGCGTGTTATTCGTTTCTGGTTTTTAACCGGAGGCGGTTTGCGCGGCGATGAACCGTGACCGGGGCCTCGAAGATGCGGCTGAGTCCGGCACTGGTGAGGCCGGACGCGGCAGGACCAGCATAGGCGACCCGTCCACGGCGAAGGGCAAGGAGATGGGTGAAACCGGGGAGGATTTCCTCCACGTGGTGGGTGACGAGAACCAGGGTTGGTCCGTTTTTTTTCGCGACGAAACCGCTGAGATCGGTGAGGAAATTTTCGCGGGCGATGGGATCCAGCCCCGCACACGGTTCATCCAGAATGAGAAGGGAGGGATCGGCCATGAGGGCGCGGGCTATGAGCACCCGCTGCCGCTCGCCCTGCGAGAGGACTTCCCAACGGCGGCCTGCGGTGTGGGGGACCCGAAGGGATGACAACAGACAGCGGGCCCGGGATTTTTCGGGGCCGGTAATGCGACCCCAACATCCAATCATGGCCCGTTTCCCGCCAGCGACAATTTCAAGCCCCTCATCCTCCTCGTGAACGAGTTGGGCGATGCTGCTGCTGACGATGCCAATATGGTGGCGGAGTTCACGCCAATCGCAGTCGCCGAATTCCTCATCGAGAAGGGTGATTTCGCCAGCGGTGGGGGTCATGTATCCGGTGATGGCATTGAGTAGGGAGGATTTTCCCGAGCCGTTCGAGCCGAGGATGACCCAGTGTTCGCCACGGTGTACGGTCCAGTTGATCCCTTGAAGGATGGAGACAGGTCCGCGCCGGACAGAAAGGTCGCGGACCTGGAAGAGAATTTTCGGTTTCATCGCAAGTGAGAAAAGTGTTGGTCGGTGAGAAAAGCGGAAACCTCCCACGCTGGGGATAGAATTCTTATTGTCACCGCCCCACACTCGTCCTGACGAAAAAGGGGGATGCCGGCTGAATTCAGGATTTCAATCAAGGCCGGGGAAATTTGTTCACTGCGTGGAAAGGTGGCCGCGGTGGCGATGACGACTTGAGGGTGGGCGGCGTCCAGAAACGCGGAATTGGCGGCGGGACCACTGCTTGGTGCACCCCGGACAAGAATATCGCAGGCGAGTTCGCCCGGCGAATTGGCCAGCAACCAACGTTCGACGGCGAGTCCGGAATCGAACATGAACAAGATGCGGACCTCTTCGATGTCGGCTCGAACGACGAGGATTTTTTCATCGGCGGTGCGGAGGGAAAGTCCAGGCGGAGGATGAAGAATGTGCAGAGTCGCGCCAGGCGCCAGGGCGTGAGCGTCGCCGCTGCGGTGGAGAGATTTTGGTATGCCGAGGCGTTGTAGGTCGGCATGGAGGCGATGGCGATGCGATGAGTGATCCTTCAGCATCGATTCGATGATGCGATGGGGAGTGAAGCTGGCTACCGCAGAAGAGGAGGCTCCGATGTGACCGGCATCCCCATGGGAAATGAGCAATCCGTCCAAGGAGCGAACTCCCTGAGAATGTAGAAAGGGGAGCAGAACGGTGTCGTGATGATAGAGCGAACCGGTATCGAAAAGCCAGGAACGCCCTCGCACCGACAACCAGACGGCACCACCCGAACCAAAATCGAAAACAACCACCTCTGCGATTGGCTTTGGAAAATCAGGTGTTTTGACGTAGATAAACGAGGCTGGGAATGCGGCCAAAGTGGAAATTCCTCCGATGAGGATGCGGGAGAGAAGCCAGTTTGTTTGGTTGAAAATTACCGACAGGGTGATGCTGATTCCGGCAGCGCCCAGCGAAAGCAGTCCGACGGCCATGATGGCAAATGCGAGCGGCACGGCCAGGAGGTTCGCGGGGATGGCGCTGAGGGAAATGAGGTGAAAGTATCCGAGAGTCAGCGGAAGAGATCCGATCCAGGCGGCGGTGGACACGGCGACGAGGGCGGCGATGTATTGACCCGCCTTCAAGCCAAACCGGTGTCCGGGAGAGAGGAGGGATTCGGGGAGGAACGGATCCTTGATGAACGGAGCGGCCAGCATATGCCGAAGGCCCGGCTCAAAGATCATGATCGCCGCGACGACACTGAATGAGAACTGGAAGCCGGGGTTGAAGAGTTGGTTCGTATTGGTAAGGAGGATCAAAAATGCCGCCGCAAGGAGGTTGTTGAATAGCAATGGCTGACGGCGTCCCATCAGCCCAATGAGTATAATCACGGCCATGACGGTGGCCCGGGTGTTGGCCGGTTTGAGGCCTGTCATGAGGGCGTAAAAACAAAGAATGGGAATGATGAGGGCGGCGGCGGCGCGGCGGGGGATGCGGACGGAAGTGAAGATCGACCAAAACAAGACGGCGAGGATTCCGACATGGAGACCGCTGACTGCGAAAAGGTGAAACGTGCCGGTGCCACGAAAACTCTCGCGAAGCCCCTCCGGCATGGCGGTCGTGTCGCCGAGGGTCATGCCTATTAAGAGGTTGGCGACCAGGGGATCATCCAGCCCACGGGTCAGGGTCTGCTGCATCCAGTCCCGGGCTTTCAGGGCCGCGCTTTCGATCGGATTCCCTTGCGAGGTGGCGAGAATTTGAGTGTCGTTGGCGTGAGCCACCCGCAGGCGGGAGAAGATGCCGCGGCGCTCTGACCAGGCCATGCTGTCAAACTGCCCCGGATTGCGTGGAGGCGACAGGTTTTGGAGGATGCCGGTGACACGGATTGAGTCGCCAGGCGCTGGGGGAGGCGCATCTGATTCGACCCCGAGGGCGAGGGGTGCGTTCAGATTTTTCTCGTCCATCCGCAGGTGATCAACCGCCAAAGTGAAGCTGCTTTTTCCGGAGAAAGTGCGCACCTCACCGGTGACGATTCCCGTCGCCTCGCCGTGGGGTGATTCCTGGCCGATCCGTGCCGCGAGAATGGCGGCGGGAGATTCGCGGGACTGCCAAAGATGGAGAAGCGCGAAAACGGAGGCACAGAATATGAGAAACGCGACCCGCGACCTCATGGCAAAGTACCAAACGCCGGCGACGAGGCTCACCCCGAGCCAGATCGACGAATCCATCGGCGTCATTTCAGCGGCGACAATTCCTAGAATCGCCGAGGCAAGGGGAAACAAGAACGGCAGCCTCTGCCGTCCGGGGGAGACCAACAAGGCATTCACGGTTGTCCGCAGAACTTGAAGAGGAATAAGTCCGTCTCCTTCCTCTCGGAAAAATAGAACCGGAGGGCACCGTCGCGATCCCGAATGTCCTCGGCCACAGCACAACTTGCCCGGCGGGAGTGGATCTGATGGAGTCCTGGATGGGCCCGGTGTTCGTAGGGCATGCCCCAAGCTTCAAGTAGGCAGGCCTGGGAGACGGAATCGAGGAGGAGTTTTTCCAAAGCCTCGCGTTCATAGTGCTCGAAGAACACATTGGTGGACTTCTCGAAATCATCGTAGCTGAAGCGGGGCCAGGGTTCGAAGCCTCGGGAGGGAAGATCCTCCCAAGGTGCTGTGATGACGCCCACCCGAACGCGGGAATCGAATCCGGCCACAAGATTGCGGCGGGAAGAAGTGTTCACCGAAACTTGCACGGATCCAATCTCGCCTGCCTTCATTCGAATCCAGACATGATCGATATGAGCCGGGTCGCGGTGTTGTTCCACCCGGGCAGAGAGATTTCCGCCGACGGCATGGAAGAGGGCAGCTTTCCCAGACATTCCCAAGGGCGTAACAGATTCCCCATTTCGCGCAAAGAAAGTTGCAGCGCCGAGGCGGAACGATAGGATCTCCCGACTATGAAAAATGGTCCAGTTTCCGAATTTATCCTTCATCACTACCGGCACTTTAACGCCGCCGCCCTGGTCGATGCCGCGAAGGGATACGAGGCGCATTTGCAGGCCGGGGGGAAAATGGTTGTGACCCTGGCCGGGGCGATGTCCACCGCTGAGCTTGGACTTTCGCTGGCGGAGATGATCCGGCAGGACAAGGTTCATGCCATCGTCTGCACCGGAGCCAATCTTGAGGAAGATATCTTCAATCTGGTGGCTCATGACTCCTACGAACGGGTGCCACATTATCGGGATCTCACGCCGGCGGATGAGGAGGCTCTCCTTGCCCGTCACATGAACCGGGTCACCGACACCTGTATTCCCGAAATGGAAGCCATGCGTCGGATCGAGGATGTTGTCCTGGCGGAATGGGAGGCTGCGGACCAGGCCGGGGAGCGATTCTTTCCGCACGAATTCATGTACAAGATCCTTCGCGGGGGAAAATTAAAACCCAGTTATCAAATTGATCCCAAGAATTCCTGGATGCTGGCGGCCTGCGAAAAGAACCTGCCCATGATTGTGCCGGGATGGGAGGACGCGACTCTTGGCAACATGTATGCTGGACATTGCATCAATGGGCATATCAAGAACGTTCATACCGTGCGGACGGGCATTGAGTATATGATCGAGCTGGCCGATTGGTACACGAAGACCGCGCAGCCGATGGGCGAATTGGGTTCGATCGGATTCTTTCAAATCGGCGGCGGGATTGCGGGGGACTTTCCCATTTGCGTGGTGCCGATGTTGCACCAGGACCTCCAGCGTCCCGAGATTCCACTCTGGGGATACTTTTGTCAGATCAGTGACTCCACCACCAGCTACGGTAGTTATTCTGGTGCGGTACCGAATGAGAAAATCACTTGGGGGAAACTGGGGGTCAAGACCCCGAAGTTTGTCGTCGAGAGCGACGCAACGATCGTCGTGCCATTGATCTTTTCTTATCTTCTCGGGTGGTGAAGAAAATTAAGAATTTCTCACGTTGAATCAGTGGGTGAGAGGGAGACGAGGGCGAATCGCGGAGAATTGGGCCGGGGGCTTCCTTGCCCAAACGCCGCCGCTATTCCTTGGGCTCCTAGTTAAACGAGAACGGACTGTAGACGGATTCCTCGTAGCCGGAGTCGTAGAAAGTGGAAATAAGGGGGGTATTGTCGGCGAAGGGCTGCTGAGCCTGGTAGGATGGGGTGTTGTAGTAGGCGCGGCGGGCTTCTCCGGTGGGAGCGTCTGAGTCCGAGGTGGACGAGCAGGAGGATAGGAGCGCTGTCAGCGGTAGGATCACAAGCAGCGCGGAAAGGCGTAAAAGACGCAAGATCATGGGGGCAGTCGTACGCGTTGCACGGGGGACAGGCAATCTCTTTCCCGGAGGATTTGCGGCGACGTGGTCCGACTTTGCCTTGCTCTGAGGTCAGCGGGGCGTCATTTTGCCGACATGAAATATGCGTTTCTGGGTGGAGGAAAAATGGCGCAGGCTTTGGCCTTGGGTATGTTGCGGGGCAAGGTTTGTGTCGCGGAGGACATTGTTGTGGCGGATCGATTGCAAGCCGGCGGTGAGAGTTTTGTGAAGGCGACATCAGGCCGCCTCATGAAATCCAATGCGGCCGCTGCTGCCGAAGCCGACGTGGTGCTTCTCTGCGTAAAGCCTGGGGATGCCAGCGCTGCCTTGGAGGAAGCTGGGGTCGAACTCAAAGACAAGCTCCTCATTTCCATTGTCTCCGGACTGACCGTCAGCCGTCTCAGCGGGATGGCTTTTGGAGCCCGGGTCATTCGTGTCATGCCCAATACGGCCGCAATGGTGGGGATGAGTGCGACGGCGATCGCTGTCACGGTGGAGACGGCGGAAAACGATGTGAAAATTGCCGAGAAAATATTTGGTGCTGTGGGCGGGGTGCATTCCGTAACGGAGAATCAGCTTGATGCTGTCACCGGGCTGAGCGGGAGTGGTCCGGCCTATGTGTATTTGATGATGGAAGCGCTTTCCGATGGTGGCGTGGCCGCAGGATTGCCCCGGCCCTTGGCTCTGGATTTGGCGGTGCAGACAGTTCGTGGGGCTGCGGAGATGGTGGCCGTCACCGGCGATCATCCGGCCCTTTTGCGTGAAATGGTCACCAGCCCCGGTGGGACCACGATTGCGGCCTTGGGTGTTTTGGAAAAAGCGGCCGTGAGATCGGCTTTCATCGATGCCGTGAAGGCGGCGACGGATCGTTCCCGGGAACTTTCAGGAGACGGAAATTGATGGTGCGATTTTTGCTTGGCCTGGCGCTGTTGTGTTGTCCATTGCGCATCGCGCTGGCGCAATCGGAGTCCGAGTCCGTAGCGGAGCCCGTTGGGAAGGAGCCCCGGCCCTTCATTCCCCAGGTTGCCCGTGAGGCGGCTGCGGCGGGCAATGCCGCCTTTGCCCGCAAGGATTATAAAGAAGCCCGTCAGGCCTATCGGGTGATGTTGGAATTGGCACCGGATAACCTCGCCGGGTTGGTGAATCTGGGGATGCTCGAATTCGCAGCGGGAGACTTTGCCGCCGCCAAGGTGGCGCTCACTCGTGCCGTTTCGCTCAAACTCGATTCCGCGCCGGCCTGGTTGACTCTCGGAGTCATGGATATGGAACAAGGGCATCTCGATGCCGCTCTCGCTGAACTCGCTCAAGCAACTCTCTATGATCCGGGGAATGCCCGGGCCCGGAACTATTTCGGGGTGGTGATGGGGCGCAAGGGTTGGATGGATGGGGCACAGGACGAACTCCGCAAAGCGGTCGAAATTGATCCGGAATTTTCCGATGCGCACTACAATCTGGCGATGTCGTATTTAGAAAATGACCCGCCGGCCATCGAGTTGGCACGGCGGCATTACTATCGGGCCGCGGAGTTGGGCGCGGAACCAGATCCCGAGGTCGAAAAAATTCTCAAAGCGGCGCCGGCCCCCGAGAGCGGGGAAACGCCGCCTGCGAAGAAAAAATGAGCAAGCCACTCTCGAAGGAGCGGAACGGGAATACTACGGGGGAGGGCGGAGAGGCCCCTCTGACCTTTGAGTTGCGAGTGACGACCGATGCCCGGGTGCTCGGCACGGTGGAATCGTTTTCCCGTGAGATTCTTCGGCATACGTCGCTGGCAAATGCCGACGCCGATCGCTTACACGGATTGATCGTCGCCGCAATGCGCGAAACGTTTTCCTGTGCGTATCCGCAGGGGGAAATAGGGCCGATCATTCTTTCTTCCTTGCAAAAGGAGGGCGTACTTGAGGTGACGGTTCGGGATTTCGGATTGCCCCATGATGTGCGGCGTCTGGAAGAGGCGCTCGCCTCGGCGGATGCCGGGATGCGAAAACAAATGCTCGGATTGGATTGGGCGCATCGGGCCGATGCCGTCCATTACGAAAATTTTGGCCCGGAGGGAAAGGCTTTGCGGATCGTGAAGTGGCTGCATGAAAGCCATGTGGCGGGCGCAGGAAAAAAATTGGCCCCCTTTGCGGACGCGCCCCAACTGGCGCCTGAGCAGGTCTACGAAATTCGCCGTATGCGGGCGGAGGATGCCGAACAAATTTCGCAATTGATCTATCGGGCCTACGGATCCAGCTATTTCAACAAGGATGTTTATTACCCCGAGCGGGTGGCGGCCCTCAACCGCTCCGGCCAGGTCGTCTCCTTTGTGGCCACGGGATGCGACGGCCGATTGGTGGGCCACTACGCGCTGGAACGCAATCAACCAGGGCCGGTGGCCGAGGGCGGGCAGGCTGTTGTTGACCCGGCGCATCGAGGGCGGCATTTGTTGGATCGACTAAAAGAAGCCGCCATGGCGGAAGCGAAGGCGCTGGGGTTGGCGGGAATGTATGCGGATGCTGTCACCTTGCATACCCGGACTCAGCAATCCAATCTCCGTCACGGAGCCCGACCGGTCTGTGCAGATCTTGGCATTGCACCCGCGACAGAAACCTTCA